>JAAURJ010000013.1 GCA_012032285.1 Sphingomonadales bacterium
GACACAATTTCCATCAAGGCCACACCGCAGCGATTCAGGTCAACATAGCTCATCGTCGGGTGCTGATCATGCATCAACTTGCCTGCATCCTGTTCGATATGAATGCGTTCAATGCCGATGGTCCGCGTCGGGCTATCGGGGTCTTTCTCATTCTGGGTTACTTCGATTTCACCCTCACCCACTATTGGATGATAAAGCTGCGAAATCTGATACCCTTGCGGCAAATCGGCGTAGAAATAATTTTTCCGGTCAAAACGCGACCATTTGTTGATCTTTGCATTTATCGCAAGGCCGGTGCGCACCGCTTGACGTACGCATTCCTTGTTCACAACCGGAAGCATTCCGGGCATCGCGGCATCGATCAGGGACACTTGGGAATTCGGCTCCGCGCCAAATTCGGTCGCCGCGCCGGAGAATAGCTTGGAGTTGGAAGTCACCTGCGCATGAACCTCAAGGCCAATAATGACCTCCCACTCGCCGCTATTGCCCTGGATACGATATGTTGATTCAGTCATGCTCACCACCATTTCTCCGGCCTAGCCACAAATCCGGCGCGTTCCTCTATCGCAAGCCCCGCATTCAGCACGCCCTGTTCATCCAGCGCGTTACCGATAATCTGCAGCCCCAAAGGCAGGCCATCCTTGTTCAGCCCCGCAGGAACGCTCATCGCGGGCAAGCCAGCGAGCGATGCAGGAACGGCGAACACGTCATTCAGATACATGGCCAGTGGATCTTCGGTATTTTCGCCCAGCGCAAAGGCTGCCGTTGGGGTAGTCGGCGCAAGGATCAGGTCGCATTGCCCAAAGGCCTGGTCAAAATCCCGCGCGATCAAGGTGCGGACCTTTTGCGCTTGTGTATAATAGGCGTCATAAAAACCGGCGGATAATACATAGGTGCCAATCATGATCCGGCGGCGTACTTCTGGTCCAAAGCCGGCGGCGCGGGTTGCGGCATACATATCCTGCAAACCCACCCCATCGGGCAGTTCGCGAAGACCATAGCGCACCCCGTCATAACGGGCGAGGTTGGACGATGCTTCGGCCGGTGCAATGATATAATAAGCGGGCAGCGCGTATTTGGTATGCGGCAGGGAAATGTCGACAATCTCTGCCCCCGCATCTTTAAGCCAGGTAATACCATTATCCCAACTGCTCAATATATCCGCATCGGTGCCGTCCATCCGATATTCTTTTGGAATGCCAATTTTCTTGCCGCGCAGATCGCTGCTCAAGCCTGCCTCCCATTCGGGCACAGGCAGGTCGAGCGAAGTCGCATCCTTCGGATCATAACCTGCCATCGCCTCCAGCATGATCGCGCAATCGCGGACATTGCGGGCCATGGGTCCGGCCTGATCAAGCGAGCTGGCAAAAGCGACAATGCCCCAGCGGCTACACCGGCCATAGGTCGGCTTTATGCCCGTAATGCCGGTAAAGGCTGCGGGCTGACGGATTGAACCGCCTGTATCAGTGCCGGTTGCCGCCGGACAAAGCCGCGCCGACACCGCAGCCGATGATCCGCCCGACGATCCGCCCGGAGCCAGTGGAGCATTATCGCTGCCGCCGCGACGCCAGGGCGATATGACATTACCGAAATAACTGGTTTCATTGGACGAACCCATGGCAAACTGATCTAGATTCAGCTTTCCCAGCATCCCTGCGCCTGCTTTCCATAAATTGCTGGAAACAGTCGATTCGTAAGTGGGTTTGAAACCTTCTAAAATATGGCTTGCGGCTGTGGTCTGAACGCCGTCTGTGCAGAATAAATCCTTCATGCCAATCGGCACGCCCGCCATCTTGCCAAGCGCCTTACCAGAGGCTTTATCAGCGTCTACCGCCTTGGCCGATTCAATCGCCAGCTCTGGCGTGTCCACAATGAAGGCATTGAGCGCCTTTGCACCCGCAACATTGGCGTTAAACGCTTCAGCCACTTCCACGGCTTTGAAATCGCCTTTTACCACGCCATCGCGGATGGCGGCCACACTGAGTTCGGTTAAATCTGTCATTATTCAATCACCTTGGGCACGCCAAAAACACGCCTTCTCTGGCTGGCGCATTGGCCAGCACCTTATCGGTTACCCCGCCGCCGGTCAGGTCATATGTGACAACATCTTCGCGCATACGGGTTTTATTGGCGATTACCGATGCCATCGGCGCAACACCTGTTACATCGACTTCACCTAGCTGTTCGACCCAGCCCAATATGCCGTTTAATTCTGATACCATCGCTTCTGCCTCTGCATCATTGATGGCGATGCGGGACAGTTTGGCGATTTTCACTACTGTTTCTTTGTCTACACTCATAACGCTCGCAGCTAGCACCGCCAATGGGACGCTTCAACGGAAAATAGAGGCAATTTTCGCCTTTTGCTCAGCCAAGGTTCAATTTGCTGGTGCAATAATCACGATATAGGCTATTTGGCCGTGAAATATCATAAGCAGGTGCATTTTGGTCCGTAAATTTCTCTATTTCTTTGCCGCACTGGTGGTGCTGGTCATCGCCGGGGGATTCGCGCTCAATATTTATCAGGATGAATTGACCGAAATCGCCTTTGTTCCGACCACGGAGTATAAACAACAAGAAGCCCTGAAAACGAATATATATGACGATCCAGCCATGTGGTTTTCAGGGCCAGTCAAATCTGACAATGATCCCACAAAGTTCAAACCAGACGGTGCGCCAAAAGATGAAAGCGAAGGGCCAGCCGCAGTCTTTTTTGTGCATCCGACTTCTTATATATCGCGCGATAGCTGGAATATGCAGCTGGGCGATGCGGCCACCGATGTGCGCACGAAAATCTTCCTGCGCGGCCTTGCCTCACCCTTTGCCAGCGCCGGACAGATATGGGCGCCAAAATACCGGCAGGCCACGGTGGGCGCTTTCCTGACCGATAAACCGGAAGGAAAAGAAGCACTGGACGGGGCATACCGCGATGTCCTTTTGGCATTTGATAGCTTTATTAAGCGACAGCAGCCGGACCGCCCGATCATCCTTGCCGGGCACAGCCAAGGGGCGCGGCATATGCTGTATCTGTTACAGCAGCGCGTAGCAGGAAAGCCGCTCGCCAAAAGAATAGTCGCAGCCTATATTATTGGTTGGCCAATATCGGTTGAACATGACCTGCCGCAAACTGGTCTTTCCCTATGCGCAAAGCCCGATGACACAGGCTGTATCATAACCTATCAAAGCTTTTCCGAGCCAGCGGATTATGGCCGAGTGTTAAAGGCTTATGGCGTATTAACCGGCCTTGACGGCCAATCGCGTGCAGACAGCCCAATTGCTTGCACCAACCCGTTGACTGGCGGAGTTAGTGAAGCGGCGGGCGCGGAGGCCAATCTGGGCACATTGAAACCCAATGAGGATATGACGACTGGTGAATTGGTAGAAAAGGCTGTCCCTGCCCGCTGCGACGAAAATGGCTTTCTGTTAATCGGCGACCCCCCGAAAATCGGTAATTATGTTTTTCCCGGCGGCAATTACCATGTTTATGACATTCCGCTTTTTTGGGGTAATTTGCGCTTTGATTCCCTATGGCGCCTGCGTGAATTTTTGAAGAAATGATCTTCACTGATAAAAATGCCTTTGCCGAAACTTTGCCTGATGGCGGCGTTTTAATCGGGCTTGATTTGGGAACAAAGACGATTGGCACGGCTTTTTGCGATGCGTTATGGACTTTTGCATCGCCTGCCGATTTGATCCGGCGGAGCAAATTTGCAAAGGACAAGGCCGCGCTATCGGCTGTTATTGCCAGCCGCCCGGTTAGGGGCATCGTCATTGGCCTGCCGATCAATCTTGACGGTAGTGAAAGTCCGCGCAGCCAATCATCGCGTGCCTTTGCCCGCAATATATCCGATCTCGCCCTGCCAATCTTGCTTTGGGACGAACGGTGGTCAACACAGGCGGTCGAACGGGCCATGATTAGCGCCGATATAAGCCGTGCCAAAAGGGCCGAGCGTATCGACTGCGCCGCAGCCGCATACATCCTGCAAGGCGCAATCGATGCGTTGGTTAGGGATTAAGCAGAAAACCGCGCACTCTCCCCATATTTAGGTGGATTTTGCCTAAGCAAGCCGAAAAATAGAGCCTTAGGGACCGAAACCAATATCCCCGCTTGATAAATACAGCGCTTGCCTCTAATGGCATGGCTTTAATGACAATGGGTTCTATTTCCGCCGCTGACCGCTTTCCTGCTGGATCAGCCGCCTTTCCGCACCGGCATTTGCTAGGCATAACCGGCCTGCAAAATCATGAAATACTCTATATTTTGGATCAGGCAGAAACTTGGGTCACGCTCAACCGCTCTGGTGCGTCCAAACATGATGACCGGTTATCAGGGTTGACCATAATCAACGCTTTTTCGAAAACAGCACGCGCACGCTATTATCGTTCGAAATTGCTGGCAAGCGGCTGGGCGCGGATGTGGTTAATATGCACGCGTCACAATCTAGCCTCAAAAAAGGCGAGACGCTCATCGACACCGCCATGACTTTGAATGCAATGCGGGCCGATGGAATTGTGATCCGCCATGCAAGCTCGGGCGCGGTACAACTGATATCTGACAAGGTTGACTGTCCCGTGCTTAACGCTGGTGACGGAACCCATGAACATCCAACACAGGCGCTGCTTGATGCATTGACGATACAAAGGCGCAAGGGCGAGATTGCTGGGCTTACCATCACCATTTGCGGCGATGTGTTGCATAGCCGGGTGGCGCGGTCCAATATCATCTGCCTGACGACATTGGGGGCGCAGGTGCGGGTGGTCTCCCCCCCTGCCCTAATGCCCGCCGGGATAGAGGAATTTGGCGTCACCACCTTTACCGATTTCAATACGGCCCTAGACGGCAGCGATGTTGTTATGATGCTGCGCCTTCAAAATGAGCGGATGCAGGGAGACTTTATACCGTCGCCGCGTGAATATTTTCACCTTTATGGCTTGGACGAAAGGCGACTAGCGCTTGCCAAGCCCGATGCGCTGATCATGCATCCAGGGCCGATGAACCGAGGCGTCGAAATCGCTAGCAACGTCGCCGATATGGCCGGGCGTTCGGCGATAACAGAACAAGTGGAAATGGGTGTTGCGGTGCGTATGGCCTGCCTTGATATTTTGACGCGCAAGGCGCGCGCTGTGGAGGGATGGGCATGAGCATCCGGATCATCAATGGACAAATATTGCGCAGCGGCACGAATCGGGCGGAAATGGGAAGCCTGACCGTAGACAAAGGACTGATCGCAGAAGAAAGCGCGGCAAACGAGCAAGTGATAGATGCACAAGGCCTTTTGGTCGCGCCGGGGATTATTGATCTGGGCGTATTTGCAACGGATAAGCCCGCATTTCGCTTTGGCGGTATTACCCGTGCCGCTTTAATGCCCGACCAATCGCCTGTGCATGACGACCCTGCGACCATTCGTTTTGCTGCACTAAAAGGAAAGCCCGATTTCTGGGTTCACCCGCTTGCCGCCGCGACACAGGCGCTGAACGGGCAACATATGGCCGAAATTGCGCTGATGAAAGAGGCAGGAGCCATTGGCGTTGCAACCGGACGTAAATGGATTTGCGATAGCGGAGTGATGCTGCGTATCATGCAATATTGCGCGGCGTTGAACCTGCCTGTGTTTGTGCATAGTGAAGATGCCGGAATAACCGGCGATGCGGTGGCGACTTCCGGACCAACCGCAACCTTATTGGGCCTGCCCGCTGCGCCTGCAATGGCGGAGGCAGCCGCTATTGCCCGTGACCTGTTGCTGGCCGAACAAAGCGGTGCCCATGTCCATTTCCGTCAGGTCACTACGGCAAAGGGATTGGATATGATTGCCAAAGCAAAGCGGGATGGTGCCCGCGTGACTTGCGGCATTACGCCTGCCCATCTGTTCCTGTCGGATAATGCTGTGTCCGATTTTCGCACCTTTGCAAGGCTGTCCCCGCCGCTGCGAAGCGAAGAGGATAGACAAGCCTGCTTATCCGCAATCGCCGACGGTACGATTGATGTTATCGCATCGGGGCACAATCCGCGCGGGCCTGAGGACAAACGCCTGCCCTTTAGCGAGGCAGCCCCCGGTATGGCAGGGGCAGAGACATTGCTTGCCCTGTCACTCAATCTGGTGCGTGACGGCCATATTGATATTGGGCATTTATTCCGTCTGCTATCGTCCAATCCCGCGGAAATATTAGGTCTGAACGCGGGATCGATAGAAACCGGGAAAGAGGCGGACCTGATCTTTGTCGATGTGGATGCCCCATGGCAGGTGGACAGCACCAAAATGGCGGCGTTCGCGGGCAATACGCCGTTTGACAAACTGCCGGTACAGGGGCGTGTGCGCAAAATGATGAAGGGCGGCAAGGTCATAGATTGACCCGCCGCCCTCCTGCAATTCCTTGATTTGCCGCTTTAGCGCGAAGCCAGACGCACAGGTTTGTTTCCGCCAACACTGCGCACGATGCAGCTTCCGCCTGACGACTTTATGCTGTTACAAACAGAGTTTGCCGCCTGTTCATTGCCAAAGCCCATGGCCGCCAAGCGGATCAGCGTCTTGCCATTGACCTTCACAGTCGAACTGGCGGAGTTGAATCCTGTCAAAACACTATGACGGTTGGTCAGTTTTCCCATGCTTTTTTGGCATTTTCCGTCGTAGAAAACGCCCCCAATTGCACCAAATGGGTGCCGCTGACATTGCGGGTTGCGGGCGCTTTTGGCGCTACATCGGCAAGAGCCAGTTTAGCAGGCTCTTTCGCCTTTGCCGCGGGCTGTACAGCGGCAGCCTTGGATGGACCCACAGGTGCCTTGATCAAAGGTGCGTTATCCGAAGCGGGAATTTCTATCGGTTGGATCGGAGCAGGTTTTGACGCTGCAACAACCGCAACATTTTTTTCTTCAGGCGCATCAAATCCTTTGACCATTGCGACAGGCGCAGGGCCGATTGCAGCAAGTTCCTCGCTTGCTTCTTCTGCAAGCGATTGAGCGGGAGCGACCGGAGCAGCGCTGGCCAGCGCCGCAGGTGCATTAGCAAGAGCGAGGCGCACAGGCTGCCCTGCATCGCTTTGCGGCGTGACTTTCAAAAGGCCCGCAATACGGGTTTCATAGGCGCCCGGTCGGGCATATTGTGCCCATTCGGTGATGCGGTCATTCACGCGGTCCTGCGGCATATCCTGCACCGCCATAATCCTGGCTTCGCGCCAGCGGCCATTCAAGGCATAAGCAAGGGCCAGATTCTGGCGGGTCCGGGCGGTCGCATTATCCTGACGGATGGCATCGCTCAATACGTCAACTGCCCGGTCGCTTTGCCCTGGCAAGCGCGAGGGTCAGGCCATAATCGCTTGCCGGAATGATCGAACGGTTGGCTTCGACGATAGCAACCGCCGATTCCACCTTGCCCTGAGCAATGCGGCTAAGCGCGATACTGATCACGGTGCGCGGGTCCACCTGACCCAAATCGACCAGATCCATATAGGTGCGTTCAGCCGACCGGAACCGTCCCTGTGCCATATAAACGCGGGCAAGAAGCGCACGGTAGTCACGGTTCATCATATCCGCTTCAACCGCAAGTTCGGCATACATCAGCGCCTTTTCCAGCTGCCCCTTGGCCATGCTTTTTTCGGCTTTCCGCGCCCATTTATGTGCCTTTTTTGCACTGGCATCGACCGGCGATGCTTTCATAGTGCTGCTGATCCCTAAGGTTGTGCAGCCTATATTTGGCACCGCGACAAATGCGGTTGTCAAAGCCAGCTTCATCATAAAATTGCTGTTCATAGCATCACCTCAAAAAAGTGTTTCGCTTCAAAGTTCATTTCGATGGAACGCGGGCAGCAAGCTGTCCGATTTCCGGCATATTTTCCAAAAACGCATCGAGCGCGTCCGTTACCAACATCTGCGCTGACCGATTGCTAATCGCGCAGGCAAGGCGCAGCTTCAAATGACGGTCTTTATCAAGCCGCAATGTAAAGGCCGCTTTGCCTTTTGATCCAGGGGCTGCGCGTTTGCGTGCTTTTGGAGCAGTTTTGACCGCAGTTTTGGCTTGGACCGGTGCGACCTCTGATTGCGGCACCGGATCGGAAGATACCTGCAATACGACTTTTTTGACCGCTACTTCTTGCGCATCATCCTGTTCTCCTGCGGGCAGGCTTTCAAAGCCAACCTCTGCTTGTTCCTGCAAGCGGCGTGCAATCATTTCCTGTTGCTGACGCACTTCCGGTTTTGCCTCCGGCACAGCACCTGCAAGCGGGTTGCGACTATGACCATGTTCATAGTCCATCGGAGCATTAGGATCAGGGTCGACATCATAGCCCATATCGTTCCAACCCAGATCATCCTGATTAATAGCGGTATTGCCGCCATTATCGAGTGTCATAGGGCGCCGCATGGCGGGACGCGCCGCACCTTTGCGGGCAAGCAGCAATCCAGACAGCGATGCCAATGGTTTAGGTTCCCCCATTGTTCATACCCCCTTTATTGTCCGATAACCCTGCGGCCAAATCCGCCCATTGGGCGAGCCGTAGGTTGCGGATTGGATGCTGCGGATGCAGGTGCGCTAAACACCGTGCGGCGGAAATTCTTCTCAAGTCTGTCGGAAATATAATCCCAAAGCTGTTGCACTTCCTGTGCCGAACGGCCATTCGGATCGACCTCCATCACCGTACGGCCGTCAATCATTGATGCGGCAAAATCGGTGCGGTGATGCAATGTTATCGGGGCAACAGTGCCGTGCTGTGATAGGGCCACAGCCGCTTCGGATGTAATTTTCGCTTTCGGCGTCGCCGCATTAACGACGAAGATCAACGGTTTACCTGCGCGTTCACACAAATCAACCGTCGCGCCAACAGCTCGAAGATCATGCGGGCTGGGCCGGGTCGGCACAACGATCAGTTCTGCGACCGAAATCACGCTTTGTATAGCCATGGTGATGGCAGGCGGCGTATCAATCACCGCTAGCTTAAAGCCTTGCTGACGCAATACGGCCAAGTCCGATGCCAATCTTGCAACGGTGGTTTGCGCAAATGCAGGCAATTCTGCCTCGCGTTCATTCCACCAGTCTGCTGTTGAACCTTGCGGGTCAATATCAATCAGCACAACCGGGCCTGCACCCGCGAGTTGAGCCTGAACCGCCAAATGACCTGACAGGGTGGTTTTCCCCGATCCGCCTTTTTGTGATGCCAATGCGAGAACCCGCACATCAATCCCCTTTGCTAAAAGTTTCAGACAGGGAAATGACAGGACAGGGCTAATATCTGGTTAACGCCGTCAATAAAATTCCAATGACGTCATTTCCTGTTGGCTATGGTTCATCTTGTTTATGCTATATAAGCAGCGCTTTTGCGTTTGTTTGATCCTTGGTTAAGCCTTTAATTGCATCCGTTTACCAATTATCAGGGGACAGCAGTTTATAGGCGTGAAAAATATCTACCGGAGTATATATAATGTCACATAAGTCCTTTGGCGTAAAAATCGCTCTTGCGGCCCTTACCGTTGCTATTGTCGGCGTACCTGCCCATGCCGATGTGAAAAATGGTGTGGATGCTTGGACGCAAGGCGATTATGAAGGTGCGGTCAAAGAATGGCGTGATCCTGCGTTAAAAGGCGACGCCGATGCACAGTTTAATCTGGGCCAAGCCTATAAAATGGGGCGCGGCGTGCCCATGGACCTTACTATTGCACTTGATTGGTATCGCCGTGCAGCTGAACAAGGCCATTTGCAGGCTTCGGACAGCTATGGCCATTTGCTGCATTATCAAGGCAAAATTGCAGAGGCGATTCCCTATTTACAGGCTTCGGCTTCGCGGGGAGAGCCGCGCGCCCAATATTTACTAGCAACTGAATTGTTTAACGGCGTGCATATCGAAAAAGATTGGGTCCGCGCCTATGCATTAATGACCCGTGCATCCTCATCCGGTATGGCCCCGGCGTCGCGCAGCTTGGCACAAATGGATCAATATATCCCGCTGCCCGACCGGCAAAGAGGCACCGTTCTGGCTGGTGAATTGGAGGCACAGGCCAATAAATCCCGCGCCCAGCGTGTGGCTGGTTTCCCGATTAACACTGCACCGGTCGCGCCGACAGGACGCACCATTGATGTGCCGCCGTCAATGCCATCACCTAGCAATGCACCCGGTTTTCCAAGCAGCATAGAGGCAGCCCCAGCGCCAGGCCCTGCGACTGGTCCTGCAACTGGTCCTGCGGCGAGCAGCGCCGTCAAGAAAGTGCCTGTTGTGCCTGTTGTGCCTACTGCAACGCCAATGCCATCTGCCGCCGCAGCAACCGGTGCATGGCGGATACAGCTTGGTGCCTTCAGTAAGGAAAGCAGCGCCACCGGGCTTTGGACTTCTCTGGAATCGCGGATCAGCGATCTGTCCTCGCTCCAACCATATTTGAAAGCCGTCGGATCGGTTACGCGCTTGCAGGCCGGCCCCTTCGCATCGCGCAGCGCCGCCGATGCCATGTGCGCCAAAGTAAAGGCCGCAGGTCAGGCCTGTATAGCAGTTAAAAATTGAGTCATTGTATACCGGCTAACGACACAATCTATCCGCACAACCTTTCAATGTCGCGCCCCAAAGCGCGGCGGGCAGCATCGTCGCCTTCTTCGACTATGAAATAGCTGGTGCCCGAAAGGCTAGCCCGCGCCGTACAATATGATTCGCAACCTTCATTCAAACTGCCCGGAAAGCGCAGTTCGACCCCGTCATATTCTGCGTCAAAACTACAATCGCCTTTGCCTGACAATGTGACTTGCACCTTTTCGCCGTCTAGACGCGCATTGCCCTGCCCTTCGCATTTGCTTTCCGGACCAAACACGGCCAGCACACCGATAGTATAACCGCCACTGCTTTCTACCGCGCAAAACTTATCCGTGCCAAGTTCACTTCGGGTTTCGAAGCGGCCTGCAAAAACCAGATTATCGGGATCGGGCAATATGCCGCGCTCGATCGCTTTTTTGTTTAAAGCATCACCAATTTCAGTTGATTTCACATCATTCTGCTTCATGCTGCCTGCGTCTTCGCTGCACGAACAGAGCAGAAAAATTGCAAATGGCAGACATAGTCTTTTCATAACAACTCTAAACCCTTTGCCGTAACCCGCCTATAGAAACAGCTACGCACTCCTGTATGGCAAGTGGGACCATCCGCCTTTGCCTTAATCCAGATCGCGTCCTGATCGCAATCAATCCGCATATCTTTCAAATGCAGATAATGACCGCTGGTCTCACCCTTTTTCCATAAAGCTTGCCTGCTGCGGGAGAAGAAATGAACAATCCCGGTTTTCAGGGTCATCTCCAATGCCAGCGCATTCATATGCCCCACCATCAACAGCATATCGTCCTCGGCGTCGCTAATAACTGCAGTTATTAAGCCCTTTTCGTCATATCTGGGATTTAGTGCCAATCCCATTTCGCGTTCATTATCCATGAAATTTGCCTAAACCAGCCCGTTCAAAAGCGCAATTGTAGACAAAGCGCAGCAACTATAAGTGACAAAATTATTTCAGGGGGCAGACATATGGATATAGCTTGCCTATATGCGGTGCATCCTTGGCGCTACCGGATTCGGACATGAATATGCACAGGCTTACAACCAACCCTTTTGATGACGATAAATTGCGCGAAGAGTGCGGAATTTTTGGAACCTATGATGCGGACGGCGCTGCCGCTATGGTCGCGCTAGGCCTCCATGCGCTGCAACATCGCGGACAGGAAGCCGCCGGCATAACCAGTTTTGATGGCCATGATTTCTATACCCACCGCGCTATGGGTCATGTCGCCGGCAATTTTGACCGCGAAGATGTGATGCGCGGCCTGCTCGGCAATAGCGCCATCGGCCATGTTCGCTATTCAACCACAGGCGAAACCTCTTTGCGCAATGTGCAGCCGCTTTTTGCTGATCTCGCGTCGGGCGGCTTTGCCGTGGCACATAATGGCAATATCTCCAACGCTATAACCCTGCGGCAAGAGTTGGTGAGCAGGGGTTCGATATTCCAGTCTACATCCGATACAGAAGTGATCATCCATTTGGTCGCGACATCCGGCTACCGCACGCTGCTCGACCGCTTGATTGACGCTCTCAAGCGGGTGGAGGGCGCCTATTCGCTAATCTGCCTGACGCCAGAGGGGATGATCGCCTGCCGCGATCCGCTGGGTATTCGGCCGCTGGTGATGGGCAAACTCGACAATAGCATCATTTTTGCTTCGGAAACCGTTGCCTTTGACATTGTCGGTGCCGAATTCATCCGTTCGGTTGAACCGGGCGAGCTTATCGTTGTTCATGGCGGGCAAATGACATCGCATAAGCCCTTTATCGGCCTGCACCCGCGCCCGTGCATATTTGAGCACGTCTATTTCTCCCGTCCCGATTCGATTGTTGATGGCAACAGTGTCTATTCGGTGCGAAAGGCAATTGGCGCAGAGCTTGCCCGCGAAAATGGGGTCGATGTGAATTATGTCATCCCCGTTCCCGACAGTGGCACCCCTGCGGCAATCGGCTATGCGGAGGCCGCGGGTATTCCGTTTGAACTGGGCATTATCCGTTCCCATTATGTCGGTCGCACCTTTATCCAACCGGGCGACGGTGTGCGGCATTTGGGCGTAAAGCTGAAACATAATGCCAACAGGAATCTGGTTGCTGGCAAAAAAATCGTTTTAATCGACGACAGTATCGTGCGCGGCACCACATCGTTAAAAATCGTCCAAATGATGCGTGAGGCGGGTGCAAAAGAAGTGCATATGCGCATCGCTAGCCCGCCGACAGCCAATAGCTGCTTTTATGGCGTCGACACGCCGGAACGATCCAAGTTGCTGGCGAGCCGCATGGACATTGAACAGATGCGTGAGTTTATCCAGGCGGATAGTCTCGCCTTCCTCTCGATTGATGGACTTTACCGTGCTTTGGGAGAAGCGCGCCGTAACGACGGACAGCCGCAATATTGTGATGCCTGTTTCACTGGTGAATATCCTACCACATTGACCGATCATGACGGCGTTGGACAATCGGATCAGCTTTTCCTGCTTGGCGAACGTAAGAAAGCGGTTTGATGGGCGACCTAAAGGGTAAATTGGCCGTTGTTGCAGGGGCAAGCCGCGGAATTGGCGCGGCGACAGCTATTGCGCTGGCATCGCGCGGTGTTCATGTCATCCTGACGGCCCGTAATGCCAAAGACTTGGAAAAGGTAGAGGATAGTATTTTTGAAGCTGGCGGTTCTGCCACCATTGCGCCGCTTGATATTATCGACGGCGAAAGCATCGCCAGGCTGGCCGCTGCTGTTAACGAACGGTGGGGCAAGCTGGATATATTAGTGCTGAACGCCGCAATGCTAGGATCGCTAAGCCCGGTTCCGGCAATTGATGGCACCGAATTTGGTAAAGTCATCACGTTGAACCTGATTGCTCAGCAATCAATGATCGCGCATTTTGATGCGCTGTTAAGGGCGTCCGATGCGGGCCGTTTAATCGCACTTACATCCAGTGTGGGAACGAAACCCCGTGCCTATTGGGGCGCTTATGGCGCGTCAAAAGCAGCGCTTGAAACACTTGTGTTAAGCTATGGTGAGGAATGCGAAAATATCTCTGCTGTCCGTACTGCGATTGTTGACCCGGGCAAAACCCGAACCCAGATGCGTGCCCAAGCCTATCCTGGCGAAGATCCGGCAACAGTCAAAGAACCAAGCATAGTCGCAGAGGCTATAGCCGCCATGTTGGAACAGGATTTTGAAGATGGCTTTCGCCTAAAAGTCTAGGTCCTGACCCTAGCTTTGACCCTTAATCCGAGCATAGGCAGCCAGCGCTCGTTCGCGCGCCTCTTTATGTCCGATAATCTTGGCAGGGTAATCTGCTGGTTTACGGCCAAATTCATCGGGATCATGCACATAGGGATCATCCAAATCCGCCAGCTCCGGTACCCATTTGCGGATATAGTCGCCTGCATCAAATTTCTCACTTTGCGATAGCGGGGCCATGATCCTTACAAACATATTACTGTCCACGCCTGTCCCTGCCGTCCACTGCCAATTCACTGCATTGCTGGCATAATCCGCATCGCATAGCGTATCCCAAAACCATTTCTCGCCTTCGCGCCAGTCGATCAAGATATGCTTGATAAGAAAACTCGCCGTTATCATCCGCACGCGGTTATGCATCCACCCCGTTGCCCAAAGCTCCCGCATTCCGGCATCGACGATAGGATAACCGGTGCGCCCGGCCTGCCAAGCTTTCAAATCTGCGGCCACATCCTGTTTGGTAACATCACGCCACGGAAAGGCATCAAAATTGTCCCTTGCATTTTTGCTGCCATAATCAGGATATTGGAAAACAACATTCTGCGCATATTCGCGCCAGACAATCTCTTTAAGGAACACCTCAACCGATCCGCCTGCCGTCCTATGCGCGTGCCACGCCTGCGCCGGTGTTATTTCTCCAAAATGCAGATGCGGGGACAAAAAGCTGGTGCCTTCTATTGAAGGAAAATTGCGCTTTTCATCATATTGAGCGGCACGACCTGAGAAATCCGCAAGCCGGGTTTGCGCCCCATACTCTCCCGGTGTCCACATTTCGGCCATGCCTACTGCCCAATTGGGCTTGTCGGGTAGCAAAGCCCAATCCTCCAATGAATCACTATGCGGCCAGTTTTGCGGCGATGGAATTGAGTCTGGTGCAGGCAAAGGTTCCGGCGGCGGCATATGTTTTGACAGCTCCCGCCAGAATGGCGTGTAGATTTTGTAAGGAGCGCCGCTGCCTGTTCTTACACTGCCCATCGGCATCAGATAATTGCCGTCATGCCGGACAAGATCGACTTTATCAGCTAGCGCCCGCTCTGCATTGCGCCACCATGGTTCATAATGACGGATGCAATGGACGGCGGATGCACCTGCCTCTTGCGCCAGCTCAGCTATGACCTCAGCCGCCTTCCCTCGCCGCAGGATTAACCGCGACCCCAGCGGGCGCAACTGTCTGTCCAGCGCTGCTAGACTATGGTGCAGCCACCAGCGCGATGCGCCGCCCATGTTACGGTGCCTTGGCGTTTCGTCATCTAGCACATAAACAGGGATAACCGGCCCTGCTGCGGCCGCAGCGACAAGCGCTGCCTGATCAGACAGGCGAAGGTCACGGCGCAGCCAGAGAATTTGGGTTTTTTTCATGGTACCGTTGACTAATCTATGACCAGCGCAAACAGGATACGGGGTTAACGCTCAATCATTCCGCTATTGCGCGATTATAGAAAACTGCACGAGCAGTGAACCTATCCCCCGCAAGCGGGTTTGAGAACCGCTGATCCCGAATGATGATCTCGCTTTGCGGTCCTTTGGTAATCACCTGTGCATAGGGCATCCGGGACCAGAATATATAAGCACGCATATCCTCATTGACGAGGGCAGCCCGCCGAACCATTTCATTGGGATAGTTGATAAAGCCGACTTTTCCGTGGATTTTGAAATCGGACAATAGGGTATAATCTTCCTGACCAAAATTTTTTTGGTCCCGCCATAAAATCTCTCTTCTCCAAAATGTTACAGGAACCGGGCTTGCGACAATCTGCAATATAGGACGTTGGCTAATTGTGTAACCACTTGCTCTTAACCGGTCATAAGCAAGCGCCTCCGCATGGCCGGTGATCGCACCATTCACAAAAATATAAGCGCACACCGCCGTAAAGCTGATCCAGGCGGGGCGTTGCCAATCGCCCTTTCCGCTGCGTTCGCGGCGCAATGACCAGATAATCCCGATGATCAGCGCCGCCCATATCCACACATCAATAATGAACAGCGTATCGCCGTAAAACCACTGGCTGCTAAACGGTTCCAGCAGGCGGATGCCATAGACGTTGAGCCAATCGAGCGCCGGATGACTGAGCGTGCCGATATATGCGAGCGCAAGCAGCCAGCCCTTGTGGATGGGTAGCCGCGTATCGGGCCGTTTACCGCGCTGCGTTTGCCACTTATCGAACCACAGCGTTATAGCCCACAACAGCAGCGGCAGGATAACCATCGCAATCGGCCCATGTGTAACCCCGCGCCGGATGGCCAAATGCTGATGCCCACCGAGCAGCACCGCAACAGCATCAATATCGGGCAAATTCGCCGCTATAATAAGTGTGGGCATGGCGAGGCCCGTCTTGCGCTTCAGCCCCATCTGCCCCAACACAGCCCCGGCCAGCGAATGAGTCAGGTTATCCAAAAGCTATAGCTCCGGCCCGCCTTCCGTTACTGTCCAAGTCTGCCCTTTGCTGAGCAGCTTACCCAGATCGGCGCTCTTGCCTTCGCTTGCGGCTTTGTTCTGTGCAACCACCGCATCTTCAAAGGTCGCCTTGGGATCATCATAGAGCACCCCGAGCGCCATCGGGAATTCGCCAAAGGGCATTTCGACAAGCATATGCGCGACGCTGCGGTTGGTAACATCATGCACGATGACACCTGCTGCTTCCCAGTCGCCATCCACAACACCAACCACTTTGAGCGTCAGCGCATCGCGGTCGAGCGCAATGCCCTTGCTATCGCCGGCAAACAGCATCGGCTTGCCATCCTCCAGCCAGAGCTGACGATCTTCGGCACCCTTGGGGGCGGCAAAATCCTCAAACACGTCTTTATTATAGACAATACAATTTTGAAATATCTCAATAAAGGCCGCGCCCTGATGCGCATGAGCGGCTTTTAATACGTCTGGTAAATTCTTCGATACATCAAAGCCGCGCCCGACAAAGCGTGCGCCCGAACCCAGCGCAAAGGCCGCGGGGCGTGCGGGATGATCGACGCTGCCATAGGGGGTGGACGGCGATGTTGTGCCTTCGCGGCTGGTGGGCGAATATTGCCCCTTGGTCAGGCCGTAAATCTCATTATTGAACAGCATAATCTGACAATTGAGATTGCGGCGCAGCAGGTGCATCGTATGGTTGCCGCCGATTGACAACCCGTCGCCGTCGCCGGTGACCAGCCAGACATCCAATTCCGGATTGGCGAGCTTCAACCCCGTGGCAAAGGCGGGTGCACGGCCGTGAATGGTGTGAAAGCCATAGGTTTCCATATAATAGGGAAAGCGGCTGGAACAGCCAATGCCGCTGATAAAAACCGTCTTCGCCGGATCCGCGCCCAGTTGCGCATAGTGCGCTGCACCGCCTTCAGGATCGCATAATCCCCGCATCCAGGGCACCAGCGCACCTCCTGATCGGTTTCCCAGTCCTTGAGGGTGGTTGTTACAGGTGTCATATCGTTCATTTCAAAGCCTCCTCTATTGCGGCTTCCATCTCGGCGATGGTGAAGGGCTGGCCGGATACTTTGTTTACTGGTTTTGCGTCCACAAGGAACTGGTCGCGGAGCAGGGTTTTTAACTGGCCGGTATTCATTTCGGGCACGATGATGCGGTCGAAACTGCGCAGCAGGTCGCCCAGATTGGCAGGCGTGGGCCAGATATGGCGGATATGGACATGGGCGACATCGAGCCCTTTACGTTGCGCCCGTTTTACCGCCTGATGAATCGGGCCGAATGTGCTGCCCCAGCCCACGACGGCCAGCTTCGCACCGGCCTGTCCCAAACATACCTCCTGATCGGGGATGCTGCCCGCGACGCCGTCCACCTTGGCTTTGCGGATGTCGGTCATCGCCTGATGATTTTCGGGAGCATAGTTGATATGGCCGGTATCTTGCGCCTTCTCAATGCCGCCGATGCGGTGCATCAAACCGGGCGTGCCGGGCTTCACCCATGGCCGGGCTAGCTTGTTATCCCGCGCATAGGGCATGAAGCCGCCTTCGGGTGCTTCATTCATAAATTCAACCGGGAAGGGTTTGTAGCCATCCAGATCAGGTACTTTCCAAGGTTCGGCGGCATTGGCAATATAGCCATCGGTCAGGAGCATCACCGGCGTCATATATTCGGTCGCAATCCGCACCGCCTCTATCGCGCAGTCAAAACAGTCAACGGGGCTTCGGGCGGCGATGACCGGCATAGGCGCATCGCCATTGCGGCCATAGACCGCTTGATACAGGTCCGACTGTTCGGTCTTTGTGGGAAGGCCGGTGGAAGGGCCGCCGCGCTGACTGTTTACAATAACCAAGGGAAGCTCAGTCATTATCGCAAGGCCCATCGCCTCGCCTTTCAAGGCGATGCCGGGGCCAGACGAGCTGGTCACGCCGAGCGAGCCTGCATAGCTGGCACCAATCGCGGCACAAATAGCAGCGATCTCATCCTCCGCCTGAAATGTGGTTATGCCATATTCCTTCAACCGGGACAGGTGATGCAAAATTGCGGACGCAGGCGTAATCGGATAGCCGCCAAAAAACATCGGCAAACCGGCAAGCTGTGCCCCCGCCACAAGACCTAAAGAAATGGACTCTGCGCCCGTTACCGTTCGGTACAGCCCGGCTTCTGCTGGCGCGGGTTCAACATGATATTGCTTTAGCGGCCCCGAAAGCTCTGCCGTTTCGCCATAAGCGTGGCCCGCATTGAGCGCGGCAATATTGGCGGCGGCGATATCCGGTTTTTTCGCAAATTTGGCATTAAGCCAGTCGATCAACGGTTGCCGGTCGCGGTCAAACATCCATAGCGCAAGGCCCAATGTCCACATATTTTTACAGCGCAGCGCATCTTTGTTCCCAAGGCCGAAATCCTTCACTGCCTCGATGGTCAGCGCGCTGATGTCAAAAGCGAGCAATTGCCATCTGGCCAAGCTGCCATCTTCCAGCGGGTTGCTGTCATATTTCGCCTTATCGAGATTCCGCTTTGAAAACTCACCCGAGTCCGCAATTATCAGACCACCTTCACGAAGGGCGGGAACATTTGTTTTTAACGCCGCCGGATTCATCGCCACCAACACATCGGGTTGATCGCCGGCTGTTTCAATTGCCTCGCTGCCAAAATTGATCTGGAAAGCCGAAACACCGAACAAAGTTCCTTGCGGAGCGCGGATTCCGCCGGAAAATCGGGGAAGGTCGCCAGATCATTGCCCGCAAGCGCGGTGGAAAGGGTGAATTGCCCGCCGGTCAGCTGCATCCCATCACCACTATCGCCCGCGAAACGGACGACAACGGCATCGGACTGCTGAATTTTCTGGGATTGCGGCGTTTCTGCTTCTAACGCTGTAGCCATTTAAGGGAACCTGTTTCCTATTTAACTGAATTATGGCTGAGCCTAGGCCGTTTCCGGCACAAGCGCAATTTAGAAAAAATGTGGGTATGGCAAAGCAAAACTGATAGGGCAAAACTGATAGGGATTAAAGATTACAGCTTTTTCCCTAATGGCTGGCAGGCTATAGTTGCCATAGAAGGCGAAAAAATATGGAGGGCGGGCCATGGTTGATGTTTTTATAAGGGATGATGTTGCGACATTCCTGACTTTTTTGAATGCAGTGCCGGGGCCACGGACACATGAGGTTCCGCCCACTGAATCAAGGGCTATGATGGCGGCAATGCGCGATGTGGCGGACGCACCTGTTGGCGTATTAGCGGTGAACAGGGAAATTGAAATTCCCGGCCCCCAGAGCATAATCAAAGCGCAGATTTTTGATGCACGCGAAAGCCGCGAAGCCGGACCCGTTATGGTGTTTTACCATGGTGGCGGCTTTGTGATCGGCGATATATTCGTTTATGAACCCTATTGTGCAGAAGTCGCGCGGCAGATCGATTTACCAGTGATTTCTGTGGATTATCGTCTTGCGCCCGAACACCCTTTTCCCGCCGCAGCCGATGATTGTGAGGCGGCCACGCGCTGGATTGCGGAAAGCCCCGGCGGAGCTGGGGTATAAGGTTACAGGCTTGATTACCTCGGGTGATAGCGCGGGAGGCAATTTAACAATTGTAACAACGATGAGCCTGCGCGACAGACCAGCGGCTGTGCCGGTCCTATTACAACATCCCATTTATCCGGTCGTATCCGACCATGGAAATTGGCAGAGCGCCCATGATTTTGCGGAAGGTTATTTGCTGACCCGGGACATGATGGAATGGTTCACCAAGCTGTATGCCGCCGATATGAGTGAATATCGCGGCGCCCCCTTGTTATTCGACCAAAGCGGTATGCCGCCCAGCCTTGTTACCACAGCCAGCCTAGACCCCCTGCGCGATCAGGGACTTGCCTATGTCGATGCACTAAAAAAAGCAGGCGTCAATGTGCAGCATATTAGTGCAGATGGAAATATTCACGGCCATATAAATCTGCGCAAAGGGATACCCTCATCACAAGGTGATATAGATAATAATATGAATAAGTTAATGGCTATGCTTGAGGAAGTTTTGAGATAATAATGGCGGAATTTGATGCTCTTCCATACCGTCCCTGTGCGGGGATCGTTCTTGCAAATGAAGATGGCAAGGTTTTTGTCGGCAGACGCATAGACAATCCTGACAGTGAAGCCTGGCAAATGCCGCAAGGCGGTATTGATGACGGTGAAAGCGCAGATATGGCTGCGCTGCGTGAACTACAGGAGGAAACAGGCGTCCGGACCGAGTTGGTCGATATGATTGCTCAAAGCAAAGAAGAATATTTTTACGACTTGCCACCTGAATTGATCGGCAAATTATGGCAAGGCCGCTGGCGCGGACAACGACAATATTGGTTCCTGATGCGATTTAAGGGAAGTGATAGCGACATCAATATCCAAACCCGTCATGCAGAATTTTCCGCTTGGAAATGGAGTGATCCGTCTGAAGTGCCCAAGATGATTGTACCGTTCAAACGCCATCTATATGAACGGGTTATCGCCGAATTCTACGATTTAATCTAATCTATTTTGCTTAATTATCGCCCGTTTGCTGCGCATCGGCGACGGGTTTGATGTCCACCGCGCTTGCCTGCATGACTGGTGCCTTACCGGCCTTGTTAATCGCGAGCGCCAGCTTATCCACGCGGGTGCATTCGCCCTGACATAGCAACTTCAACCGGGCAAGGTTGGCCTTTGCCTGATCGACCGCCCCCTTGGCCAACATAGCTTCTGCCTGTTCTGCCAAAGCCACCTGATCATTGGGTTCAATCTCCAAAGCCTCTTTATAAAAACGGATCGCTTTGCCATTCAACCCCTTGGCACGAACAACACGTGCCATTTCCAGATAAGCGGCGCGGTTGCGGGGATCGACGGCGAGTGCGCTTTCATACCAATTGACAGCCTCTTCTGACTGATTGGCCTTGGCCGCTTCATTGCCCTTTTGCATTAGCGATAATGAAATGGGATTGACGTCATCATCAGCCTTTTTGCCAATGCTCGCGCTTGATAGCATGGCAAGCGATAAAGATAAGGCAATAGCGGCAGGCGAAAAACGCATGATTTTTTTCCAAATAGTTTCTTCAACAATAATTGCTATCATAGCTTTTGCAGCCTTGCCATGAAAAATCCGTCCGTTCCATCATGAAATGGGGTAAGCAGCAGACCGCCGCCTGACACACGCCCTGCACCAATATCTGGTTTTTCCGTTTGCCAACCAGCATGAGAGTTCAGAAAACGCGCGATCTGATCCGCGCCTTCCAAAGGCAAAAGCGAACAAACGGCATAGACCATATGTCCGCCTGAACGGACCATTTCGGACGCAATATCCATGATTCGCCCCTGCTCCGCCATGACGGCATTTAACCGAGCAGGATTAAGCCGCCACCGTGTTTCCGGATTGCGCCGCCAAGTGCCGCTACCTGAACAGGGGGCGTCGATGAGCACCAAATCACATTGGCCGCGACAATCGGACAGCATTTCTGATTCTTGGCGGGGATTTAACAAGCGGGTTTCGATATTGGTTGCCCCAGCCCGCAGCGCCCTTGGGCCAAGCTGTGCCAGACGGTCACGGTTGACATCACTGGCGATTATCCGACCTTCTCCGTTCATATGCGCGGCTAAACTGAGTGTTTTTCCTCCGGCTCCAGCGCAAAAATCCATTACTGTCATACCCGCATCGGCGCGGCAGACATCGGCTATCAGCTGACTGCCTAAATCTTGAATATCAATCTGTCCGCCGGTCATCAGCGGATGTTTTTCAATCGGATAGCCGGCGGGCAGGCGCAGCGCATCGGCGCTGACCTTGATCAACTGCGCCTCTGGCAGTGCGGTTCGTATCTGATCACGCCCCGCCTTTAACCGGTTCACGCGGATATCGAGCGGAGCGCGGCCGAGCAATGCGGCAATTTCCGTTTCATCTAACAGGCCGGGTAAATAAGCATTGATCCAACTAGGAAGCACGCCGCCCCCTGCCCTTAGCTCGCCCGGTGTCCGCAATGAAGGGCCGTAGCCGCTGCCGTCAAACAGCGCTGCCAATTCCGCATCGCCATCCGCCATTTCTGCAAAAGCGCTGCGCGCCGTTTCCGGACGCTCACCAAAGCGGCGGATCGCATTCCATGCCAGATCGCGGATTGCCCGCCGGTCTTTCGAACCGGCATAGCGGCGCCCCTTGAAAAACGCAGCCGCAAGCATATCGGCCGACGGCCCGTTGTCCCGCGCCGCGATGATAATTTCGTCAAGCAACTCTATTGCGGCTTGCAACCTTGCGGCGGGTCTCATGATAAATCAGCGTGTCGGATAATTGGGCGCCTCGCGCGTGATCGTCACATCATGCACATGACTTTCGCGCAAGCCCGCGCCGGTGATCCTGACAAATTGTGCATTTTCCTGCAAATCAGCAATCGTTGCGGAGCCAGTATAACCCATCGCCGCCTTCACCCCGCCTACCAGCTGGTGGACTACGTCAGCCGCCGGACCTTTGAATGGCACTTGACCCTCAATACCTTCGGGAACCAGTTTGAGCTGATCCTTAATATCCTGCTGGAAATAACGGTCGGCGCTGCCGCGCGCCATGGCACCGACGCTGCCCATGCCGCGATAGCTTTTATAGGCGCGTCCCTGATACAGAAAAGTTTCGCCCGGCGCCTCTTCTGTGCCAGCCAGTAAAGACCCCACCATCACACTCGATGCGCCCGCCGCCAGTGCTTTTGCAACATCGCCGGAGGTGCGAAGCCCGCCATCGGCAATCACCGGAATACCCGATTTTCTGGCTTCCGCTGCACAGTCCATGATTGCGCTCAATTGCGGCACGCCCACACCTGCAACCACGCGGGTTGTGCATATCGAACCGGGTCCAATGCCAACCTTTATCCCGTCTGCACCGGCATCAATTAGCGCCCGTGTCGCCGCCGCTGTCGCAACATTGCCAGCGATAATTTGTACGTCTTTAGAGATATTTTTTATCTCGCGCACGACATCGGATACCATTTTGCTATGGCCATGGGCAGTATCGACGATGATGACATCGCATTCCGCCTCAATCAGAGCGCGGGTGCGCTCCAGTCCCTTTTCACCCACAGTGGATGCCGCCGCTACGCGCAAACGGCCCGACGCATCCTTCGTTGCGTTAGGATAATTAACCGCTTTTTCAATATCCTTGACCGTGATTAAACCAATGCAGCGATAATTATCATCAACGACAAGCAGTTTTTCAATGCGCCGTTGATGCAGCAGCCGCCGAGCCTCCTCCTGCGCCACACCTAAACCGACTGTCGCCAGATTATCCTTGGTCATAAGCTCGCGCACCGGCTGTCCCGGATTTTCTGCAAAGCGTACATCGCGGTTGGTCAATATGCCGGCCAATTTTCCGCCCTCTTCGACAACAGGAATGCCGGAGATTGAATGCGCTATCATCAATGCGCTGGCATCGGCCAAGGTCGCATCGGGGGTGATGGTAATCGGATCAACAACCATGCCCGATTCAAACCGCTTAACCTGACGAACAGCGGCGCATTGTTCCTCGAGCGACAAATTGCGGTGCAGCACGCCGATACCGCCCAGCTGCGCCATGACAATCGCCATTCGCGCCTCTGTCACCGTATCCATGGCGGAGGATAAAACTGGAATATTCAAACTGATAGAGGATGTAATGTGCGTGCGCGTATCAGCCTGGCTTGGCACAATTTCGGATGCTGCGGGTTGCAACAATACGTCATCGAAAGTCAGGCCTAGGGGAATTTCTTTCATGTGCCACCATTTTTGATAAGTTTTGATTCGTGGCGGCTCATGTAAACAGTATGTGGATCAACTGCTAGGCCTGTCACGGCGATATTTGCGTGTATTCGCAAAATATTTGCCAAGTTCAATGTGCAAATCCGCATCCTGCGCCGCGCCGCCAAGCTGAGTTTTGTCGGTCAGCTCATCCCCCGCCCCATGATAATCGCTTTCCAAAAAGCGTTGCAGCTGATCCAGATCGGCAAACGCGCCCCCCACCATCAACGCCGGAACACCCTTTTGGGCCAGTGCCCAGCCATCCTGCCGCCGGATAAAAGCATTGGCATCATTGGAAGTTTCCATTTCCCGCCCCATCTTAACGGCCACCTTTTCAATCGCTCCATCGAGCAGCGTAGTGCCGCGGCCGATAATCGCCACCTTTGCCCCCGTGGTGCAATGGCTATGGTGTCGACGTTCAGCGCAATGACGATATCCTCCAATGGAAAAACCGGCTTTTCAGCATAGGCATAAGCGCCCAGCAAGCCGCTTTCCTCTGCCGTGGTCGCCAGAAAATAAATATCGCGGTCATTCCTTTTTTTACGCAGCGCCTTTGCCACTTCGGTCAAGACAGCAATACCGCTGGCATTATCGACCGCTCCGTTGCAAATCCGGTCTTCCTCGGTCTCAGGTCGGCATAGCCCCAAATGATCCCAATGCCCGATATACAAAACCGCCCCGCTGCCTTTTTTACGGCCCGGAATTTTTCCGATCACATTATAGCTATTAAAGCGTTCGACATGGGTTGTGACTTCCAAATCGGCGGTTATACCAAAATCCACAGCCGCAAAATCCGCATCTTGTGCTGATCGGACGAGTTTATCCCAGTCCCGGCCGGTTGCTGTCGAGAGACCAACAACAAATTCTGCGCTCACCGCGCCTTGTAAGGCGGCGGTATCGTCATTGCTTTCCAACTGTAATCTAGGGCTTATTAAACGGCGGCGTATGCTATTCCAGCTGCCGGGTTCATTATCTGATATCAACACAACCGCCTCTGCTCCTGCTGCAACAAGGGCTTCGCGTCTTGCCGCCGAAGAACGCATATCTTCGGGAAGGAAGGCGGCCTCTGTTTGCAGCATGAAAACAAGCTTGCCCGTTACATCGCCCACCAATTTGCCGTTTTTGTTAACGCCATGGCCAACGAACTGTACTGATAAAGATGTTCTGGAATAGGACGGATCCTTGCCTATCAAAATGATTTCGCTGTCCGCAAATTTCAGCTTTCGGCCCTTTTGCGTAAAAGAGAGCTTTGTGCTGCCCGCCGCCCTGCGAACCATCGGCACCGGATCAAACCAGCTGCCGTCAAGCGCAGCGGGCTTCAATCCGGCTTTGGTCCAGTTGCGGGCGATATAGTCAATGGTTTTGGCTTCACCTTCGGTGCCCGGCTCTCGCCCTGCAAATTCATCGCTGGCCAAAATTTCGATATGCGTTCGTAATTGCGCTTCACTTACTCCTGCCGCATGGGCCGGCAAAGATAGTAAAAATATCGCAATAGCCGCAAATAAATTTACGGTTTTCCGCATTCACACACTCCAAATTTTTACAGGTGCCCTGTTTTCCGCATCCGACTGCGGAATGCGCCGTAAGATCATATTTCTCTCTTTTGCATATTAAAGACAAGGTAGCGAGATAAAAGATAACTTCCGATTTTGCTTGGCAAGCAGGATAAATTTGGCAAGATTGATAATGCAGTGCGAATGGCTGCGGCATAACAGGAGGATATTTGATGGCTGGTTTCACCTTGGCATTTTTAGCGATGATCGCCGTAATTATATATTTGCTGGTAAGCGTGAAAATTGTTCGGCAGGGATTCAACTACACAATTGAATATTTCGGTAGATTCCAAACTGTTGCCATGCCAGGATTCAATTTTTTCCCTGCATTTTTCTACCGCGTGGGCCGCAAGGTCAATATGATGGAACAGGTGCTCGACATTCCAGGTCAGGAAATCATCACCAAAGATAATGCCATGGTTGCGGTTGATGGTGTTGTCTTTTTCCAGGTGCTCGACGCCGCAAAGGCAGCTTATGAAGTGTCCGACCTGTTTGTTGCTTTAATGAATTTGACCACAACCAATTTGCGGACGGTTATGGGATCGATGGACTTGGACGAGCTTCTGTCAAAGCGGGATGAGATTAACGCAAGGCTTCTCGTGGTAGTGGATGAGGCGACAACGCCGTGGGGTATTAAAATCACCCGTGTTGAGATTAAAGATATCCGCCCGCCGGTCGACATCAGCAACGCCATGGCCCGTCAAATGAAGGCCGAGCGCGAAAAACGCGCTCAGATATTGGAAGCCGAAGGTCTGCGTGCTTCGGAAATCCTGCGCGCAGAAGGCGAAAAGCAAAGCCAGATTTTGCAAGCCGAAGGGCGCCGCGAAGCCGCTTACCGTGATGCAGAGGCCCGCGAACGCGAAGCCGAGGCAGAGGCGAAGGCAACGCAAATGGTGTCCGAAGCTATCGCCAATGGCAATGCGCAAGCGATTAACTATTTCATCGCACAGGACTATGTCGCTGCGATCAGCAAATTTGCCACATCCCCCAATGCCAAAACCATTTTATTCCCCGTAGAGGCGACACAGCTAATCGGCACTCTCGGCGGCATTGGCGAACTGGCCAAAGAGGCACTTGGTACTGAAAAGAAATAAATTTTATGGGACTATTATCATGAACGCGATCGAAGCTTTTCTGGGCCTTGAAGGCCAATGGCTCTGGTTCATATTGGCTGCGATTTTGGCGATCGTCGAAATCATCGTGCCAGGTATCTTTCTGGTTTTCATCGCCATAGCAGCGGCGCTTACCGGATTTGCCACACTCATTCTTGATTTCAACGTTCCGGCGCAGCTTATCTTTTTCGCCATATCCTCACTCGTTTGCGTCTATGGCGGCAAACATTGGTATAATCAGCAGGATATCGAAAGCAGTGACCCCATGCTTAATGACCGCAGCGCTCGTATGGTAGGCAAAATTGTTACTATTGTTGAAGCGGTGGATGCCAATGGCGGCCGCGTGCGTGTTGGCGATGGCGAATGGCCAGCCCGCGGTCCTAAATTAAAAGTCGGAGAAAAAGCCCGCATTGCTGCCGTTGTCGGCGGTGTTGTTGAGGTGGAGGAGATAGGCTGAGGCGGCTTTAACGCCAAGCCATCCTATCTTCTCACACAATAAAGCCAAATATATCGAAGACGGGTTTGTTTTCCGCGTCTCCTTCCCGCTATTTCATCAACTTGCCTGCCATGCCGATAATATCATCGAGCGGGTTGCCATCACCATCCAAATCCAGCAACGCGCCAATTCCGCCCGCAGATGAAGCCTGTCCGCCGCCGCCTAGCAAGCCGCCCAATATGCTACCTAGGCCACCCGAAGATTCGCCCGCGCTGTTATTCCCGCTACTGTTTTTCGCCAGATAACCTGCGACCAGCATCGCCAATATCGGCAACATTTTTTTCAGTATTGATGGGTCAATGCCGGTGGAACCCGATGCTTGGCCGGCCACAGCCCTGCTGACATCTTTGGAACCGAAAATCTGTCCCAAAATGTCATTGCCCTTTTCTACAGGCGTCGGTTCGGGGGCCAGCACCGAATCAAACAGACCGCCACCGCCCAATTGACCCAGCAAGCCGCCAAGACCCTCAAGCCCGGAAGGCTGCGCCTGAGTCTGTTTCTTAAACCCGCCCAAAATTGAGGGTAAAAGCGCCTCCGCACCCATTTGGGCCACTTGTTCATTGACGCCCAATTGCTGAGCAATTGAACCGATTGCACCTGATTGTTTCAATATTGCCGCGATATCCATATTATCCTCCTGCTTAAAAACATAGTGTGACCATGAACCTCTACTAGCACAAGACAGGAATGAGTGAATTCCACTAACATGGACCGAATTTTGGTTATGCACATAGCGATGGCCCCGCTATGATAGCAGTGTAGAAGATTCCCTGTCATCATAATAAGAGGAGATAATATGAGCATATTCGGCAAGATTAAGGACGCTATTTTCGGCAAAAAAGCGGTTGCTTCCACCAACACTGCTTCGGTCAGTCCGGTCGGCGCAGCTATTGAATCTGCAGTCGGTGCAGCGGCCGATGTTGCCGAGGCCAATGCGTCTCCCGCTCCGATCAGCGAAGTTGATGTTATCGCGCACTTGGAAGAAATGGCCGCCGCCAGCCCACACACCTTGAACTGGCGCAGTTCGATTGTGGACCTGATGAAATTGGTCGGCATGGAAAGCTCTTTGCAAGAGCGCAAGGACTTGGCAATGGAACTGGGCTATACCGGCACATTGGAAGGAAGCGCGGAGATGAATATCTGGCTGCACAAAGCGGTGATGAACGAACTTGCCAAAAATGGCGGCAATGTTCCGGCAGAATTGCTGAATTAATTCAGCCTTAAAGTAACACACAAAATTCCAACAAGAAACCCGGCCAGATTGGACCGGGTTTTTGTTTCTAAAGAAAGATTATTATTCAGATAATTGCTATTCGAAAAAGCGATTTTAGCATGATCACAGACCTGATCCAGCCTTATTTCTTTCCGAACAAACCCGATGCCATAGATGTTATATCGTTGAGCGGATTACCATCCCCGTCGCGGTCGAGAAATCCGCCAATTTTTCCGAAAATGCTGTGATCACCTTTCATCATTTCGGAGATTTTACCAAGCGCACCTTCACCGCCCATTTGCTCCATGATCTCACCCATTTTTCCGCGATCAAGGCCTGTTTCGGCAGAGGCTGTTTCCAGTGTATCACCCGGCGCACTATGTGATTTTGCCAAAGAGGCCACCGCACCTTCAACCTGAGCCGGATCAAGGCCGACTTTGGCCGCCAGCCCTTTAATATCGACATTGCTGGTTACTTGGCTCAACAGACCGTCTAATATACTCATTTCATTTTCCTTTTCATCCAATGCCCAATTCATTATAACAGCAAAAGCCGTTTCCGTCATCTTCGCCGTTGAATATCATGTAGCAAAATATTGATGATAAGGCCGCTGCTTCCTATAGAGGCAGGATGGAACCTTGTATTGCCCTTGTGGATGATGATAAAAATATCCTGACATCCGTTTCGATTGCCATGCAGTCCGAAGGTTTTGCCACCCGTATATATTCGGACGCCGAAACCGCGTTAAAGGCACTGACCGAAAAACCCGCTGATCTCGGCATTTTCGATATTAAAATGCCGCGTATGGATGGGCTTGAGCTGCTTCGCCAATTGCGCGAAAAATCCTCCATGCCAGTGATATTCCTAACCTCTAAGGATGAGGAGCTGGATGAGGCATTGGGGCTTGCCATGGGGGCCGATGATTATATCACAAAGCCGTTTTCACAGCGCCTGCTCATCGCAAGAGTGAAGGCCATATTGCGCCGCGCCGCCTATGTCAGCGCCGATAGCAACGGCGAGGATCAGGAGGAAAGCGAACCGATGATACGCGGACGGTTACATATGGATCCGGCCCGCCATCATGTGCAGTGGAATGACAAAAAGGTGACCCTGACCGTCACCGAATTCCTGATATTAGAGGCGCTGGCAAGCCGCCCCGGCGTCATTCGCACCCGTGACCAATTGATGGACGCTGCTTATCAGGATGATGTCTATGTTGATGACCGTACGATAGACAGCCATATCAAAAGGCTGCGGCGTAAATTCAGAGAGGTGGATCCCGAATTTACTGGTATCGATACACTCTACGGGGCCGGTTACCGTTTTGCCGACGATTGACCATGATGATTTGCGTCTGTCCTGGAGCCGGGGCCTGTCGCTGACCGCACGGATATTGGCGGTTAACCTGTTTGTACTGGCGCTATTTGCGGGCGGGCTGTTTTTTCTCGACAGTTACCGAGGACAGTTGATCGCCAATCGTGAAGCCGACGTGACCCGGCAGGCGATCATTATCCGCGATACATTGCCCAAATTGGATCAGGATGGACAGGATCAATTCCTGCTCAAATTCGGGCAACTCAATAAATCCCGCATCCGCGTCTATGATGCAGACGGGCGCAAAATAGCCGACAGCTTCAGCCTAAGCAAGCCGCTTATATGCTCAACGACCCATCGCAGCAAAATTGGCAGAAAAAAATGGCGCAAATCTTGGATCAGGGCTTTGATTTCCTAGTCATGGCGCCGACCCTGCCAATATTTACAGAGCCAAAAAGCGACCAGATGCTCGCATGGCCCGAACTGTCCAACTCACCGGGCGGAGTTAAAACAATCACCCGGCTTGCCCCTGATTATACCCATATGATCAGCACCGGAACCATGGCGACCGATGGGAAATATAGTATATTATCCACGACCAATGCCCGCAACATAAGGTTGTTGGTCCGGGCAGAACGATTCCGTATCACGATATTTTTCCTTATCGTTCTTGGCATTGCGATATTGCTGTCACTTTTTTTGGCCCGCACTATTGTCCGCCCGCTGCGCCGACTTGCCCATGCGGCGGTGCGCGTCCGGCTTGGCAGGGCGCAGGAAGTCACTGTCCCGCGCCTGCCATCGCGCCGCGATGAAATCGGTATGCTGGCACGCGCCCTATCCGATATGAGCAATGCGCTGCGCCAACGTATTGATGCAACAGAGGCATTTGCCGCCGATGTCGCCCATGAGATTAAGAACCCCCTCGCCTCACTGCGTTCCGCACTTGACGGGCTTGACCATGTCAAAGACCCCGATCTTCAGGCTCAGCTTATGGAGGTTGCCAAAGCAGATGTATTACGTATGGACCGGTTAATCAGTGATATTAGCGAGGCAAGCCGCGTCGATGCGCAACTGGCCAAGGCGAAATTCGAACTGATTGATGTTGGCGACATGGTCGAACAATTGCTACATGCGCGCGAACAACGCGAAAACGACGGCGATATCAGCATCGCTTTTGCCCGCCCGCGTAAGGGGGTGGCGATCATCTGGGGTGAGGATATGAGGCTCGAACGGGTGTTAAATAATCTGATCGACAATGCCGTGTCCTTTTCTCCTCCTGGCGGTCTGGTTGAAATCGCCGCGACACGAACGGAGGAGCATATTCTGATCCGGGTAAGCGATGAAGGCCCGGGCGTCCCAATACAGGAGCGCGAAGCAATATTCCGCCGTTTCCACAGTGAACGCCCCGCCGGAGAGGAATTTGGCAAACATAGTGGTCTCGGCCTTGCTATTGCCCGTACTATTGTGGAAGGGCATGAAGGCTCAATCACAGTCCATGACCGGGAAGATGGCAAATCGGGCGCTTGTTTCGAAATCGCCCTGCCCACACCCGAAGCGCGGCTTGAATAGCATCTATGGCGCAGCCCACACCCGCCTATCATGCAAGCGCCGTCGCAATGGGTGGCAGCGGGGTTATCATAACCGGCCCGTCGGGCAGTGGTAAATCCGACCTTGTCTTGCGCCTGATTGATCGCGGCGCGAAGCTAATCAGCGATGATTATATCCATTTGAAAGCTGACCCCGCTGGACCGATTATAACCGCCCCTGCCAATATTGCGGGAAAGTTAGAGATTAGGGGGCTTGGCATCGTCAATATGCCTTTTCAGGACGGCGTTACGGCAAGACTATTGGTCAGGATGGCGAGCGATGCAGAGCGTTTCCCTGGCCCGCTACCCCTGATAGAGTTTGCGGGATTTGCCCTGCCGACGCTCGCAATTGATCCTTTTCACCAAAGCAGCCCGATCAAAATTGAATGGGCCATAAAGACGCTGGTTGACCATGATCGACCAAGGGTGGCATTAACCACGGATGACACAGATTTTCATCCATGACTGACAAACTCCTGCATTCCAAAAAACATATCATGTTGGTTACGGGCCTATCCGGCGCAGGCAAGACCACTGTTTTGAAAACATTGGAGGATTTAGGCTGGGAAGCGGTCGATAATTTTCCCATTCGTTTGGCAGGGCCGCTGCTCGAACTGCCCTCTCCCGAAGGACGCGAGGAAGGCAGCATACCGCTTGCTTTGGGCTTTGACAGCCGAACACGCGGTTTTCAGGCAGACAGGCTGATAAACCAGATCAAACGGCTGCAAAAGCGGAATGATTTAGAAATTACGACTTTGTTTTTGGACTGCACGGGCGCAGAAATTGAGCGGCGCTATGCCGAAACGCGCAGGCGCCATCCATTGGCGCAGGACCGCCCGGCAGAAGACGGTATTGCCCAAGAACGCTCGCTAATGGAGCCTCTGCGCCGCTGGGCTGATTCGGTGATCGACACGAGCAAATTGTCGGCCAGCGACCTGCAATCCGAAATCCGCGAACGTTTTCGTAAAGACAGCAAAGCGGTGATGAATGTCAGCATTAGCAGCTTTGGTTTTTCTCGCGGCGTACCGCATAATGCCGATTTAATCTTCGATATGCGTTTCCTGCGCAATCCGCATTGGGACGCAGAACTGCGCCCCTTAACCGGAAAAGACAAGCCCGTCGCCGATTATGTCGCCGCCGATCCGCATTTTGATCAGACAATCGCCAAAATCTGGGATTTGCTAATAACGCTTCTCCCGCTTTATGACGCGCAAGGTAAAGCCTATGTCAACATCGCCTTTGGTTGCACAGGCGGGCGGCATCGGTCGGTATTTGTAGCCGAAACCTTCGGCAAATGGTTGCGTGAGGCGGGTTTTTCGCCCACGATAGTACACCGCAACTTGACCTCTCGGCCAATAGATGCACTGGAAGAACCAGCGAAAAAGTCATAATGAAACAAAAACAAATGATACAGGGTAGTGAAATAGCATGATTGGACTGATTTTGGTCACGCATGGGCGGCTGGCAGACGAATTTGTGGTTGCCATGGAGCATGTTGTCGGTCCGCAAAAGGATATTGCAACCGTATGCATCGGTCCGCGAGATAATATGGAAGATCACCGTGATCAAATCGCCGATTCGATCCGGTCGGTGGACACAGGCGAAGGCGTAATAATCCTGACTGACCTATTCGGCGGAACCCCATCCAACTTAGCCATATCGCTGCTTGACCCCGGAAATGTTGAGGTGATTGCGGGCATAAACCTGCCCATGCTGATCCGGCTTGAAAGTGCCCGCAAAACCATGAAAGTCCGCGAAGCTGTCGCAGCGGCACGGGAAGCCGGACGAAAATATATCAGCGTCGCATCGGAAGTGTTGGAGGCATCAAAATGACCCAGATTAGCAAGACGGTCACCATTGTTAACGATCGCGGGCTTCATGCAAGGGCCAGTGCCAAATTTGTAACTTTTGTAGCACGAATGCCAGCCGGGCTTTATGTCGAGGTGGAAAAAGACGGACAAAGCGTCACCGGCAGTTCCATCATGGGCCTGATGATGCTGGGCGCGGCAAAAGGTAGCGAAATTACCATCAGCGTGGACGGACCAGAGGCGGAAATGGCGCTCGAAAAGCTGGTTGGCCTTGTCGTTGACGGATTCGGCGAAGATTAAATGCGCCGTGAGATAACCGGCTTTTCCAATCCCTTGCTAAACAAGTACGGTCCTTGCGTGAAAAAAAGCACCGCAAACGCGCCGGGCAGTTTTTGGCCGAAGGGCTTCGCATCATGACCGAGGCGCGAGAGGCAGGCTATTTGCCCGAAATGCTTTTCACCACGGCGACGCGGGACGACCATCCCCTGATCATCGCATTGGAAGAGGATGTATTGGCGGCAGGCGGTGATGTCATTTCTGTGTCTGCAGAGATTATGTCGAAACTGTCAGGTAAGGATAATGCGCAAGCGATTGTCGGCATTTACCGTGACCATCCAGTCCAATTGGCCCAAATTGACCGCACCGCAGCTCCTATATGGCTAGTGGCGCAGGCAATGCGCGACCCCGGCAATTTGGGCACTATGCTGCGCACGGGCGACGCGGTTGGCGCTGGCGGGCTGATTCTGATCGATGATTGCACTGATCCCTTTGGCGTCGAGGCTGTGCGAGCGAGTATGGGTGCGGTTTTTACTCAGGCAATTGTCCAATGCCGCTGGGAAGAATTTCTGCCTTGGCTGCGCAGCGGCGAAGCCCAACTCGTTGGCACTAGCCTGCAAACCGAAATTGATTATCAAAATTGCCAATATACTGCCCCTTGCTTCATCATGACCGGTAACGAGGCACAAGGTCTGCCTGAAAGCTATACAGCACAATGCGACGTGCTGGTCAAAATGCCCATGTATGGAAAGGCGGACAGTTTGAATGCCGCGATTGCCACCGCGATTATGGCCTATGAGGTGCGCGGGCAGATGCGGCGCGAATAGGAATAATATTCATCGCCTGCTCATCTGGATTGCCTTAATTTGAGCACCAGCAGGGAGAACAGATATGAAGCGTTTATTATTGGCCTGCCCACTTTTTATGGCACTTACCGCTTGTCCGCCGCCCAAAACTTATAAAGCACCGCCCGCATCGCAGGCGCAAATTTTCACCGCAATTGGCAATGAACCGGGATGGAATTTGACCATTTTCTCCGACCGGATAATTTATGTTGGCGATTATGGCGAAACCCAAATCACTGTGGATACGCCAAAACCGCGCTTTGAAGGTAAGAAACAAATATATGAAAGCAAGCCGATCGCTATCCGCATTACCCCCGGCCCATGTTCGGACACGATGGTCGAACGCGAATATGAAAATAGCGTTCAGATTAACGCTCAAGGCAAAATGCTATCTGGTTGCGGTGGCGGGGTTTTACCGCCAAAATCGCTGGCAGGAACCCGTTGGCAAGTGGCCGCGATTGATGGCCGGGATCTGATCGAAACGAATAGCGAGCATTTGATCGAATTTGATCAGTCGGCTGTCTCGGCAAGCATTGGATGCAACCGCATTTCAGGAAGTTTTTCCGAGAAAAGCGGCGTACTGCGCTTGGGCGCTATCATCACAACCCGCAAAGCCTGCCCCGGTCAATTAGGACAGGATGAGGCGCTTCTGGTAGAAATACTCAGCACAGAGCCGGCAGTAATCTATGATGACAAGGGCGATATGATATTGAAAAATGACAATCACAGCCTTTTGCTGCATCGCCGTTTTTAACTGGGTTCAACAGACGGTAATGACCGTTATTTTGCGCCTTCATCCTCTATCAGCTTAGGTTCGCCCTCGCCTCCATATCGGGGCAGTGCCTCAATTTCGGGAACCGTTTCCAATTCGCGTTTACCCGTTTCAATATTGAGTTCGGCAAATTTCCGGCCCGTAGAAACAACATTGCGTTCAAAACTGCCGACAAATTTATTATAATGGTTGACCGCATTGTTGAGACCCGATCCAACCGATTTCAAATGCTGTGCGGCGACGGCAATCCGGTCATACATTTCCTTGCCCAAGGCACCGATCTGCTTTGCCTCCCGCGCAATATTTTCCTGTCGCCATACGCTAGCTACGGTGCGGGCAATTGCAACTAGATTAGTAGGAGTGGCAAGCAGCACTCTCTTTTCAAACGCAAAATCCCAAAGCTGCGGGTCATGTTCCAGAGCGGCCGCAAGAAAATGCTCGCCCGGCACGAACATGATGACATAATCGGGCGCATCTTGAAATTGATCCCAATAGGCTTTGCGCGACAAACCATCGATATGGCTTTTCATCGAAGCGGTATGGCGTGACATGGCGACAGACCGTGCCTCTTCATCACCAGAAGCAAACGCATCCTGATAGTCATTCAAGGATACCTTGGCATCAATAACCAAACTGCTACCACCTGGAACCCGCAATATTGCATCGGGCCGTATCCGCCCTTCTTCGGTATCAACGCTGATTTCGGTTACAAAGTCGACATATTCGCTCAATCCGCAGCTTTCGAGCACATTTTTAAGCTGCTGCTCCCCCCAGCGGCCACGTGCCTTCGGGGCGTTGCGCAGGCTGTTTACCAGCTTTGCCGCCTCGCTTTGCACCCGTTCCTGACCTTGCTTCATCTCGCCGATAAGGCCTTTTAAGTCGCCATATGCCTCTGTCCGGTCCTTCTCAACCCGCTCCACCTGTGCCTCATAGGCTTTCAGCTTTTCACCCACCGGATCGAGCAGCATTTTCAACCGCGCCTCATTTTTTTCGCCCGCTTGATGAAAACGTTCATCGGCGCGTTGCAGAAATTGCTTTTGCGCCTCACCCAACACACGGCTGCCAATTTCGCTAAATTGTGCGGACAAATGCTCCTTTGCCTCGATCAGGTCGCGCTTTTGCTGTTCGAAGGAACGCTCGCGTTCTTCTGCCAATGCCTCCAGCCGTGCTATTGCCTCTTTCGCCGCATTGCGCTCTGCCCGCACCTCTTCCATCCGCATTTCTGCATTGGTCGTCTCGGCGGCATATTTGTCGATGGTCGCGTTTAGCGTATCAACCTTATCCTCGGCCCGGGTGGCGCGTCCCTGCCCCGTGCGGCTGCCGATAAACCAGCCGAGGCCGCCCGTGAAGAGACCAACAAAAACAACAATGATAACAAATAGCGAGTCCACAGAACGGCCTTAAAAAAAATAGAACGTAATGCGAACATAGCGAATAGCTACCCATCGTCAAGAGGATTGCGCTTTCGCCTCCGCTCGCCGCTTTTTTACCCGCGCATAGCTAATCATACTAAAGGGGATAGTCAGCGAATAGCAGCTAATGAAGAGGATCAGTCCAATCCACGGTTCCGCAATCAACAGCGCGATATAGAGTCCAGCAATGGCAAGCGCAGGAAAACGATAAGCTGGTCGTATACGGATTGATGTCCAGCTGTAGGTGGCAACATTGGACACCATCATCAATGCTACAAATAGCATCCACGGCGCAGCTATCCAATAGTCGCGTACCATCGGTGCATCAGTTTCAACCCAAATAAGTAATGGCAATAACGCCATGCCAGCGCCTGCTGGTGCTGGCACACCGGTATTGAAGCCGGCTGATTTATGCGGTTGGTCCTTGGTATCAATACGCGCGTTGAAACGGGCAAGCCGTAGCGCCTGACACAACACAAAAAACAGCGCAATGGTCCAGCCAAAGCGTGGCATATCCTGCAATGTCCATAGAAATGCGACTAACGCAGGCGTCACGCCAAAGGATATCACATCGGATAATGAGTCCAATTCTGCCCCAAAACGGCTTTGACCATTGACCATCCGTGCAATACGCCCATCGAGACCATCCAGCACCGCAGCGAGAGCTATCGCAGCCAAGGCAGCAGGCCAGCGTTCCTGTGATGCAAACCAGAAACCGGAAAGGCCGACGCATAGCGCCATAGCGGTTACCATATTGGGTGCCAAAGCCCGCAGTGAAAGCCCTTGCAATCGCTCCGTTTCAGGCCCTCCGTGCATCAATCATTCACCGCAAAATAATCTTCATCAATTCCGATTTCGGCGATGATAGTCTCACCGGCAACGCATCTTTGCCCTTTGATCACGCGCGGCGCAGTTCCGGCCGGCAGATATATATCGACACGGCTGCCAAACCGGATGAGACCGACCCGCTGTCCTGTATCCAGATCATCTCCCGGCTTAACAAAGGTCAATATCCGGCGGGCGACAAGCCCCGCAATCTGTGTAAAACCGATACGCACACCGTCATCGCGTTCGACCAGAAAATGTTGCCGCTCATTCTCTTCGCTCGCTTTATCCAGATCAGCATTCAGGAATTTGCCAGCAATATAGGCGACCCGTTTGACCGTTCCGCGAATAGGGGTGCGGTTGATGTGCACATCAAAGACACTCATGAAAACGGATACCCGGGTCAACGGCTCTGTGCCTAGCCCGTCTTCTCCGCCCAATTCCGGTGGCGGCGGGACTTTTTCAATCAATGTTACAAGCCCGTCCGCAGGTGAGACAATAAACCGGTCGTCAAGCGGCGTAGTGCGGGCCGGATCGCGGAAAAAAGCCAACACCCACAGAGTCAGTCCGACAAGCGGCCATGCCCAAAAACTACCCGCCAGAAAAAAAGTGACTGCGGTAGCAGTGGCAGCGATAAGCCCGAATTTGCGGCCTTCGGGATGGACGGGGGGGAAGGACCATTTTGCAAGCCCGTCCCCGCGATTTGACAATTGTATCTTACTCATGCCCCATAACTAGGCGCTGTATTGCAATGTTACAACAGATGAATCGTGGCTTTTTATGGTTCAGGCGCACGAGCACATAATAATCCCCTGATAAGGAATATTTAGCGCTTTTGGTGGTTGCAGTTGAACAAATCGCCAAAATTGCTATGGCCGCGTCCAGACAAGAAAAACCAAACAGGAAAGCAAACCAAAATGGAAAAGATCAAGGTAACAAACCCCGTCGTTGAACTTGACGGTGACGAAATGACACGGATTATCTGGCAATGGATACGCGAAAAGTTAATCCTGCCTTATCTTGATATCGACTTGAAATATTATGATCTTTCCATTCAAAAACGCGATGAAACCGATGATCAGATCACCGTCGACAGCGCCAATGCGATCAAGCAATATGGCGTTGGCGTTAAATGCGCGACTATCACCCCAGACGAAGCTAGGGTTGAAGAATTCAGCCTTAAAAAAATGTGGAAATCGCCCAACGGCACAATCCGCAACATTTTGGGCGGCGTTGTCTTCCGCGAACCGATCGTGATCGACAATGTTCCCCGCCTTGTTCCAGGATGGACCGATCCAATCGTGGTCGGCCGCCATGCCTTTGGTGACCAATATCGCGCGACGACACGCTGATACCTGGCCCGGGAACGTTGCGCCTCGTATTTGACGGCGATGATGGTGAGGCCATTGATTTGGAAGTCTTCAAATTTCCAAGTCCCGGCGTGGCCATGGCTATGTATAATCTGGATGACAGCATCCGCGATTTTGCCCGTGCATCGATGAATTATGGCTTGAACCGCGGCTGGCCGGTATATCTGTCCACCAAAAACACGATCATGAAAGCCTATGATGGCCGGTTCAAGGACCTGTTTGAGAAAATCTACCAGACAGAATTCAAGGATGCTTTTGCCAAGGCCGGTATCACATATGAACACCGTTTGATCGATGACATGGTGGCCAGTGCGCTGAAATGGTCGGGTAAATTTGTTTGGGCGTGTAAAAATTATGACGGCGATGTGCAGTCCGATACGGTGGCACAAGGTTTTGGCTCGCTCGGCCTGATGACCAGCGTTTTGATGAGCCCGGACGGTAAAACCGTAGAAAGCGAAGCTGCGCACGGCACCGTAACCCGCCATTACCGGCAGCATGAACAGGGCAAAGCAACCTCGACCAACCCGATTGCTTCCATTTTTGCATGGACCGGCGGCCTAAAGTATCGCGGTAAATTTGACGGCACCCCCGATGTGACACGCTTTGCCGAAACGCTGGAGCAAGTGTGTATCGAAACAGTCGAAAATGGCAATATGACGAAAGATCTCGCCATTTTGATAGGCCCGGATCAGGCATGGATGACCACCGAGCAGTTTTTTGAAGCGGTCCGCGTCAACCTAGAAAGCAAAATGGCCAGTTGGAGCTAACTAAGCTTTGTAAAGCTAAAAAAAGCGTTTGAACGAAGCCCCGTGCCTGTTAGGTTTCGGGGCTTTTTTCATTTCAGGAGATAAAAAATCACAATCGCAACCAAAAAAGCCCGGCTGGTCGTCCGTGAGGCAAAAATAGCCGATATTCCGCAGATCGCCGCTTTGGTAAAGCGTGTCTATAAAGGGATGCCGCCTTATAGCCGGGCGGAATTGCGGGGACAAATTAACAATTTTCCCGATGGTGTTTTTGTCGCGGTCATGGATGACAAGGTCGTGGGTTATTGCGCCTCGCTGCGCATCAGCGAAAAATTCGCTCTGCGCCGTCATAATTGGGAGGAAATAACCGGTAACGGGCTAGGTTCGCGCCATATGCCGACTGGCGAATGGCTTTATGGTTATGAAATGTGCGTCGATCCGGTGCAGCGCGGAGTGCGTATCGGGCGGCGGCTTTATGATGCCCGCCGCACGCTTACTGAGAGGCTGGACCTGCGCGGGATTGTCTTTGGCGGCCGGATGCCGGGCTATGCCAAGGCAAAGCGGACCAAAAAAAGTTACCGGCGTGCGCGACTATCTGGATCAGGTGCAACAGGGCAAGATCCGCGATCAGGTGATAACGTTCCAGCTCGCCAACGGCTTTGAACCCATTGGCGTATTGCACCGATACCTTCCCGAAGATGCCGATAGCATGGGCCATGCCGCGCATATGGTGTGGCGCAACCCCTATGATGATGCCAATGAGCCAAAAGAATTTCGCGTGCCCCGCGATGTCGAGGGGGTCAGGCTTGCCACAGTGCAGTTGCAGGCCCGATCTGTTAAAGGGTATGACGAATTTATGCGCAACATCGAATATTTTGTCGATGTTGCCGCCGATTATGAATCGGATTTCGTTGTATTCCCAGAATTATTCACACTGATGCTGCTCTCGTCAGAAGATAAAGAGCTCAGCCCGCAAGAATCAATTGAGGCATTGTCCCGGTACACACCGCGCATCCGCGAAAGCTTGTCCGAAATGGCTATGCGCTATAATATCAATATCATCGGCGGATCGCATCCCACAAGGACGAGCGACGGCGATATACAAAATGTCGCCTATATCTGCCTGCGCGACGGGGCAGTGCACGAACAAGAGAAAATCCACCCTACCCCCAATGAACGCTATTGGTGGAACATACAGGGCGGCGATAATATCGGCGTGTTCCAAACAGATTGCGGGCCGATCGGCGTTCTGATTTGTTATGACAGCGAATTTCCCGAACTTGCCCGCCGGTTGGTGGATGAAGGGGCCCGGATCATCTTCGTTCCCTTCTGCACTGACAGCAGACAAGGCTATTTGCGTGTGCGCTATTGTTGTCAGGCACGGGCGATTGAAAATCAATGCTATGTGGTAATGAGCGGCAATGTGGGCAATTTGCCCAATGTGCATAATATGGACATTCAATATGCGCAAAGCTGTATTCTCACGCCCTGCGACTTTCCCTTTGCCCGCGACGGTATTGCTGCAGAAGCGACCGAAAATGTGGAAACATTAACGATCAGTGATGTGAACCTGTCGGACCTTAGCTGGGCCAGAAGCGAAGGCACTGTGCGCAACCTCGCCGATCGCCGCTTTGATCTGTACCGTATTGATTGGGACAGCGAAGAAGGCGGCCTGCATGACGGCGAAGAACCAGGGATCGGTGCAAGACCCATGGGCACATCCAGTCCTGGAGGGGGATGAAGTGAAAAAGACGTCTTCTGCAAGTGACAAGCGCTTTAGCCTGCGTTAGAGCCATATTATGGCAGCAGAATTGCAGACAAGTCAGGGGCTAAACGATATTTTGGTCATATTGGGTGCGGCGGGTATCGTCATTCCGGCCTTTGCCCGGTTCCGCATTACCCCGATTATCGGTTTTATCCTTGTGGGTATATTGGTAGGGCCAATGGGACTTGGTTCGCTTGCCGGTGAATATCCTTGGCTCAAATGGATCACCATATCCAATGCAGAAAATATAGCGCCCGTTGGCGAATATGGTATCATATTGCTCCTCTTTTCCATTGGATTAGAACTATCTTTCAAACGGTTATGGACGTTGCGGCGGCTGGTATTTGGCGTCGGCGCGGCAGAGTTGATCGGCAGCGGCTTGATTATCGGTATTGCGCTTTACATATTTGGCTATGGCGTTGCGGCTGCGCTGGGTATTGGCATTGCTCTGGCGCTGTCATCGACTGCGCTGGTATTGCCCATATCGGGCACCAAATCTGCGGTGGGGCAATCTGCTCTCGCCATGCTTTTGTTCGAAGATATTGCGATTGTTCCAATCATTTTCATTCTGGGGGCCATAGGGCCACAAGCAGACGCAAATGGTTTTGACGGCATAATCACCACATTATGGCAGGGTGGGTTAGTAATCATTGCTATGCTGGTGCTGGGCCGTTTCCTTCTGCCTGCGCTCTTCGGACAAGCCGCAAGGACGAAAAGCCCGGAGTTATTTCTTGCGGCAAGCCTGCTTGTTGTAATTGTATCGAGCCTGTTGACCGGAATGGTCGGCCTGTCACCCATTGTCGGCGCGCTAATTGCCGGATTGCTGATCGCAGAAACTAGCTATCATGGTGAGGTTGAAGTTATGACCGCGCCGTTTAAGGGGCTGGCGCTCGGCGTGTTCCTGATCAGCATCGGTATGTCGATTGACTTGCAATTTGTTGCGAACAACTGGGGCTCTTTGCTGGGCGCTGTGACCGGTGTAATCATTGTAAAGGCGCTTGTCACAAGCACATTGCTCAAACTATCGGGCGCACGAACCGGTACGGCGGCTGAGGCAGGCGTGTTGATGGCCAGCCCGTCGGAAACCACCCTAATCGTTCTGGGCGCAGCAGCCGCAACCTATTTAATCGACAGAGATACTGCCAATTTTTGGCAAGTTGCCACCGCCATAGGCCTAACCATCACCCCGATATTGGCGCGTGTCGGCCATGATATATCGCGGCGGATCGAAATGCGCGGAAATGATGATATGGTCGCCGAAACCATGTCTTCATATGAGGAACGCACTGTTATTATTGGGTTTGGCCGCATTGGCCGTTTGATTGCCGATATGCTCAAAACCCATAATCAACCCTATGTGGCGGTAGAATCAGACATTGATGTGGTGGCCGCCGGTCTTCGGGACGGTTATCCGGTTATATTCGGTGATATTTCTAGACCGGAAACATTAGACAAGCTGCAACTTGGTCATGCCAAGGCTCTCATCATCACTATGGACGAACCCGTCCTTGCCGCCCGTATAGTGCAGCGCGTACGTGGGTGGCTACCGCATATTAAAATCGTTGTTCGCGCCCGTGATACCGATCATGCGGCGGAGCTTTACCGTGCGGGTGCATCGGACGCGGTGCCCGAAACCCTGGAAAGCTCACTGCAATTATCAGAAGCAGTGTTGGTGGACCTTGGCGTTCCAATGGGGCCCGTGATCGCCTCCATCCACGAAAAACGCGAAGAATATCGGCGTCAGATTATGGAAGCAGGCGGCCTGAAAGAAGCTCCTCGTTTGAAAACACAGGAAGCGGCAAGAAGCGGATAATATTGGAAAAGGGGATTATAATGAATAAGATGAAAACATTATTTTGGGGGGCATGCAGTTTGTTATTCGTAGCCAGCCCCGTCCTCGCCGCTACAGATTCACCTATCAAATCAGGACCAGATATGACCCAAGAAACCACCACCGGGCAAAGCGATGCCGACCATCTCTATCTGGAGGAGGTGCTGGGCGAAAAGGCATTGGCTGAGGTGAAGGCATGGAATGACCGTTCGCTTGCCCGGCTAACCTCCGACCCGCGTTTTGCGAAGATGGAGGCCGATGCGCTGGAAATTTTGAACAGTAAGGATAAAATTCCTTATGCCTCTTATCGCGGCGGAGAGGTGCATAATTTCTGGCAAGATGCTGATCATGTCCGCGGGTTGTGGCGTAAATCGACGTTGGACAGCTATTTGTCCGATAATCCCAGCTGGGAAACCGTGATAGACTTCGATGCACTGGCAAAGGCAGAGGATAAAAACTGGGTGTATAAGGGCAATGAATGCCTTGCTCCGGATTATGATCTTTGCATCGTCAATCTGTCCGATGGCGGCAAAGATGCGGTTGTACGCCGCGAATTTAATGCGCGGACGAAAACATGGATTGATGGCGGCTTTATCACCCCCGAAAGCAAAGGCTCCTCCACTTGGCTTGATGCCGATACACAGCTTGTCGGGATTGATTTTGGCGAGGGCACGATGACCGAATCGGGCTATCCCATGACCACCCGGCTTTGGAAACGCGGTCAGCCGCTGTCCGAAGCCAAAGAGATTATGCGCGGCTCGGTAAAGGATGTCGCCTTATGGCCCGCCGCGCATGAACGCCAAGATGGTTCCCGCGAGATTATATTGGTCCGCTCCGCCACTTTTTATGACAGCGAATATTATTGGGTGCCGCGCAAAAATGGCGAATTGCAAGCCCCCGTTAAATTTCCCATACCCGCTAAATCCAGCATTGGCGCAGAGTTTAAGGGGCAAATGCTGCTAACTCTGAATGAGGACTGGCGTGAATATAAAAGCGGCGACCTGATAAGCTTCGCGTTGGATGAATTTATGGCAAGCGGTGAAATTGGCAATCTTCATCTTGTTTTCCGTCCCGATGAACGCAGTTCGATGAACGGATATGGCCAGACAAAGTCAAAAATCCTGATGAGCATTTCGCGCGATGTCAAAAGCAGCGCCTTTGCCTTTGATTGGGATGGCAGCCAATGGTCATCACAGCCGCTCGATTTTCCCGAAGGCGGGACGGTTTCGGTAGGCGCCACCAACGACAAAGAAGACATTGCCTTTATCAGCAGCGAAACCTTCCTCACCCCGGACACGCTTTGGACTTATGATAGCGCGACCGGTGAGAAGGCGAAGGCAAAGGCCCTGCCCGACTGGTTTGATGCCAACAACATGGTAGCGGAACAATTTTTCGCCACATCGAAAGATGGTACACAGGTTCCTTATTTTGTGGTTCGCGGCAAAGATACCAAAATGGACGGCACCAATCCGACCTTGCTTTATGGTTATGGTGGATTTGAAGTATCACTTAACCCCAGCTACTCGGCAACGCGCGGTAAATTATGGCTCGAACAGGGCGGTATCTATGTGCTTGCCAATATCCGGGGCGGCGGTGAATACGGCCCAAAATGGCATCAGGCTGGTCTGAAAACCAACCGTCAACGTATTTATGACGATTTCATCTCTGTCGCCGAAAAGCTGATCGCCGACAAGGTCACCGCGCCAAAGCATTTGGGGATAGAGGGCGGGTCCAATGGCGGACTTTTAATGGGGGTGATGTTTACGCAGCGTCCTGATTTGTTCAACGCGGTTATCTGCGCGGTGCCACTACTCGATATGCTACGCTATGATAAGCTGCTCGCCGGTGCAAGCTGGGTCGGCGAATTTGGCAGCCCCGCCGATGCAGAAGAAGGCGCGTTCCTGAAAAGCATTTCTCCTTATCATAATATCCGCGCGGATGCCGACTATCCCGAAGTGTTTTTCGTTACATCAACCAAAGATGACCGCGTCCACCCCGGCCATGCCCGTAAAGCGGCAAAGCGCATGGAGGATCAGGGACATGATTTTCTATATTATGAAAATATCGACGGCGGCCACAGCGCAGCCGCCAATTTAAAGGAAACCGCAAAAAGGCTGGCGTTGCAGCACGTTTATTTAATGCAGAAATTGAAGGATGGTCAGTAAACCGCCGCGCTGATCTACCTTTGGGAAATCAGGGGGCGGGAGCGCAGACCGTTATACTCAGAACAAATTCAGGCGAACTCAGGCCAAGCTAAGGCAGAGCATAACGAATCCGGAGCTTGACGAAGCCGGATTGCGTTAACAACAACCGTGCCAAAGCCTTAACCCGTAATCGCCGCCTTTACGGCCTCTACTGCTGCTTTTGCTTGGTCGGCACCTGCTGGGGCCGCCGCCTTGGGCCATTTCTGGTCTGCCCCCGCCGCCTTGACCGCCCATCGCTGCGGTTGCTGCACGGATTAGATCGGGGGCTTTATATTTATCTGTCAAGTCCGCCGAAATGCCAACCACCACGGTATTGGCGTTTTCATTGGCGGCGATAATCGTGACGATACCAGAACCCATTGCTTTCAATTGTTCGTCGGCCAAGCCGCGCAGCGCCTTTGGTTCTATTCCTGCTATGATCTGTCCCAGATATTGGACACCGCCCACATCTTCGGCCACGGCTTTCTGACCACCGCCAGCGCCCGACATGGCCAGTTTGGTTTTTGCATCAGACAGTTCTTTCTCCATCTGTTTGCGTTCGGCGAGCAATGTTTCAATCCGGACGGATACATCCTCAATACCGGTTTTCAAAAGCCCGGCTATGCCCTTAAGCTGCGCCTCCCGCCGTGCCAGATGCTGCCGCGCCGCTTCACCGGTCAGCGCCTCTATCCGGCGGATACCGCTTGCTACAGCTCCTTCGGAAATCACGGTAAACAGCGCAATATCCCCCAAAGCCTTGACATGGGTGCCGCCGCACAATTCAACCGAATAATGTCTGTTATCGGTATCGCCCATTGATAGCACGCGAACCTCGTCACCATATTTTTCGCCGAATAGCGCCAACGCCCCAGCCGCCACCGCATCATCGGGGGTCATCAAGCGGGTGGTCACTTCGCGGTTGCCGCGAATTTGTGCATTAACATCGGCCTCAATGGCTTCAATTTCTGCAGTTTCCAGCGCTTTGTTATGACTAAAATCAAACCGAAGCCGGTCGGGGGCAACCATGCTGCCTTTTTGTGTGACATGACCGCCCAATTTATTGCGCAGCGCCGCGTGCAGCAAATGGGTGGCGCTATGGTTGGCCCGAACGGCATCGCGGCGGGGCGCATCTATGTGAAGCTGCACGACATCACCAACGGCCAGATCGCCCGTTTCCATCTTCGCGTGATGCGCGTGCAGACGGCCCAGAGGCTTTGTCGTATCCGCAACCAATGCACGCAAGCCTTTGGCAGTACTGATCACACCTGCATCACCATTTTGACCACCGGATTCCCCGTAAAAGGGCGTCTGGTTGGTGATAATTGTCACGTCATCCCCTGCCCCAGCATTCTGCACCTCGGCGCCATCCTTGACGATCGCGAGCACCTGTCCTTCGCCTTCATTGGCACTATAGCCGGTAAATTCGGTCGACCCAAAACGTTCAGCAATGTCGAACCAGATATCGTCCGATGCTTTTTGTCCGCTGCCCTTCCATGCGGCGCGGGCGCGATCCTTTTGCTCTTGCATCGCGGCGGCAAAACCTGCCTCGTCAATACCAAAGCCATGCGAGCGCAGCGCATCTTCGGTCAAATCATAGGGAAAGCCATAAGTGTCATAGAGGCGAAAAGCGGTTGCACCGGGTAATATATCGCCCGCCGCCATATTCGCGGTGGCATCGTCTAGAAGTTTAAGCCCTTTATCCAATGTCTGCCGGAAACGGGTTTCCTCCTGACGCAGTGTCTCTTCGATCAGCGGCTGTGCGCGGAGCAATTCGGGGTAAGCCGCGCCCATTTCGGCGGTCAATGTTCCGACAAGCCGGTGCATCAAAGGATCTTTTGCCCCCAAAATATGCGCATGACGCATCGCCCGGCGCATGATCCGGCGAAGGACATAACCACGGCCTTCATTGGACGGCAACACGCCGTCAGCAATCAAGAAACTGGTCGAACGCAAATGGTCGGCAATGACGCGGTGGCTAGCCATTTGCTCGCCCTGTGCCCTTGTCGCGGTCATCTCTTCAGATGCTTCAATCAGATTGCGGAATGTGTCCGTGTCATAATTGTCATGCACCCCTTGAAGCACTGCAGCGATGCGTTCCAATCCCATGCCGGTATCAATTGACGGTTTGGGTAGGTCTGTTTGGCTGCCATCTTCATGCCGTTCATATTGCATGAAAACCAAATTCCAGATTTCGACATACCGGTCGCCATCTTCATCCGGACTACCCGGAGGGCCGCCGAAAATATGATCGCCATGGTCAAAGAAAATCTCGCTACACGGACCGCAAGGACCAGTATCGCCCATCGACCAGAAATTGTCATTGGTCGATATGCGGATAATTCGTTCCTCGGGAAGTCCTGCAATTTTGCGCCACAGGTCAAAAGCTTCGTCATCTGTATGATAAACGGTCGTGGTCAACCGGGCTGGATCAATCCCCCAAACTTTGGTGAGCAATGTCCAAGCATGGTGGATCGCTTCTTCCTTAAAATAATCGCCAAAGGAAAAATTACCGAGCATTTCAAAGAAAGTATGATGCCGGGCCGTATAGCCAACATTGTCGAGGTCATTATGCTTTCCACCCGCCCGAACGCATTTTTGCGACGATGCGGCGCGCGGAATTTCGCGGCTTTCAAGACCGGTAAAGACATTTTTGAACGGTACCATGCCGGCATTGACGAACATCAATGTCGGGTCATTATATGGAACCAGTGGCGCGGATTGCACCTGCTCATGGCCTACGCCCCCAAAATGATCGAGGAAAGCGCGGCGGATATCATTGGTCGAACTCATGCAAGCCACTTAGGCGAGGGCGAAAAAGCTTACAAGGGGAAGATGATGCTTACGGGTCTATTTGCCAAGCGATACGCATCATGCATAGGCATAAGGCCCGCCCTTTGCCAATGCGGCCTGATAGCCCGGCATGGCGTGCACCATTTTAACAAAAGCCGTCAGCTTCGGCATTTTTGCGCCATAGCCCTGCATGACCGCCACTTCGGCAGGAAAGATCATCATGATATCTGCGCCTGTCAGGCCGTCGCCGACAAAATAGCCCGATGGCTGTATCGCGTCCTCCATATATTGAAAGTGCGATTGCAATTGCTGGCTGATCCGCGGTTCCAACGGAGCGGCCGCCTCCCCCAAACGTGCGGTATACAGCCGCAACAAAATCGGCGTCATTGCCGAACCTTCGGCAAAATGCAGCCATTCCAAATAGCGGATATGCTTTTCTGTACCCCGCGCCGGAACCAAATGCTCGCCACCATGACGTTCGCACAGATATTCGGTAATCGCGCCGGATTCGCAGATCAGCAATCCATCATCATCGATCATTGGTGATTTTCCGAGCGGGTGTATTGCGGTCAGGCTGGGCGGGGCCAAATTGGTTTCGGGGTCACGGTGATGGTGGACAATCTCATAATCCGCGCCAAGCTCCTCCAACAGCCATAATATGCGCTGCGACCGGCTGTTATTCAGATGATGGATTTTCAGGGTCATATTTGCAGGCTCCTTATATTTTTGCGCACGCTATTCCACCGGCGGGCATCTGGCCAGAAAAAAAGCCCGCACCCTGTTCATTGGATACGGGCTTTTCAAAGCGAATGGATGGAGAAAATTATTCGTTCAAACCGGCCAGATCAGCACCGATGGTTTTGGAGACATCGACACGGACTTTGTCATTATGCTCCTTAACCGTGCTCACCACTTTGCCATCAATGTCGAGCAAAACTGCTTCTTCATTAGAACCCTCTGGTGCCAATTTCACGATCAAAGGCCGTGGGTATAGGCGGTTACTGGCACCGTTGGAACCATCAACAATTGCACCGACACCGCCGCCTAAAATAATGTTACCAAATGCAGAACCGCCCAAGCGAGACTGAATCAGAACATAGGTGGGTTTATAACCTGGCAAGCTAATATCAGCTCGCTGGTCATCCTTGCGGCGCATTTCGACTTTACATGGCGTGGTGCAGCTTAGGCCGCTGGTAAAGGTAACGCTTGCACCCTCCGGCTCTGAGTCGGCTTCATAACTTGTGTTAGTGCCATTCAAAACAGTGGCGCAGCCGCTTAAGCCAAAACCAGCCATTGCAGCTGTCGCTGCGACCATTAATTTCTTCATGATAACCCCCTGAAAAGAGAAATGCTTCTCTTATAAAAATCAAACAATTTGAATTCACCGCAATGCAGGAAATTCACTTGCTTTTTTATAGTTAAACAAAATGGTTGCAAGCCTAAATATCTCCATATTGAAATTTGGTCATTCCGAAAGGAAATAGCTTTCGGTTTGAGGCCATTTTGCCAAGGTAAGGACGCTGGGTTAATCAGGCATATCCTTAATCCATTGTTCGAGCAGCGATAACCCCTCCATATGAACGGTTGCCCGGCCTAGCTCCGGCATGGCAACGCCGGGGTCTAGACTGTTCATCCTGTATATCAATATCGAACGTTCGGGGTGCCCCGGCGCGATGACAAATTCATGGCCGCCACTGCCCCGCCCGGCCGCAACGGGGCGTTTGCCGATTCCCGAATTGGCGGGTGGATAATGGCCCTCATCAAAAAACAGCCCGCTATTGCTCGCTGATCCACTAGGCCTGTGGCAATGGGCGCAATTGACAAAAAGATAGGATGCCGCCCGTGTCGCCACATTCGCCGATGCGGGGTCGTCCCAGCGTGCAAAAGACATGATTTTGTCTCCGCGATAGCCGCTACCGCGAAGCAGCCTCTCCTTTCCCCTGCTGTCTGCAAACTCCATATTGCCCAGCAAAGGCCCAACCGGTTCAATGGCGTTATTCGATGAATGGCATTGTTTGCATTGGTTTTTATTCGGTACAGCGTAGCTGATCTGCTGCTGTGTACGTCCTGGCGGTGTGAAGCGGACATTAATTCTTTTCCCGCCCAGTTTCAAATCGGCATCGCGTCCATCCTCACGCCAAACATATGGCAATGCCGTCCAACCATCGGTGCGGCGAAGTAAGAGCCGCGTTTCCAATATGCGCAGTGTCCCACCCCCGTCATCATAGCCAAAGCTTTTGATTATCGCAGTGCCGACAGGGAATATTATCCGTCCACTTCCCTCTTCAACCTGAACCGTTTTTCCAGGCGGCAGATAGATGAAACGCTGTTTTTCCGCATAATCGGAAAATAACGGAGTGCGAAGCGAATAGGCAATCAGCACCGGCAAAGGCCGCCCTGCACCGCCGTCAAAGAAACCAAATTCCGATAGCGTTTTGGGCATATCCGCCTGCATTATGGCAGCCTCAGAAACGCTTGCTTTATCTTGTGCGGGTAATATCGTTGCCGCGCCCAGAATAAGCAGAGCGGGTAGCAATAAACGCATTAGCGGACCGCCGCCTCCATGCTTTCAGGCAATATTATCTGCGGCAATGCATCGGGTAATGCGCCATGCGCCGCCAAGGGTGAAGGAGAAGCCGAAAGCGGGCTTGCCTTTATATCGGTCAACCCCAAATTGAGCGCCGCGACTTTATCCGCAATGAGTGGCGCATGGGTGTCCCCGCCTGCCCCATCCCAGAATATAGGCGGCAGATTACCGCCCAATGCGTTCATAATCTCAGCTCCGCCCGGAAAGTCCGGGGCCCATCCGGCACGCAAATGCTGATTTTCCCATATCGCAACCATGGAAGGGATAGGATTATATCCGGCGTCATCAAAATCATTGCGATAGCCTACCACCATAATATTCGCCGTGCCATTATCGCCAATAACATTATCGAAAATCTGCACATTGCGGTTGGCCATGACCATGATACCGGTTCCTGTTGGCACGCTGGCCACGATATTCCCTTTGGGCGCGAAATTTTGGGTCATGTTATTGATAACGATATTGGCAAATATCCGAACATTGCGCCCGCCCTTTTGTAATAAATTGGGTAGGTCGAACACCAATATACCTCCGGTATTTTTGGTCGTCACATTGTCGTAAACATCGGCGTCATAGCTGTTTTCAATCTCGATACCGGCAACATTTTCCACTGCGGTCGATCCCCGCACAATGATGTTGCGCGACTGGCCGACATATATTCCTGCATCGGATGCCCCGCGCACCAAAACACTGTCAATAAGGACATCCTGGCTTTCGACAGGATATATACCGTACGCGCCGTTGGTTGAAAGAGGCCCGCCCGTCCATTCCACGCGCAGCTTGTGATAAACAATCCGGTCCGCACCTTTGGACTTGATCCCGTCACCTTTGCTGTTTTCAACAGCAAATTCTCGCAACACCACGTCATCTGAGCTGACCAAAAAACCTTCACCGGCGCCCGCTTGGCTGGAAAAATCCAAAATTGTTTTCTGGCTTCCCTGCCCTTTTACTGTCACCCCGTCCACATCAAGGGAGAGGCCGTCGGTCAGGCGGAAACGGCCTTCGCTAATTTCGACAATGTCACCCGGTTCGGCCAAAATCAGAGCTTCCTGAAGCCTCTCCTGAGCATCATCGCCATTTACGACGATGATTGTCTTTGCCGAAGCAGAAAAAGCCATCATGGCGGCCAACACCGCCATGGGTGCTATCCAAAATCTCTTCCTCATAAAACATAATGTGCCGCAATAAGCCGAGATTGCCAAGCCCTTCATTTTTTAGGGAGCGTCGCCCAATATCCAGTCGACAATCGAATCTGCGTGAATTTCGGTGCTGTTGTAAATGGGCAGGACGTTGGCCTTTGTATCGACTAGCTTCACCAGTTCCGCTGCGCCCAGTATCACCGCCTTCACCCCTTCTTGATCATAATTAGTGATAAAGGTTTTCAAAGTGCGTTCGGAATCTCTGGTAACAATGCCAAGATTTAGTTCTTTGTGAATTATCCTGTCAATTTCCGCCACGCGGTCCGCTTTTGCAGGGGCGAGCGCAACGCCCTGTTTAACTAGACGCTGTCTGTACCAGTTTTCCGCCATCACATTACGGGTGCCGATGAGCGCGGCGGATTCTATCCCATCGGCCTTGATCTTCTTTCCGACTGCATCGACGATATGCATGACGGGAATATCGACCGCGTCCACCACCTGATCATAAACGCGTGCATACTATTGGCGCAAATGAGCAGCGCACTCGCGCCGGCATCCTCCATCCGCCTAGCAGAGGCCACCAGCGCCTTTGCAATACTATCCCAATCGGCATCGGACAGGTCGCTGGAAATGTCGCCGCAGTTCAGGCTTTCCAATATAATGGGCGGGCTGCAAGTGCCACCGATGCGTTTATGAATCTGGGTATTAATCCGGTGAAAATACAGGGACATTGCATACCAGTTGACCGCACCGATTAGGCCAATTTTGCGCATTCATAATTCTCCAAAAAATGCCAAATCTTGCCCCAGATTCCGACACACCATAAAAGCGTTAATGCTGCAAGGCTTTTACAATATCCTCTACCATCTTCTTTGCATCAGCGAGCAGCATCATCGTTTGGTCCATATAGAAGACATCATTATCTACCCCGGCATAACCGACGCCGCCCATTGAGCGTTTGATAAAAAATATTGTCTTCGCCTTATCGACATCAAATACGGGCATTCCATAGATGGGCGAAGATTTGTCTGTCTTTGCCGCCGGGTTCACCACATCATTCGCACCGATGATGAAGGCGACATCGGCCTGAGCAAATTCGCTGTTAATATCTTCCAGCTCAAACACCTCATCATAAGGAACATTGGCTTCGGCGAGCAGGACATTCATATGCCCCGGCATACGGCCCGCCACAGGGTGAATAGCATATTTGACATTCACGCCTTCTTTTTTGAGCAGATCGCCCATTTCGCGCAGCGCGTGCTGTGCTTGGGCCACCGCCATACCATAACCCGGAATGATGATGATATTTTCAGCCTGTGCCATCATATAAGCGGCATCCTCTGCGCTTCCCGCTTTCCATGGGCGATCGGATTTGGCTGCACCGCCGCTGCCACTGCTGCTATCGGCACCAAAGCCGCCTGCAATAACGCTGATGAAACTGCGATTCATCGCGCGGCACATAATGTAAGACAGGATCGCGCCAGAGCTGCCCACCAATGCGCCGGTTATGATCATCGCGCTATTGTGCAGGGTAAATCCCATGGCAGCCGCGGCCCAACCCGAATAGCTGTTGAGCATCGACACAACAACCGGCATATCGGCGCCGCCGATTGGAATAATCAGCAGGAACCCGATAAGAAAAGCCAGCGCCGTGATCGTCCAGAACACCCAAGGGCTTTGGTCAATGGTGAAATATCCGCAAAGCCCCAATATCGCGGCCAGCGTGCCCAAATTGATTACATGGCGCAGCGGCAATAAAATCGGTGCGCCCGACATTTTGCCGGCCAATTTCAAGAAAGCGATGACTGAGCCGGAAAATGTAATCGCACCAATGGCCGCGCCCAGGCCCATTTCCACCCGGCTGACAGGGTTGATAATGCCGCCGTCTGCAATGCCAAAAGCTCCGGGATTGAGGAAAGCGGCGGCTGCAACTAGCACGGCAGCAAGACCGACAAGGCTATGGAAAGCCGCCACCAGCTGCGGCATATCTGTCATGGCGATGCGCCGTGCGACCACCCATCCGATACCGCCGCCAATCGCAATCGCGCCCAATATTTCGGGTAATGCCGCGACCTCATGCGTTACCAAAGTAGTAACGACCGCAATCAACATACCTGCCATGCCGAACCGGTTGCCCCGGCGCGATGACGCAGGCGAACTCAGCCCGCGCAGCGCGAGGATGAAAAATACGCCCGACACCAGATATGCTATCACGGCCCATGCGGGCGTTGGAGATGCACTTTCACCTGCCGATGCAAAGGCTGGAACTTGAAAAGCTGCGAGCGCCGTTACGCATATTCCAAAGCTATTGAGCACGCTTCTGACAAAGCCCGGTTGCCGTGACACCAGCACTGCCCCCCATGCTGCAATAAGATGCTGTCCCCCCATTATTTTTCCTTCTTCTTATACATTGCAAGCATCCGCTCGGTAACCGCAAAGCCGCCAAAAATATTGACGCTGGCGAGCACCACCGCAATAAGCCCCAGCCATTTCGCCCCCGGCGCACCTGCTGCTGCTGCGGCAATCAATGCGCCTACAATAATCACAGAGCTGATCGCATTGGTCACCGCCATTAACGGCGTATGCAATGCGGGCGTAACCGACCAAACAACATAATAGCCGACAAAACAGGCCAAAACGAAGATCGAAAGAATTGCTATAAAATCCATATTTTTCCCCTAAAATCCTCCTGCAGGAGAAGGGTTTTCAAAGTGCACGATTCGTGCCTCAGCCAATCAGCCTCTCATTCACCACCTTGCCGCCTTGCGTCAGGCGGATCGCATTACCAATCTCTTCATCCAGAACAGGCTTGCCCGCTTCCTTGTCCCAAAAGGCGCTTAGGAAATTATAGAGGTTGCGGGCGAAAAGCGCACTGCTATCTGCAGGCATATGGGCCGGGGTATTGCTGTGACCGATGATTTTGACACCATGCCTTTCGACCACCTTGTCAGCTTCGCTGCCTTCGACATTGCCGCCTTGCGCCACGGCAAGATCGAAAATCACACTGCCCGCTTTCATTGTCGCAATTTGCGCGTCGCTGATCAATCGGGGTGCGGCGCGGCCGGGAATAAGGGCCGTTGTGATGACAATATCCTGTTTTGATATATGCGAAGACACCAGCTCTGCTTGCTTTGCCTTTTGCTCGTCAGTCAGCTCAGCCGCATAACCGCCCGTGCCGGATGCCTCCAAACCTTCGGCAAAGACAGCTTTTGCGCCAAGACTGGCAATTTGTTCAGCGGTTTCGGGACGTACATCAGTAGCGCTCACCTGCGCGCCCAGCCGCCGCGCGGTGGCAATCGCCTGCAATCCGGCAACGCCCACGCCCATAATGAACGCCTTGGCCGCCGTTACCGTGCCTGCCGCTGTCATCATCATCGGAAAGGCCCGGCCATAAGTGCTAGCTGCATCAATCACCGCCTTATAACCGGCCAGATTGGACTGCGATGACAATATATCCATCGACTGCGCCCGGGTGATACGCGGCATGAATTCCATGGCCAGCGCTTCTACGCCAAGAGCGGCATAAGCATCCACCCGTTCACGCTGCCCAAAAGGGTCAAGCGCCGCAGCAAGCCAAGCGCCTTTTTTAACCCCCGTTAATTTCTTGGGGTCCGGGCCTTGCACGCCTAGTAATATATCCGCATCTTTGATCACCGCATCGCGGTGCGCAATCGTCGCACCTGCCGCTTCATAGTCCGCATCGCTTATGGAAGCATGATTTCCCGCCCCGGCTTCAACCGAAACATTTGCCCCCAAGCCGATATATTTTTTAACAGTCTCCGGCGAGGCCGCAACCCGGGTTTCGCCGGGCGCGGTTTCCTTTAGGACAGCAATTTTCATCTGCGCGTCAATTTGCGATAATCAAAATGACAAAGGCGGTCGCAACCACAGAAGCAATCGTGCCCCATTTAAGCAGACTCAAAAAACCTTCATATGTGCCCTTGGCTACCTTGATATCATGATGTTCGGCCATTTTTTCCTCCGATATTTTTTCTCTTTAACGGCCTTAACGCGGCGTGTCCGATTGCTCAAGCGCTGTTCGCAAAGAAAATCTATGTTCTGCTTAACAGGACATTTACCCATTTTTGCTATTCCACCGGCTGATCATTTTTCAATGGGCCATTAATGAGCGACAATGAAACCAGATTATTGATGCTCGTCGATGACGAGCCAGCACAGTGCAGGCTGGTTTCGGCGATAGCCGGGCGGGCCGGTTGGCGCACAGTTTTTGCACGCGATGCCGAAACTGCTATTGCCATGCTCGGCACACAAGACGGCATGATGCTCGACGCGATATTGCTGGATCAATGGGTGCCGGGATCAGAATCGGCCGCCTTGATCAGCGAATTGAAATCACGCCGCCCTGCGCTGCCCATATTATTGATGACGGCAATGGGATCCAATGAAAGTGCTATTGAGGCGATGCGGGCGGGCGCGTCTGATTATATCATCAAACCTGTTGCCGCCGAAAGGTTGATCGCTGCGCTCAGCCTTGCCTCCGATAGTGCGAAAAACTTTGGTGAACTGCAACCGCTCACCGAAAAAATTACACAGACGCTGGAATTTGAAGAAATTATCGGATCCGCTCCGGCCTTTCGCACTGCGCTTGCAATTGCCGCCAAAGCTGCCCGCAGCCGTGCGCCCATCTATATAGAAGGCGAAGCCGGTGTCGGCAAAGAAGTCGTAGCCGATGCCATTCACGCCGCAAGCCCGCGGGCAAAGCAACCCTTCTTAAAAGTCAATTGCGGTGCCATCGCCCCCAATTTGCTGGACTCGGTCTTGTTCGGCCATGAAAAAGACGCCTTTGCCGGTGCCTTTGACCGTCGCATTGGTATCTTGCAACAAGCAGAAGGCGGCACAGTATTCTTAGACGAAGTGGACCAAATGGCGCGGAAACTCAGGTCCGTCTGGTGCGCCTGTTGACTCAAAATGAGATACAACCTCTCGGTGCCAATCATAGCTACCGCATCGACGTACGCCTGATCACCGCGTGCAATGGAAGCCTTGCCGGAAAGCTGGCCAGCGGCGCATTTCGAGAAGATCTGTTTTACCGCTTAAATATCGTTCAACTCACCATCCCGCCCCTTCGTGAACGGACCGGCGATATACCGGCGCTCGCGCGACATTTCTTGGGACGCATGGCTTCGCAGCCGGGGCTTCGCAGCCTTGGCATTACCGAAGAGGCGCTAAACATCTTACGCGGTTATGACTGGCCGGGCAATGTCCGCCAGTTGCAAAGCGCCCTGTTCCGCGCCGCCGTGCTGTGCGAACGCGATGCGCTGACCCCTGAAGAATTTCCGCAAATTGCCGCCAGCGTTGCCGAAGCGGGAACCGGCGGCGGTCCTTCCTCCAGCAATCAGGAGGCTATTGGCGTTACCCTTTATGAAGAAGACGGCAATCTGCGCCCTCTGGAACAAATTGAGGCGGATGTCATCCGCCTAGCCATCGGCCATTATCGCGGGCGCATGACCGAAGTCGCCCGCCGTCTTGGAATTGGCCGCTCGACACTATACCGCAAGCTGTCCGATTTAGGTATTAGCGACGTAGCTTAAAAACTAGGGTCAGGACCTATTAAATACCCATTCGAGGCATCAAAATGGCGAAGATATTGGAGCAAAATGCACGCCGCAGGCAGCTATTCTGCCTG
>JAAURJ010000090.1 GCA_012032285.1 Sphingomonadales bacterium
CGAGTAGGGCGCCCTATAAGGCGCAGAGCCTCAAGCCGCTGGCCAACCTCGGCCAGCTGCAATTCCTGCCCTGCGATATCACGAACGCAGCACACGTTGCCGCCGCGCTCGACGGGGCGGATTATGTCGTCAATCTGGTCGGCGCGTTCGATGGGAACCTCGAACGGCTGATGGGCGAAGCACCGGGCATGATTGCTGAAGCTGCGGCGGCGCGCGGGGTCACCGCGATGGTCCACGTCAGCGCGATCGGTGCCGATGCGAACTCGCCCACGGCCTATGCGCGCGGCAAGGCGCAGGGTGAGAGCCGCGTGCTCGCTGCCTTCCCCAAGGCGACCGTGCTGCGCCCCTCGATCGTGTTCGGCAAGGATGACAATTTCATCAACCTGTTCGCCGGGATGATCGAGGCGTTACCGGTCCTTCCTGTGTTCGGGCCCGAGGCGAAGCTGCAGATCGTCTATGCCGATGATGTAGCCGAGGGAATCGTGACCGCTTTGGAGCATCCCGAGCAGCACGGCGGCCACATCTACGAGCTGGGCGGGCCGGAAGCGCTGACCATGATGCAACTGCACGAGCGCATTGCCGAAGCCCAGGGCCGCAAGCGCCGTTTCATCGCCATGCCTGATGGTCTGAGCGCCATCTTTGCCGCCATGCCGCTGACCCCGATGAGCCGCGATCAATGGACGCTGCTCAAACCCGGCAGCACGGTTGCGCCAGGCGCGCGCGGGTTGGCCGAGCTGGGGATCGAGGCCAAGCCGCTGGGTCTGTTTTTGGACAAGTGGATGCTGCGCTATCGCAAGCATGGGCGGTTCGGGGCAGCGAACGAGCGGGCCAAGGCGCAGAAGGCGGGGTAGGCAGGCGCGCGACTTGGGATGGTACGCCGGAGCGTTCGCGGATCAGCATGGTTGGGGAGCGCTCTGGACCTAAGCGGGCTCGCCAGGTCTATGCAAACCCCGCTTTGACACACAGCCACACGTTGATGTGACCTTATTGTCGCGCAGCCAACGGTTCATTTGAATGACTTCGAGGTGCTGCGTCCTCAATATATCGAAGGCCAATCGGCGCATTTTACGATCTTTTCCAAATTTCAATTGGATTTTGGCCATATCAAGTGCGCCTTGGTGATGCGGAAGCATACCTAAAACAAATGCTTTATCAGCATCGGGGTGTTTCACTCCCATCATCATCGGGCCGTGCATGGCATGCATCGCCTCGTCAAAAGCATCTTGAGCGTTTGTCTGATTGTCCAGGTTGATTGGCGTCACGCATGCTTGATCATCCAATGCTCGCTTTGGTGACGACACGGGGGCGGCGTGAACCGTGGCTACGAGCGCCGCTGCCATGTCGAACTCAGGGTCATAGATCATGCGATGCATCCCCCAATAGCTTGACGCAAAGAGAATGAAGCTTGCGCATCCCATAATCACCACATTCGAATAATGGTTCTTCAGTTGCGTGAAAGGCGCATGATACGGCGTGCGATCAGCGATTGTGATCAGCAATATCGCAATGATCAAGCTGTGACCGATCAGATCCATTCTTCCGAATATTATGATGGCCGAACCGAAAATAAACACGAGGGCGAGAGCGGAAAGGCGACGCGTTAATGGCGTCCAGATCAATCCAAATCCCATGACGAATTCAGCCACGCCTGACATAATTACGAAAGAATATTGTGGAAGGCCAAATGTCAGATACGGGTGTTCATTCAAGATAGGGATGAACCAATCCGCATAAGCAAATTTCTCAATACTTGACCACATGATGGCAACCGCCAGACCCCAGCGAAGCGCTTCGAAGCGGCGTGCACGCCATTCCGGGCGGCTGATGCCTTCAAGGACAAAATAGGTAGCGAGGCCGATTTGAAGCGGCAGATAATCCAGCAAATGAAACAGGTCATAATCACGAAGCGCCAGGAACCAGAGCGCCATGATCCCGATGGCTGCGATCAGGCGCGTGTATCTGAAGATAATGCAGATCCCGATGGCAAGATGTATCCAGGAAACAAATTCATCGGGGGTGGTCAGCTCTGGAGTTAAATAGACATTTCCTGATGCGAACAGGCATATGAAGAAAAATCCAGTGGCAATCCTTACGAAATCATCCATGCGCTCAAAAAGAGGGGATGATAGAAAATCAAGAAAATTAGAAATTGGTTGACCGAATTTTGAGCCTTCAATAAAAATTGACGACATAAAGCCGATCAATGCAAATAATGCTGCCGTCCAAAAGGCCTGACTCGCTAGTATGAAATCAATTGTTTGAGGTGTTTGACTGACATCATACGATGCAAACCATTTCACATGAGCGCGAGCGATATCTGCGAATGAAAAGGATACCACCAGCAACAGCAGAAAGCGCATAAGCGACGATATGACATTGAAATTACTGAGAGCATTAATGGCATCGCTATTGATGCTAAATTGACTGGTGATAGACAATGGAATCACTCCATAAAGAATTCAATAAACAAGCGAATACAACGCCTTTCGACGTCGATGTCTACGTATCTTATGGCGATCCTCGTCAACGCTATATTTTTACACGGAAGACGACAGGCCACTTGTCGCGGCATGTGTCTGCATCCTGACGAGTTCGTGACCAAAAAAATGAAAGGTCTTTGCCTTAATCATCGTATTGTCGCATATAGCGAAGCACAAATTCATAGGGTGCGGCGTTGATCTTTCCCTCCGTCGATGGAGATGTCTATAGCGAGTCGTATTGCTTTTGAGATTGTATCTATCCGTCAAAGTTGAAATTTGATCTGGGCCCCGCCCCGGCTACATTTTATATAACTTTGCAATCTGACACTGTTGCTGGTGAATTCGCGCTTTTGCGATTTGTCGTGGAGGGCGCTGGATGGATGCGGCAGACACTCTCGCAAGGCCGCGCACCCAGTCCGAACCAGGTTGCGATTGGACTGGCAGCACTCATCGGGCCGCTTGGGAGGATTGGGCAAGCCAGCATTATCCGAAAGCAGACATGGCTGTTGGCTCTGCGCAGCAAGCCGCGCAGAGCCACAGTGCCTTCGGGAAATCGCGCCTTAAGCCAGCGCCGCCGCGTACAGCGCCTTCAGATCAGCCTCGCCCCGCGCGGCCGCCGTGGCGTCGTAGGCCGGGCTGTCGGACACCATCCAGCCGTGGTCGCCGGGATAGACGGTGACGGTGGCGGGCACCTCGGCGGCCTTGGCGGCATCGGCGAAGGTGGCCTTGTCCGCCGGGGCCTTGGCATCATCGTCACGCGCCACGGCGATCAGCAGGCTCGCATCGACCTTGCCCAGCACATTGTGCGGGCTCATCGGATTGTCAGCGCGCACCAGCCCGCCGCCGTGGAAGCTGGCTGCGGCCTTGATCCGCGATGGCACCGCAGCGGCGCTCCACACGGTGAACGGCCCGCCCATGCAATACCCTTGGGTGCCAATGCCCTTGGCCTGATCGACGCCTTCCTGCCGATCGAGCCAATCGACGGTTGCGGTCGCATCGCGCATGATCGTCTCGGCATTAAGTTTCCCGCGCCACGGGCCGACCTTCTGGAAGCCGCCGTCCGAAATGACGCGGCAAAATCGGCAAACTGTTCGCCTGTGACGTCGCGGTAATAGGGGTTCACCACCAGCACAGCGTAACCTGCGCTCGCCAGATTGCGCGCGATCATCCGCTTGGATTCGCGGATGCTGGCAATGTCGGGCCACAGGATCACCGCAGCGTGATTGCCCATATCCGGTTGAACAAAGAACCCGTCCATCGTGCCATCGGGGGTGGCGAAGGTGACCCCGCGTTCCTTGAGACCGGGGATGGCGGCCTGCGCCGTGCTTTCGCCCTCACCTGAAGCACAGGCAACCAGCG
>JAAURJ010000053.1 GCA_012032285.1 Sphingomonadales bacterium
TGACCCATTTTGTCCATTGCTGCGTTGGCAAGCTTGGACTTAGAACCACTAAGCCCAGCGCTTGCCGCCTTGCACTGAACAAAATGGCCTCAAACCTCGAATGGGCATTTAATAGGTCCTGACCCTAGTATTTTCCTTAAGCCCTATAGGCACCGGTATAATCTTTAGGCCGTCAAAACCGGTTGCTGATCGAAACGGGATTGACATTATTGTCAGCAATGGCACTCTATTTCTTGAGAGAGAAGGAGAATAGCCATGGCCAGCGCACCTGTCATTGACTTGGGCAATCTTACCACGTCGCCTACCGCCGATGAGGCGTTAAAGTCATGGTATGAAAAACATCCGCCTATCGCGGATACGCTTCCCAATCCATGGGATGTCAGCCGGTCGGAGCTATATAGCAAGGATCAATGGCACGAACCGTTCCGCGAAATGCGCAGACAGGCTCCGGTCAATAAAATCGAAGAGTCGGATTATGGCCCCTATTGGAACATAGCCTCGCATAAAGCGGTGCAGCACGTCGAAGCGCTGCCCGATATTTATTCGAGCGATGTCGCCCATGGCGGTATCACAATCGCCGATCCCAAATGGGACAGCGATTTCCAACTGCCGATGTTTATCGCCATGGACCGGCCCAAACATACCGGGCAAAGGCGGACTGTTGCCCCCGCCTTTACGCCTGCCGAAATGCACCGGATGGAGGCGAGCATCAGACAGCGCACCGCCGAAACGTTGGACAGCCTGCCATGGGACAAGCCTTTTGACTGGGTGGACAAGGTTTCGATTGAGCTTACCACCGGGATGCTGGCGATATTGTTCGATTTCCCATGGGAACAGCGCCGCTTGTTAACATTCTGGTCCGATTGGGCGGGCGATGTCGAATTGTCAAAGGCGCAGGAGCTAGACGAGTTCCGCCGCACAATATTATTCGAACTGGGCGCATATTTCCAACAGCTTTGGAATCAGAAGCTGAACGCCGAACCGACGCCGGACCTTTTGTCGATGATGATCCATTCCGACAGCATGAGCCATATGGACCAGATGGAATTTATCGGCAATCTGATCCTGCTGATCGTCGGCGGCAATGATACCACGCGCAATTCCATGTCCGGTTTTGCATGGGGGTTGAATGCTTTCCCGGATGAGCGGGCTAAGCTGCAACAAAATCCGGACCTGATACCAAATGCCGTGCAAGAGATGATCCGCTGGCAAACCCCGCTTGCCCATATGCGGCGCACAGCGGCACAAGACCATGCCCTGTTTGGCAATGATATAAAGGCAGGCGACAAGGTGATATTATGGTATATTTCCGCCAACCGCGATGAAAGCGTGTTTGAACGGGCCGATGACATCGTGTTGGAGCGCGAAAATGCGCGGCGGCATTTGGCCTTTGGCTATGGCATTCACCGCTGCGTCGGGGCGCGGCTCGCCGAATTGCAGCTAAAAATCCTGCTGGAGGAAATGCATAAAAGGCGGATGCAGGTGAATCCTACGGGCAAGCTGCGCCGTGTTCATGCTTGTTTTGTCCATGGCTACCGCGAAATGGAAGTGGAGTTGAGCAAATATTAAGGAGATAGGGTGATGCAAAGCATGGGAGCAGCACCGCCGGTTCGCCCCGGTTTTGAACCTGTCGCCTGGCAGATAAACGAAGCGCCGCACCGCTGGGACGTAACCCCGCCCGATATATATGCCGAAGACCGCTGGCAGGGTGTTTTCGCCGAAATGCGCTCGCAGGCCCCAATCAACAAAATCAACAATAGCGGCTTTGGCAGCTATTGGAATGTGACCACGCATAAGGCGATCCAGCACGTTGAGGCGTTGCCTGATATTTTTTCTTCCTCCTTTGAATATGGCGGCATATCGCTGGCACCGATGAACGAGCCGGATATGGAGGGATCGGACCGGGTGATCCTGCCCATGTTCATCGCCATGGACCGGCCCAAACATACCGAGGAACGGCGCGTTGTTGCCCCGGCATTTACGCCTGCCGAAATGGAACGGATGACCGGTGCCATAAGGGCGCGGACCGGAGAATTGCTCGATAGCCTGCCGATGGGCAGCGATTTTGACTGGGTGGACCGGGTGTCCATCGAATTGACCACCGGGATGCTCGCCCTATTGTTTGATTTCCCATGGGCGGACAGGCGCAAATTGACCCTATGGTCCGACTATGCCGGCAATATTGAATTGTTCCGCACCGCCGAAGGACGGCAGGCGCGGCTCGAAAAATCTATGAAATGGGCGCCTATTTCCAGCAGCTTTGGGATGAGCGCAAGGAAAAGGGGGAGGCCCCCGACCTGATCAGCCGGATGATCCATTCGCCAATGAAGGATATGGACACCAATGAATTTATGGGCAATTTGATCCTGCTGATCGTTGGCGGCAATGATACCACCCGCAACACCATGTCGGCTTATGCCTTTGGTCTTAATCAATTCCCGGACGAGCGCGAACGATTGGAGCAAGACCCACGCCTGATCGCGAATGCGGTGAGCGAAATTATCCGCTGGCAAACCCCGCTTGCCCATATGCGGCGCACCGCGCTGTGTGATTATGACCTATTCGGCGCACCCATTAAGAAAGGCGACCGGGTGGCGCTTTGGTATATCTCCGCTAACCGGGATGAAAGCGTGTTTGAACGGCCCGATGACATCATGTTGAACCGCGAAAATGCCCGGCGGCATTTATCCTTTGGCTATGGTATCCACCGCTGCGTCGGCGCTCGGCTTGCGGAGTTGCAGATACGCATATTGATGGAGGAAATGGCCGCACGCCGCCTGCGCGTTAATCTGCGTCAGGAGCCAGAGCGCGTGCCCGCCTGTTTCGTTCATGGCTATAAAAAATGATGGTCCGCCTCTCGCGCTATTGAAACCTTTGAATGCCTTTTCACGTATATAAAGATGATATGGCAAAGGAACAGGCAAGATGACTGATACAGATAAACGCAATTTCCTCCTTTTTGGCGGCGCAACTATGTTCGCAGGTTCCTTGCTTGGCTTTGGCCTGATACACACGGGAAAGGCTGCGGCGAAGGGGAAATTCCCGGTCAGCAAAAACGATGCAGATTGGCGCAAACTGCTCTCCCCCGCCGCCTATAAAATATTGCGTCAGGCGTCGACCGAACGCGCCGGGTCCAGTCCATTGGATAAGGAGCACCGCAAAGGCACCTTTGTCTGCAAGGGGTGCAGCAACCGGCTTTACTCCTCCGCCACCAAATTTGACAGCGGCACCGGCTGGCCGAGTTTTTACCAGCCGCTAAAGGGAGGCATCGGCACCTCGACCGATTATCTGCTCGGTTATCCGCGCACCGAAGTGCATTGTGCGCGGTGCGGCGGGCATTTGGGTCATGTGTTCAATGATGGGCCGAAACCAACCGGCAAACGTTATTGCATGAACGGCGTGGCGATGCTGTTTCTTCCGGGATAGGCTGTTGTTACGGGCCTATTCTGGTTCGTCTATTTGCTGCCACAGTTCAATTTTGACCCCATCCGGCGCCATGATCCAGGCAAATTTGCCATAGCCTTCATCCGCCTCTCCCAATATTTCAACGCCCTTCTCTCGCAACTGCCGGACAAAGCCATCGAGGTCATCGACCCGCAAATTGATAATGAAGCCGCGCGTGCCGGGTTTGATATAATTGTCATCGGCAAAATGGCTGATCAGGCTATAGGGCTTGTGCGCTGTTTCTTCAGACCACATAAGCTGCGGGCCATATTCGCCGTCCAGCCCCAATATATCGCGGTACCATTGGCGCGTGGCTTCGGGATTGTCTGCTATATAGAATATGCCGCCAAGTCCGGTTATTTTCGCCATCGCTAGCTCCGTCGCTACAAAATCGGCCCCTCGGTCACGCCGGAAAAATCCAGATCATCGCTGTCTTTTTTCGCTTCGGCAGTGGCTTTGTCCTTTTTCTTGTCATTGGCTTCAATCAACGCGACGATTTCACCCGCCCGGCTGTCGCGTTTGGCATAATCCCGCGCCGAAAGCCCCGCCACATTGTCGGTTTTATCGGGATTGGCCCCCTTGGCCAAAAGCGCCCGGACCAATTCGGCATAGCGCAGCTGCACCGCCAATATCAGTGCGGTTTCACCGCTGCGGTTGCTTTGATCCACATTGGCCTTATAGCGCAGCAGCCAATCGGCCCCTTCGGCAAAATTCAGCTGCGTAGCCAATATCAGCGGCGTGTTGCCATTTTTGTCTGCGACATTGGGATTCAATCCTTTTTGCAGCAAAAAACCAGTCCAGCGGCTATCACGGCGTTTGATCACCATATGCATCGCGCCTTCGCCCGAACGGCTATCCCGGTCGTCGATGATCGCCGGGTTGCCATTGGCTTCATCCAATATCCGCGTTGCTTCTGTGCCATCGGAATCTTTTACGGCTTTCAGGAAATTATAACTCTCCGAAAATTGCGCTTGCACAGGCGCCGTAAAGCAAAGGGTAAAACACAGCAAAGCCGCCCCGGCGAGCGCCGGTTTGAAGGTCAAAGGCGGGAAAGAACGGAACATCGCAAACACCCTGTTAAAATTTATTCGAATCTGCGGTCATGTGCAGCTTGATATTGCCTCTTTAACAGACCATGTCTGGCCATGCCATGAACAAAAATCATCTTCTTTGTGCGCTTGCGCCCGCCGCCGCCCTTTTGTCCCTTGCCGCTTGTGACAGCCCGCCCAAGCAATTGCCCTATAACCAAGGTCCGATCTATGGCGCGACCATTGGCGGGCCGTTCACCCTGACCGATCAAAATGGCAAAAGGCGTAGCTATGACGAATTTAACGGAAAATACCGGATGGTCTATTTCGGCTATACCAACTGCCCCGATATCTGCACCCCCGATGTGCAGAATTTGATGGCGGGGTTAAAGCTGTTTGAAAAGGCGGAGCCGGAGCTGGCCAAAAAGATACAGCCGCTGTTCATCACCGTCGATCCGCAGCGCGATACGCCCGCCCTGCTGACCCAGTTTGTTCGCGCTTTCCACCCGAATCTTATCGGCCTGACCGGCAGTAAGGAAGAAATGGAAGCGGTGCGCAAAAGCTTTGCGGTGGTGGCCGAACGGGTGGAAGGTTCCACCCCTGAAAATTATCTGATGAGCCATTCGCAAACCCCCTATTTGATGCTGCCCGATGGCAAGCCACTGGCGCTGCTTCCTGTTGATAATCCGCAGACCAATGCCAATGAAGGCAGCCCGCAGGCGGTTGTTGCCGAATTGGTCAAATGGGTTCGGTAAGGCCGCGCCATGGCGGGTAAGCCGCCTTTTTGGGAGCAACCCTTGGAAACGCTCGACCGGGGGCAGTGGGAGGCGCTGTGCGATGGTTGCGGCAAATGCTGTCTGCATAAAGTGGAGGACGAGGATACAGGCCGCGTCTATCCCACCAATATCGCCTGCACATTGCTCGACCTGAAAAGCACGCAGTGCAGCGACTATCCCAATCGCAAGCGCCATGTCCCTGATTGCCTGCGTTTGACACAGGATAAGATTGACGATTATTTTGGCTCCCGCCCAGCTGTGCTTATGTGCTGCGTGCGGCGGGACGCCCCTTACCCCAATGGCATTATTTGATCAGCGGCGACCGGGAAAGCATCCATAAAGCTGGAATGTCGGTCAAAGGTCGGGCAATATCAGAAGATGATGCTGGACCGATTGAAGAGCATATTGTCAAACAGCCTTTATGAAGGCGATCCCGCCGTCTGTATAGAAGGCGAGGATATACCGGTGCGCATACGCCGCAACCCCCGGGCCAAAAGGCTTTCGATGCGGGCCGATGCGGTCGCCCGTGAAATCCGCATCACTATGCCCAGCTACACACCAACAGCAGCAGCAATGCAATTTGTCGCCGCCAAAAAAGAATGGATCGCCGCCCGGATGCAAAGCGTCCCCGCAGCCGCGCCGCTTTTGCCCGGCGGCAGCGTTGCGATTGAGGGTGAAGAGCATCTTATTTGTTGGCGAGAGGATTGGCCGCGCCGTCCGGTGCGTGGGCAAGGTGAGATAAGGCTGGGCGGCCCCTATGATCTGGTTGAAGCCCGGCTGATCCGATGGCTGAAGGAAGAAGCCCGGCGAATTTATACGCATGAAATCGCGCATTATTGCGCACAGGCAGGAGAAAAGCCGCTAAAATTGCAACTCGGCGATCCGCGTAGCCGTTGGGGTAGCTGTTCCTCACGCGGCACCATAGCGCTCAGCTGGCGGTTGATCATGGCACCTGATTATGTCCGCCGCTCGGTGATAGCGCATGAGGTAGCCCATATCCGGCATATGGATCACAGCCCTGCTTTTTACGCATGGATGGACGAAATTTACGAAGGCAACCGCAGGGCCGCCGACCGCTGGCTGAAAATGCACGGCACTGGCTTGCAAAGAGTAGGGCGATAGGGGGAGGGCTTAGTGTCAGGGCCTATTAAATGCCCATTCGAGGTTTGAGGCCATTTTGTTCAGTGCAAGGCGGCAAGCGCTGGGCTTAGTGGTTATAAGTCCAAGCTTGCCAACACAGCAATGGACAAAATGGTTCAAATCCTGCGGACATTAAAATGGCTTCGATCTCGAAACAAAATGCCCTTGCAGGCAGAATAGCTGCCAGCGGCGTGCATTTTACTCCAATATCTTCGCCATTTTGATGCCTCGAATGGGTATTTAATGGGGCCTGACCCTAATGCTTGCGTCCGAAATCGGGGGCATCGTCATCCTGTCCCTGCTCCACAATCGAACGGCGGATATTGCGGGTGCGGGTGAACAAAACCTCCAATTCCTCGCCCTTGTCATAGCGTATGGCGCGTTGCAAGGCGGTTAAATCCTCGCTGAAACGTTGCAGCATTTCTAGCACTGCTTCTTTATTCGATAAAAACACATCGCGCCACATCACGGGATCGGAAGCGGCGATGCGGGTGAAATCGCGAAAGCCGCCTGCGGAATATTTGATTACCTCGCTTTGCGTCACATCGCTCAGATCATCGGCGGTGCCGACAATAGTATAGGCGATCAAATGCGGCAAATGGCTGGTGATGGCGAGCACCATATCATGATGGCGGGCGTCCATAATCTCAACATTCGCGCCCAGCTGCTGCCAAAAAGCAATCAAACGCTGTGTTGCCTCTTCTGGTGCATCCTCAGGCGGCGTCAATATGCACCAGCGACCCTGAAACAACGTGGTAAAACCGGCATCAGGCCCGCTTTTTTCGGTGCCCGCCACCGGATGAGCGGGGATGATGATAGCGCCGGGCAAAGCGGCTGTAAGCGCCCGTGCGACGCTTTGTTTGCAGCTGCCGACATCGCTGACAATCGCCCCTTTGGGAAGCGCACCTGCAAATTCGCCCGCCACAGAACCCATGGCCCCCACTGGCACGGCGAGCAAGACAAGATCCGCTTGTTCCACAGCGGCGGCAGCACTAGCGCTTACCGCATCGCAAAAACCCAAATCTTCCGCCCTGCGGCGCACATTTTCATCGCCATCATATCCGGTGATCCGCGCACCGGGTATATTTGCCTTTACCGCGCGGGCGACTGACGAGCCAATCAGGCCAAGGCCGATTATGGTCACATGAGCAAAAGGCGGCATTATCGGGCCTTTTCCAAAATAGCGCGTAATGCGGTCATGACCCCGCGATTTTCCGCTTCGCTACCGATAGTGATACGCAGTGCGTGACCCAGCCCCTGCCCTGCCAGACGGCGCACAACATAGCCCGCGTCGATCAGCTCCCGATCGGCGGTTTCAGCATCGACGCCGCCGTCAAATATAACCAGCACAAAATTCGCCGCCGACGGGACAGCGCGAAGGCCATGGTTGGAAAGCGAGGCAATTTGATCGTTCATCCATGCCAGCCAGTGACTATTATGCTCCCGGCTCATCTGGACAAATTCCTGATCATCCAACGCCGCAATGGCTGCGGCTTGCCCCGCACTGGTCACATTAAACGGGCCGCGAATCCGGTTCAGCGTTTCAACAAGCCCGCTTGCCCCATAGGCCCAACCGATACGCTCTGCCGCAAGGCCATATATTTTGGAAAAGGTCCGGGTGACCAGCACATTGTCACTGCTGTGTGCAAGGTCAAAGGCGGCCGGACCATCATCGGGCAGATATTCGCCATAAGCCTGATCCAGCACCAAAATCACATCGGATGGCAACGCGGCGTGGAGGCGCTTTATCTCGCTATCGGGCGTAAAAGTGCCCGTGGGATTATTGGGATTGGCAAGATAGATAAGCCGCGTCTTTTCATTCACCAGAGACAACAACGCGTCAACATCGGTGGCATAACCGGTGTCGGGCGCAACCACGACTGCCGCGCCAACCTTGCGCGCGGCAATATCATAGACCGAAAAGCCATAACGGACATGGATGATTTCGTCGCCCAAACCGGCATAGCCCGCCGCGATCAGGTTGAGCAGTTCATCAGAACCCGTGCCGCACACAATCCGGTCGGTTTCCAGGCCATAGGTTTCGGCCAATTTCGTTCGCAGTGCAGCGCTTTGCGGGTCTGGATAGCGGCTAACGCCGCCCGCATGGGCTGCGATGGCCGCGCTTGCATGGGGGCTGCATCCAAGCGGATTTTCATTGGCGGATAATTTGATCAATGCGCGGCCATCGTCGGCCTTTGCCTTGCCGGGCGTATAGGCGTGGATCGCGGAGATATAGTCTTTGGGCGTTGGTATTGTCATGCCGGGCGGCATAGCCTTGATTGCAGTTAAATCCAATATTCTATTGTATCGCCGCCTTGGGCTGATAATGGATGCTATATGGGCGCGGATGAACGTTTTGGATTAAACAAGGGCGTTAGGCTGATGGGGCCGGTGCAGCTGGATAACGGCAATGCTTTTGCCCCGCTCGATTTCGCCTATGAATGCTATGGCGATCTGAACGCGGATAAAAGCAATGCGGTGCTGATCTGTCACGCGCTGACCATGGATCAATATGTGGCAAGCGCCCATCCTGTCACCGGCAAAGACGGCTGGTGGGTCAATATGGTTGGCCCCGGCAAACCGATTGATACAGGCCGTTACTGCGTCATTTGCATCAATGTTCTGGGCAGCTGTATGGGCAGCAGCGGCCCGGCCAGTATTGATCCCGGCACAGGGGAACCTTATGCCATGGATTTTCCGGTCATCACTATTGCCGATATGGTGCGGGCGCAGGCGATTTTGCTCGACCATCTGGGTATAGAGACTTTGGCCGCGGTGATTGGCGGATCTATGGGCGGAATGCAGGCTCTGTGCTGGGCGAGCCTTTACCCGCAGCGCGTGCGAAGCGCCGTGGTGATCGCCTCTGCCGCGCGGCACAGTGCGCAGAATATAGCCTTCCACGAGGTTGGCCGGCAAGCGGTTATGGCCGACCCCAATTGGCGTGGCGGCGATTATTATGGCGATGATACCCCGCCTGCAAAAGGCTTGTCCGTCGCGCGGATGGCGGCACATATCACCTATATGTCCGAAGCCGGGCTGACCGAAAAATTCGGCCGTAATTTGCAGGACAGGGACGCCAAAAGCTTTGGCTTTGACGCCGATTTCCAGATTGAAAGCTATTTGCGGCATCAAGGGATCAGCTTCGTCGACCGGTTCGATGCCAACAGCTATCTGTATATCACCCGGGCGATGGATTATTTCGACCTAGCAGAGGCACATGGCGGAATATTGTCCGCCGCCTTTCAAGGCAGCAAGACGCGGTTCTGCCTGATCAGTTTTGACAGCGACTGGCTTTACCCCACCGCCGAATCGCGCCGCATCGTCCATGCGCTGAACGCTGCCGGAGCGCCGACCAGCTTTGTCGAGCTATCCAGCCCCTTTGGCCATGACGCTTTTTTAATCGACGCACCGGAAATGAACCGGATTGTCAGCGGTTTTTTAGGGACGGGGCAATGACCAAGCTGCGCCCTGATCTTGCTATTATCGCCCGTAATGTGAGCGCCGGGGCAAGGGTTTTGGATATTGGCTGCGGCGATGGGGCGTTGATGACCGCGCTGCGTGAGCACCGGCAGGTGGATGCCCGCGGGCTGGAGCTGGACGCTGCCAATGTGGCGCAGGCGGTTGGGCGCGGGCTTAGCGTGGTGCAGGGCGATGCCGATTACGACCTTGGCGATTATCCGAACAAATGCTTCGATTATGCGATTTTAAGCCAGACATTGCAGACGACAAGGCGGCCCGATCTGGTGCTCGATCATTTGCTGCGTATCGGGCGGCAGGCCTTTGTTTCCTTTCCCAATTTTGCCTATTGGCGGGTGCGGGCGTCTTTATTGGCGGGCGGGCGGATGCCGGTGACGCCGCATATGCCCTCGCTTTGGTATGAAACCCCCAATATCCACCACACCACCATCGACGATTTTCGTGCCTTCCTGCAAAACCGGGAGGTGAGCGTGACGGGTCAATGGTTCCTGACCGGTAACCGGCAGAGACGCGGCGGATTAGCCAATCTGATGGCCGAACACGCGGTGTTCCTTTTGAAAAAGGATTGAAGCTAGTTGATTAATGGCCTGTCAAAGCCTCCGCTATCGCCTGTATAGCTTCGGGTCTGCAGACAAAGTCCATATGGCGGCAATTGAGGCGGATTTGCGCATCGGATTGACCCGGTAGGCCGCGGGCAGATTCGGAAGCAACTATGCCGTCGGCGGGCGACCAGATGGCGATGGTGGGCACGGGCGGTTTTTCGTGCAATATCGTTTTAATTGGCGGATTATCGACGCTGTGCCCGGCAATCGCCTCATAAGCACGCCAGGCATTATTGGCGCGGGGGTGACCGGAAAAAGGGCTGCCTAAAGTGACAATCTTGTCAATGAGCTCAGGGTATAATTTTGCATATTCCCTCGCGACAAGCCCGCCTAGGCTCCACCCGACAAGGCTTATAGGGTCACGCCCTGCAATCGAATCCAGCTTTTCATGAACGCGATGCAACATATCATGGGTGACCCCCCGGTTGCGGCCCAGCCCCCAACCGACGCTGTCAAAACCGGCCGCATTGAGCGAGCGGCGTAACCGGCCTGTGCTTTGATCAGATGCCATAAACCCGGGAAAGACAATAATTTTACGCCCATCGCCCTGCACAGAAAGCGGCACCGCACCGCCAAATGTCGCGGCAATGCGCATATAGGCAAAGGCTCCGCCTTCCTGAACAAACAGGCCAAAGGACGGCGCCTTATACGCCATATCAGTATAGGGAATCGATCCGATCATAAGGATCGCTATAACAACATTACAGATTTATGAAAGATTTACGGCAGCTATTGGGCGCGGTTTTTTATGGGTTCATTCGCTTGCTGATCAGTCGCTGTCTGTGCCGGGATTCGCGGCGCGGATGACGGCGCTACCGGTGGTGCAGATTTTTGAACGGGCGGCGCAATCAAGGCGGCGGGCTGAGCCAGGGCGCTTCGTTCGATGCTGTCCAGTGCGGTGCGCACAGCGACATAACGCGCGGCTTTTTCCAGCCATCCGCTGGCCGAACTGACGCCAGGCAGTTTTTCCACTTCTTTGATTGCCGCCGCGATATTGCCGCTGTCCACATATTGCCGTGCCCGTTCAAGCCGCCTTGTTGGCGCAGGCGATGGCGTCGTGGCCTTGCGCAGCACAAATAGCTCGCTCATTTCCTTCTGTATCCGCCCCCAACCCGACAGACCATTGCGCGCCAACCAGTCATCGCCCTGTGCGGAAATTTCGGCGCGCAGCAGATCCAAAGTCACAGGTGCGCGGTTTGCCTGTACTATAACCGCAACCTCTTTGGGCTGTGTCTTACCAAAACGGATTTGCAATTGCGGCTCCAAATAACCCAGCGCCGCGCCACTATCCAGTGCGCGGCGGGCAGCAAATGCGAGCAGCATGGCTTCTGCCCGGGCGGCATTGTCCGATGCAGCTTCGGCATCGGCATTGATCCGCAACATTCGCGCTTCCAGCTTATCAACCTGCTGATCCACCAATCCATTATCTTTGGGCGCCAAGGGCGCGGGCAGGCTGCTAAACGCAGGCTCTATCGCCTGTTCTGCTTTAGGCGTTTGGGAATCGGCGGTTTTTTCTGCTGCTCCAAGCAGCTCGAAACGCTGCGCCGCCCAAATCGTCAAAATCCCACCACAGATAAAGGCGGCGAGAAGGAATAGCGCGATATAGCGTCCCTTTATCCCGCTGGACCTGCTGCCATTTTGTGGCCTGTAATTATCCATGTGCTACCCTTTTTGCGGCTTTAGCCGTCCCTTGCCTTCTTTAAGGGGATGATGCGCCGCTTGTAAAGCCGCTTGCAATCATATTGAGCAACAGCGCATCATCGGGGCGCGGCGCAATGATGGTCTTGGCCCAGCCTTCGCCCGCGCTATCGGCGATATTGGGCGACAAAGCAGCAATTGTGATCGCGGATTTTTCAATCCCGCTCCGTTCGCAGCATTCTGCAAAATAACGGGCCGCCTGCGGCGAATGTAACAAGATGACGTTCGCTGACCGCACTTGACTGGCAAAATCAATGGGTGGCTCGATCCGTGCGGCGTCATAGACGATATGGCTGTTAATTGTGATACAGCTAGGAATATCAAAATCGCTAGCCTTTTTTCCGCGCAACCATAAAAGCCGCGATACCCCGTCCGCAGCTGCTTTAGCAACAATTGCTTCGGCATCCTGTGTTCCGGTTGCAGCAACGGTCAATCCGGCGTCTGCGGCACATTGCGCCGATTTAGCGCCCACCGCATAAACCGGAAGCTTGTATAATTGCGCCAGCCTCGCCCCGCCCAGATGCACGGCATTGGCGCTGGTGATCAGCAACGCATCATAGGGCATATCTGCGGGCACCTGCCATGGCAGAGGTTGAACATGGAACAGCGGCAGGACGGCGGGATCAAAGCCCATAGCGGCCGCCAGCTTGGCCGTGGCGTCCGCGCCGGGTTGCGGCCGGATGATCAGAAGCTTTAAGCCGCAAATAACTTTTTCACCCTTTCGCTGGCTTTTTCCAGCAGGTCATGGGCCAGCTTCGCAGGGGCGGTGCCGTCTCCTTTTGCAAAGCGAATCTCGCCGCTTTGACATTCGCTGCCATCCGCGCTCAATATCTCCCCGCGCAGCCATAGATTTGCGCCTTCTGCCAAAGCGAGTGCGGCCACTGGCGAGTGGCAATTGCCGCCCAGCGCCTCCAGAAAAGCACGTTCGGCGATGACACAATCATATGTGTCGCTATGGTTGACCGCCGTGATCAGCGATTGCAGGTCATCACGACCGGACAAAGCCTCAATTCCGATCGCCCCTTGCGAAGCGGCGGGCAACATCATTTCAGCTTTTATCACATGGCCGGTATCGGGGCGCGACAACCGGTCAAGGCCCGCCGCCGCCAGCAAGGTTGCATCAAATTCGCCATTGTCCAGTTTCGACAATCTCGTCGCCACATTGCCGCGAATAGAGGAAATCTTCAAATCAGGCCGAAGCCGAAGTAATTGGGCCGTGCGGCGCGGGCTGGATGTGCCGACATGGGCACCGCCGGGCAAAGCGGCAACCGACGGCGCTCCGATAATCCGGTCGCACACATCGGCACGGGGCAGCATGGCACCAATATGATAATCGCCTGGCCGAACGGTTTCGACATCCTTCATCGAATGAACGGCAATATCGACATCGCCATCCGTTAGCGCCCGTTCCAATTCCTTTGTCCATAGCGCCTTGCCGCCCAGTTCGGCCAGCGGCCTGTCCACTATCTTGTCGCCGCTCGCCAATATCGGGACCAATGTCACCGCCGCTTGCGCAAAACCATGCCGGGAACATAGCGCCGCCGCCGCCATTTGCGCCTGCGCCATAGCAAGCGGAGAACGACGTGTGCCAATGCGCAGCGGGTTTTCGGCGGTAAAGAACGGTTTTGCGGTCATGCCGCTTGTCCATAGCGCCGCACCTGCTATTGGGGAAGCGCAGATTATAAACGCGACTCTATGACATTAATTTTGGGCCTTGAATCCAGCTGTGACGAAACCGCCGCCGCAATCGTACGCGGCGACCGTACCCTATTGGCGCACGCGCTTGCAGGTCAGGAGGATCATCACCGCGCCTTTGGCGGTGTCGTGCCCGAAATAGCGGCACGCGCCCATTCTGATTTGATGATGCCGTTGATTGAAACTGCGCTCGCCGATGCGGGCGTGGAGTTGAATGATCTGGACGCGATTGCCGCCACCGCCGGTCCTGGTTTGATTGGCGGGGTGATGGTTGGGCTGGTTACCGCAAAGGCGCTGGCGATGGCGACCGGAAAACCGTTGATCGCGGTCAACCATTTGGAGGGCCATGCGCTTTCACCGCGGCTGATCGATCCGCATCTGCATTTCCCCTATATGCTGCTGCTGGTATCGGGCGGTCATTGTCAGCTTCTTCGGGTGCGCGGCGTGGGCCAATATGACCGGCTGGCCACGACGATCGACGATGCGGTGGGCGAGGCATTTGACAAGACCGCCAAAATATTGGGCCTTGGCTTTCCTGGCGGTCCGGCGGTGGAAAAAGCGGCGATGTCGGGCAATGCCAATGCCGTTCCTTTACCCCGCCCGCTCAAAGGCGCGGATGAGCCGCATTTTTCCTTTGCCGGATTGAAAAGCGCGGTGATGCGTGCGCATGAATCAGGGCAATATCGGACAGAAGATATTGCGGCCTCTTTTCAAGCGGCGGTTACCGATTGCCTGTCCGATCGGCTGGATTACAGCCTGTCACGGATGAAGACGCGGCCGGACGCATTGGTGGTAGCAGGCGGCGTTGCAGCCAATATGGCGGTTCGCGCAATGTTGGAGAAGGTGGCGGGCCGCTATACCATGCGTTTTTGTGCGCCGCCACTTTGGCTTTGCACCGATAATGGCGCGATGATCGCATGGGCCGGGGCGGAGCGCTTTGCCGCTGGGCTGACCGATCCGCTCGATATTGCGGCACGGCCGCGCTGGCCGCTAGATCCCGATGCGCCTGCCGCACGCGGTGCAGGGGTAAAGGCATGAACAGCTTTGACTATCCGGTCGGCGTGGTTGGCGCGGGCGCATGGGGCACCGCGCTCGCCTCCGTAATGTCCGATATTCATGGTAAAGCCTTGCTTTGGGCGCGGGATACGGCGCTGGTAACGCAGATCAATGAAGCACATGAAAATGCTGCTTATTTGCCGGGTATAAAGCTTTCTCCCTCGATCACCGCCAGCAATGACATGGCCGACCTTAGCCGCTGTGCGATTTTGCTGATCGTCACCCCGGCGCAGCATTTGCGAGAATTCCTGTCCCAAATGCCCGACATCCGCTCACCATTACTGCTTTGCTGCAAAGGAATAGAGGCGGGGACCGGCGCATTGATGGTCGATGTTGCGAAACAAGTTCGGCCGGTTAATCCAGTGGCGATCCTGTCCGGCCCGACTTTTGCGCATGAGGTTGCGATGCGCAAACCGGCGGCGGTGACATTGGCGTGCGAGCATGAGGCGCTAGGCGAACAATTGGCGCAGGCGGTTGCCGCCCCTTATTTCCGGCCCTATTGGAGCGATGACGTAACCGGAGCGGAAATTGGCGGCGCGGTTAAAAATGTGCTTGCCATCGGCTGCGGCGTTGTGGACGGTGCCGGGCTTGGCCTGAATGCCCGCGCTTCGCTGATTGCGCGCGGTTTTGCGGAAATGCAGCGTTATGGCATTGCCAGGGGGGCAAGGGCGGACACATTGGCCGGGCTTTCCGGGCTGGGCGATTTGGTGCTGACCTGCTCGTCGGAAAACTCGCGCAATTTCTCGCTTGGCAAAGGATTGGGGCAGGGACAGACGGCAGACGCTTTACTGCAGGGCCGCCGCACCGTAGCCGAAGGCGCGGCAACCGCGCCGGTGCTGCTCTCTTCTGCACGCGAACATGGTGTGGAAATGCCGATTGTAGCAGCAGTGTGCCATTTGCTAGAGGGCAGAGCGGACGTGAATGACGTCATAAAAGCATTGCTTTCCAGACCGTTAAAATCCGAAAGATGACAAGGATGATCTTTTTGGTTTAAGCAGCAGGTTTTCGGGGGGGACGGGTATTGACGTCAGCAGCATCTAGCAATGATGACGATATTGCCGCCTTGGCCAAGGGAGGGCGGACCAACATCTTCGGATTTGTCCTGCGCCTTGCCGCGCGTATTCCCTTTTTGATCCTTGCTACGCGCTATTATGGACCGGAAACCTTGGGCCGTTTTGCCATTGCTGTGCTTGCGGTTGAATTTGTCGCACAGCTTGCCACGCTTGGTTTGCGCCGGGGCTTGGCCGAAATATTATCGCGCGAAGAAAAACCGGCGGCGCAAATAGTGATGGACGCGATGCTGGTCGGTATTATTGCTTCGGCGCTTGGCGCGGCGATATTGATCGCGCTGCCGCAAATCATGTTTCCCAACAGCGCGATTAACGGTTTTGACCGTTTTTTGCCGATTGTCATTTTTGCTATTGTCACCACCGATATTGCGCTCGCCGCGCTCGCCTACCGCTTTGATATTGCCGCTGCAGTGCGCGCCCGGGCGGTGGTCGAACCTTGGACCATCAGTATCATGGCCGGTTTGTTCGCCTTGCCAATCATGCCCTTTTATTCGTTGCGGGACGGGCTGATCATCTCTTATATTCTATCCATGCTGGCGGCGATGCTGACCGCTTTTTGGCCGCTTATCAAAAGCTATGGCTTGCCATGGGGATGGCGGCCAGACCCTGCAACATTGGTGATGGTGGCGCGGCGCAATATGCCGCTTGCCGCCGCCGATGCGGTTGAATGGGGCAGCAGGCGGCTCGACCTGTTCATCCTTGGCCTGTTTGCATCGCCGGTGATCGCCGGTATTTATTATACCGCACAGCAGATTGCGAGCCTGCCGCAAAAGCTGAAAACCAGCTTTGATCCGATATTAAGCCCGGTCATTACCGCCAATTTGAAACAGAAAAACTATGCCGCCATCGCCCGGCAAGTGGGACAGGTTGGTTTCTGGATCATCGCGGCGCAAACGGCGATTGCGCTGGCGCTTGGGATACCAGGGGAGGCTGTGATGGGCCTGTTCGGCCCCGAATTTGTCGGCGGCACGGGTGCGGTTGTTTTCCTGCTTGCCGCCGAAGTCGCCGCGGCCACCGCCGTGGTGAGCGAGGCGGCGCTTGTCTATATGGCGCGGCACCGCAATTTGCTCATCTCTTTGTTTACACTCGGCCTGCAAGCGGGGCTGAGCGTGCTGTTTATCCATGCTGCCGACTGGGCCGGGATAAAGGCCGAATCGCGCGGGCTGGCGCAGGCGGCGGCGGTTGCCATGGCGCTGATGCTCTCGCTGGGCATCGGTTCAGTGATCAAGGCGCGGCTTTTGTCGCGGCTATTGGGACAACCGATCAGCATCTGGCGCTGGGCCTTGGTCTATGCGGTTGCCGCCGCCACCATTGTCGGCGTCGCGGCAACCTATATCCCCGAATGGGCCGAACTGACCCTTGGCATCCCCGCCATATTGGCCGCCTATGCCTTTATCATCTGGACCAGAGGTTTTGGTGAAGATGACCGCGTCCTGTTCCGCAAACAAGGAAAACCCGAAACAGAACCGGGCTGATTAACCGAGTTTTGCGGCGACCAGTGTTTTAATATCGG
>JAAURJ010000054.1 GCA_012032285.1 Sphingomonadales bacterium
TTCGATCTCGAAACAAAATGCCCTTGCAGGCAGAATAGCTGCCGGCGGCGTGCATTTTGCTCCAATATCTTCGCCATTTTGATGCCTCGAATGGGTATTAAATGGGGCCTGCCCCTAAATCACTTGGCAAACCCAATTGTTTGCGGCCATAATAACCTCGATTGTTGTCCGTACATATCATTGATCTGTTCAAAAAGTTTAGCTTTCCTTGGATCAATGACTGAATCAGCTTCAAGCTAAGCTGCGGGGCAATCATTCAACCCTGTGGCTGGTGTCAATTGTATCGAGAGAGGAAACATATATGAAAATCACCGGCAGCACAGTTATATTCATTACCGGCGGGGCATCGGGGATTGGGTTTGCCATTGCCGAAGCTATGGCTGAAAAGGGCGCGAAGCTTATGCTTGCTGACCTTAGCCAGAATAAATTGGATGAAGCCGCGGCGGCGCTTTCGGCCAAGGGAGCCGATGTTGCCACGGTTGTTTGCGATGTCGCCGATGAAGGGCAAATGCGCAGCGCGGCAGACGCCACCATTAATCGCTTTGGCAAGGTTCATATTGTGGTCAACAATGCGGGTGTTGCTCTGGGCGGCAGGACAGGGGAAATCGCGCTTCGGGACTGGCGCTGGATCATGGACATCAATGTCATGGGCGTGGTGCATGGCACGGAAATTTTCACACCGCTTATCCGTTCGCACGGCGAAGGCGGGCATATCGTCAACACCGCATCGATGGCAGGCCATGTGGCAAGCGCGGCCATGGCCCCCTATCATGCCAGCAAATTTGCCGTTGTCGGTTATTCAGAGGCGCTGCAACCCGAGCTCGCCCCCGACAATATCGGAGTCAGTGTGCTGTGCCCGGCATGGGTCAAAACCAATATCCACCGCAGCGCACTCGATAAACCCACCGGTCATATTGGTGAGGATGATCCGCTCTTTCTAAAGATGAACAACGTTATCAATGCCGGCATTGATGCAGGCGATGTGGCCCGCTGGACCGTTGAATGTATAGAGGATAACCGCCTCTATATCTTTACCCACCCCGATTTCGCGCCCTTTATCCAAAAACGCAATGCACAGATAGTGGCCGACTATGCCGCCGCAGCGCAATACCCGGCATTTAAGCAGGGTTGATGCGGGCTTTTGGCCCTCTCTCCCCAACGGAAAGAGGGCCTCATGCTTAACGGTTAAACTGGATGAAATCGACCTGACCGCCGGTTGCGCCGCAGGTAAATCCCTGTTCATTGGCGCCCGATAAATCGCCCTCCACACGCCAGCCGGGACCATCGCGGGTCACTGAACGGATATTTTCAACCCGCGCATCACCGCCCGCACGGCCTTCGGCAGCGGACGAACAAGCCTGCACCGCATCGCCAATGTCATTGGAACTACCGTAATTTTCACCGGATCGGTTTTGCGGGGCATTTTGACGCCGATCTTGCGGATAGTCTTGTGGATAATCCTGTGGATACTCTTGTGGATAATCATTCGGATAACGCCGGTCATCGCGTTCACGCTTTTTCGATTTACTGGCGGCATCGGCCAAAATGGCTATCCCGGCCAATATACCGATCCCCGCAATCACATCGCCCGCATCCACCCGGTCCCGGTGGCGGTGGTAACGGCCGCGGCGATGATAGTTCGATGCGCCATCATCATAACTTGCCCCGCCATCAAATACGGCGGGCGCGTCATAGCTAGCCTGTCCAAAACTGGACGCCATGACCGGCGCAGCAGGCGTAAGGAGCATCGCCAATGACGCGCTGCCCAATGCAATTTTCTTTATACCATTCATAATAATTTCCCCCATGATCCGGGCCGTATTAACCCGAACGTGTCGATGATAAAAGATTCAGCCTGTCGCCAGGCTGAACCATTTTGTTGAAACTGGATATGCAATCAGGGTCAATAGCCGCGGATACCGCTATAATCGATATCAACGACGCGGCCACGATCGACATAGCAGGTGAATTTGCCGCTGTCATAGCGGTCATATCCGCCCCGGCCATATCTTCCATAACGACCATCATAGCCGCTATTCACGCTCAAGCGGCCTCTAACCTTATAGCCATAGCGGGTGCGGTCAATGTCCCTGATATCGGTAACTTTGGCATAACCATAACGGTTGCCGCGTTCCACTGTGCGGATGCAGCGGTCAATGGCTCTGCGTTCGCCATCATAGCCCTGCCCCCGGCCATAGCCGTAACCATAACCACCGCGATGATAGTCACGGTCATAACGGTCATTATCGCTAGAGGATAATATTGCGGCAATGCCGCCCAATATAGCGACACCGGCTATAACTTCGCCCGCGCTGATTTTATCGTCCCGGTCGCCATGCTTGGCAGCCGCGCCTCCGGCAGAGACCAGCATGGCCGCAGACGCGGCAGTCCCCAATAATGCTTTTGTCATCATCTTCATGACAGCTCTCCTTTACTTAGGGCGGATATGCCCGCCTGATGGAGCTGTTATAGGAGGATTGCCTTGACCGGAGAGTGAACCAAAGAGTCAGGTGGCGTTAATATAAATGTATAGTTTCATGAACAGTCTAGATTGCAATCGAGTTGATCTCTTTCAACGCTGCAATAGCACGGCGGCGAACATCTTCCCCATGGGAAGTATATTTGCGTAAATAATCATCCAGCTCATTGGTCACCGCAGAACGTTCCTTGCTGGTGAATTCTGACAGTTTTTTGGATTTTTGCCCCTCGATAAGTTTGATTATCCGCTTGGCTTTACGCCTTGCTTGAATATGGCCTGCGCTGCTTAGTGCTGAACTCTTAATATTGGCGCTAAGCGGTGAAGGCGTGCCAAGCGTAAGCTCATGGCTAACGAGGTAAATCACCTCAATCGCGACAGATCGCGGCAGTTTATCCAGAATTTCTTCAAAGTGCATCATATCAAGTTATCCATTCCCATATATCAAATTGGTTCCTAGGTAAATTGCCAATGATGAACTCCTCCGAAACAGGGCTGGCTTTTTTTTGCAGCGGCACCTTCTCGACCAAATCTTTTACCGGCACATAGGGAATGACCATGAATCTGGGAGCGAATAGCGGCGTTTCAGCCATATTGACCAACTCCTCTATTTCATTCTTTTGGTCTTCATCTATCATTCCCACGCCAAGGCGAGCTGCGGCACCACGGATGATTCCGGCACGATTATTTTTGATATATTCATCATGCTTATCATGCGTTTTTACAGCATTGGCGAATTGGCGGTAAATATACCAGGGATCGGATGATACAGCATTGGTAGGCAGATTAGGGTCCAAAGCCTTTTCAGGTGCACACCAAACATAGTGAATACCACCATAATATTTTTCGTTTATCGTATAAGCCAGTCTTGTGACTGTGGAGTATAAAATAAGCAATGACGCCCCCTATAACGCCAACGACTTACACATAATTTCCTACATTACAATATAGTTTCGTATGATCATCGGGTGGCGACTAAACGCTATTATAGACTGTCGATCCGATTGATCGGGCCCTCCATTTTAGATTATTTTTTCGTATTTTTAATAGCTTGGTGCTGCCAATTGACAGGGGATCGCTGAACTTCTCACTCCTGCGTTACGTCCAGCCCGGTCCACATCGCAAGAAAAGCATAAATATCGCTATATTCTTCGATCAACTTGTCGGTCGGTTTTCCGCTGCCATGGCCGGCGCGGCTTTCGATGCGGATGATCTTTGGCTTGTCTCCCGTATCGGCGGCTTGCAGGGCGCTGATATATTTGAAACTGTGGCCGGGCACCACCCGGTCATCGGTGTCGGCGGTCGAAACGATCATCGCGGGGTAACCGGTTCCATCCTTGATATTATGATAGGGCGAATAGGAAAGCAGGTTCTTGAAATCTAACTCTTTATTCGGATAGCCATAATCATCCACCCAATACCGCCCGGCGGTAAAACGGTCGAAACGCAGCATATCCATTACGCCAACCGCGGCATGGCCCGCCGCAAATAAATCGGGCCGCTGATTGACCACCGCGCCCACAAGCAGCCCGCCGTTGGAGCGCCCCTCAATCGCCAGCTTGCCCTTGGCTGAGATGCCCTGCGCAATCAGATATTCGCCTGCCGCAATGAAATCGTCAAAGACATTTTGCTTGTTTAGCAAGCGCCCGGCATCATGCCACGACTTGCCATATTCGCTGCCGCCGCGGATATTGGCGAGCGCAAACACCCCGCCCGCTTCTATCCACGCCATGCGTGTCGGGCTATAACCCGGCAGTTGCGGCAGGTTGAACCCGCCATAGGCATAGAGCAAGGTTGGCGCGCCCTTCGACAAGTCTAGACCTTTCTTGTGGACGATGAACATCGGGATTTTGGTGCCGTCCTTTGACGGATAGAAACGCTGTTCGATATTGATTTGGGAAGGATCAAAGCTGAGCTTTGGCAACGCGAAGGGCGTCGATTTTCCAGTCGCAGAGTCAAAACGATACACGGCGCCGGGCTGGTTGAAGCTGGAAAAGCTGTAGAATGTCTCCGGATCTCCGGGCTTACCGGTAAAGCCACTGGCGGTACCGATGCTGTTCAGACTGATCTGCCGCACGGGTTTGCCGTCGAGGCTGACGACCTCGGCGCGGGTTGCAGCGTCCTTCAGATAGGACAGCACCAGCCTGTTGCCGACAATCTGCGCACTGCGCAGCGTTTCTTCGCGTTCGGGGATGATGTCGCTGAATTGCGGAGGGATATAAGCCACCCTTGTCTGGCAGGATATTATTTCCGTGGTTGCGGCTGTGCCTCTACAGGGATTGCCGCGAAATCCTGTCATATCGACGCTGGTGACTTTTAACTTGGGCGCGTCCTTGTTCGTTACGAAGTATAGCTTATTGCCCAACCCTTCGATTAGCTGCCAGTCATAGTTAAGGCCGCCGACGAGCTCCTGCGCCTGCCACTGATCCACTGGCTTGGTTTTACCTTTCTTACCAGAGTCAACGTTGATCACATTCAACTCATATTTATCATCCGTCCCCTCTGCGCTGGTAATCACCACCCAGCGCCCGTCATGCGTCACCTGAGCGCTATGGCCCAGCTTGGGCCGGTCGGGCGTCGCATAGACCACGCGGTCCTCGCTTTGCGGTGTGCCAATACGGTGGAAATAGAGCGTCTGATTCTCGTTCAGCGCCTGAAACTCCTGCCCCTTGGCTGGTTCGGCAAAGCGCGAATAGAGGAAGCCTTCATTCCCCACCCAGGCGATGCCAGTGAATTTCGCCCATTCTATGCTGTCCGAAAGCACGGCGCCTGTTGCCACATCTAGCACCTTGATCGTGCGCCAGTCCGAACCGCCATCCTGGACCGAATAGGCCAGCAGCTTGCCCCCCGGCGAAGGTTCCCACGCATCAAGCGCCGTCGCGCCATCCTTTGCCCAGGCGTTAGGATCAATCAGCACGCGGTCCTTACCCTTTAGGCCTTTGCGAACATATAACGGGGACTGGTTCTGCAAACCGTCATTCTTTGTAAAGAAATAATGTCGACCGGCCTTTTGCGGCAGGCTGAACCGTTCATAATCAAACAGCAGCTTCATCTTGGCCGCCATTGCGGCCCGGCCCGGCACCTGATCCATATAGGCGGCGGTGACTTTATTCTGCGCCTGCACCCACTTCGCTACATCATCACTGACGCGAACATCCTCTTCCAACCAGCGATAGGGGTCGGCGACCTTAACCCCGAACTGTTCTTCTACCACATCAACTTTGCGTGTTTCGGGATAAGCGAGCGGCGCGGCAATATCAGCGGATGCCCCGTCGGAGGAGGGCTTCGCTGTTTTATCGGCGGCAAAAGCGCTGCCATTATGGATAGCCAGCGACGCAGCCGCGCAAAGAAAAATGGGTTTTGACCGGAATAAATGGCGCATAGCACGCTCCCCTGATTTTCATGTTGAGCGAAAAGCTAGCCTGCCTTGCACGCGCACGCAATCGGCTAGCGCCGAAAATTACACATCGGTGTAATTTTATGTGCCCTATGAACCATCATAGCGCCGCGCCATCCCTAACGCATCAAAATCTCGTTCAAATTCAGATAAGTGCAGCAGCCCCGCACAGGCCATCGCTCCGCTAAAGCCAAAACCGCCATCGCGCAACCGGCGGGCAAGCGCCAGCGCGGCCAAGGTTGGTGTATAGGGGCCGTGATTGGCATCGGCGGTCAAGGTCCAGCGGCGCTGAACCGCCTGCCCCGCCCCGTCAATACCGGTAACCTGCACATCCATCGCCCCCTTGTCGCTGCCAAAACACAAGAAACGCTGCGCCAGCCACAGCATCACCCCGGCGGCGGGACGCAGAGTCGGGATAATCTTCCAGCGCACCGGCAGGCTTAACCCCCATAGCCCCAGATGCAGCAAAGACAGCTCTAACCCTGCGAAAAATTCCGCCGACCGTGTTGGGGCATAACGCGCGACCAGCAAATCCTGATCGGGGGTTTCGCATATACTCGCCCATCTTTTGCCAATACCCGCTATATCCGCGCGGTGCAGCATTCCCCAGCCGGGCTGCATCTGCCATGCGCCTTCACGGAACACGCGCACGGGCTTTCCGCTATAGGATAATATGGCCTCAACCACCGCGCGGCCTCTTGGGGCGCGGTTGCCCGGATAGATGCCAATTTTGATGCGTTCCACCTGCCGCCACCCGGCGATCAGATCATCGACCACCGCGTGGGAAAGGGCCGGGACCGAGCTTGCCCCTGTTATCACAGCAATCCCAGCCGCCTTTGCCGCCGCATCAAACCGGCCAATGGCAGCCACAAAATCACGCCCGTCGGCAAGGTCCACATAATGGCAACGGGCACCTAGCGCGGCAGCAATCACTCTTGTCTTCGAATTTTGAAACGGTCCGGCCGCATCAATCACCATATCAACCCCAGTCAGATCGTCCGCGTCAATGCAGTCGCGGTCAATTTGCCGGACCGCATAGCCGCCCTGTCCAGTAGCCAATTGCAACAAAGGTGCGGTGCGGCGACCTGCCAATGTCACCCGCCAGCCGCTTTCCTTTTGCATCATCTGCACCAGACGGCTGCCAAACACACCGCTCGCCCCGATCACCATGATATGCGGCGCGGCACTCTTCATTGGTCACAAAACTCCGCCCGTTGATAAACCAGTTCGCCCAATAACGGATGCAGCACTTGCAAGCTGAAATCAAAACGGCCCTCGCCTTTGTCGATATGGCGCACCTCTGTCCGGCCGGTCCACAAAAATGGGGAATGCGAATGCGCAGGCGGCCAACTTGCAGGAAATAATGGTCGCTGATAAATGCCAGCCCGCTTGCCACAGCCTTTACCCGCAGAGCCATGCCTATGCCGCAGCCAATATATTCCTCCAGCCCGCTTGGTCCAGCAAAACGTTTGGCGCTGTTGATCATTTGCGGGAAGCCGCAGCCGTGATGATAGATTCTTGTCCAAAGCTGTCCGCCGCCTTGCGGATCTTCGGCAACGCAAACGGCGGCAGGAACGCCAACATCGCGGCTGAGCGGCAAGGGCGCACCTATGATCCGCAGCACCTGCGCCAGCAACCAGCCGGCCCGGCTAAACCGGGTCTCCTCGATCCGCCCGGCGTAAAGCGCAACGCGGCCTTCGGCCAATCTTTTGCTGAACCTTTTTTGCACAAGCGCGGGCAGGCCGTCCCAATCCTTTCGGGGTAATAATGCACGAAAACGAAGGTCAATCAGGCTTGCGTCCGGCGCCATATAATTTGCTTTGGCCCGGCCCATAGCAGCGTCCCCGCCCCGGCCCTGTGCTACAGCTTTTTCAACCCTGAGTTCCATGACGCCGCATCTCCTTTTTTGCGACTCAATTTAATTCTGTAATTTCTGTTTAGACAGAAATATATGGCATTGCAAGCGCTTTGCGCGATATTGCTGCGAAAGCCATGATGATATTGATTGATCCTGCAGAATGTTGAAACAGTATCGGTGCCAACCTTATTGGCTGCGGATCGCGGCGATTAGATACAAAACGGCACGCAATAAAAAAGGCGGTGGCCGTTAAGCCCCGCCTTTTTCAATAACGGTTTATAAGAAGCGTTTAATCTTCGGTCAGACCATCTTCATCTGTTTCAACCGGGCCGCTATCCTGACCCTTGGCATCGACATTACGGTCGACTAGTTCGATGACGCCCATGGGCGCAGCATCGCTGCCGCGAAAACCGGCTTTGATCACGCGGGTATAGCCGCCATTACGATCGGCATAACGGACGGCCAGTTCGTCAAACAATTTTTTCAGCTGATCGTCGTTCATCAGGCGGCTTTGCGCCAAACGGCGATTGGAAAGACCACCTTTTTTCGCCAGAGTCACCAGCTTTTCAACATAAGGACGCAACGCTTTTGCCTTTGGCAGGGTTGTCAAAATCTGTTCATGCTTGATCAGCGATGCAGCCAAGTTGCGCAGCATTGCGTTGCGGTGCGATGTGGTGCGTTGTAATTTCTTTTGGCCCATTTTATGGCGCATAGTCTTTTCCTTTGTTCGTTATGGACCCGTATCAGGTAGTCCGTAGCTGGCGGCAAAATGGGTGCCGCCGTCCCATTGGGAGATAAAATTAAGGAAGGACGCCCTAGCACGCGCCCTCCCTTAACCCATTAACCAAGCAGCTCTTGTTCGAGCTTCTTAGCCATTTCTTCGATATTTTCAGGCGGCCATCCGGGAATGTCCATGCCCAGGCGCAGACCCATGGACGACAAGACTTCCTTAATCTCATTAAGCGACTTGCGGCCAAAATTGGGGGTGCGCAGCATTTCGGCTTCGCTCTTTTGCACCAGATCGCCAATATAGATAATATTGTCGTTTTTCAGGCAGTTTGCACTGCGCACCGACAATTCCAGCTCATCGACTTTCTTCAGCAGATAACGGTTCAGCTGATTGGCATCATCCTGTTCGCTTGACGGCGCAGCTTGGCCGATCATCGGCGAAGAGGCGGCCATGCTGTCTTCAAAATGAACAAAGACCTGCAACTGATCCTGCAGAATACGCGCGGCATAAGCCACGGCGTCTTCGGGGCTGACGGTGCCGTCGGTTTCAACAGTCAGGCTCAGCTTGTCATAATCCAGTTCCTGACCGATACGGGCATTATCAACCTTATAAGATACCTGACGAATAGGCGAATAAAGCGAATCGATTGGGATCAGGCCAATGGGCGCGTCGGCAGGACGGTTGGCAACGGCAGGAACATAGCCCTTTCCGGTATCGGCGGTGATTTCCATGTTAAGCGTTGCGCCTTCGTCAAGATGACAAATGACGAGATTCTTGTTCATCACCTCAATATCGCCGGATACGGCAATATCGCCCGCTTTCACTTCGGCAGGGCCTGTAGCGGAAAGCTGCAGCCGCTTTGGACCTTCGCCTTCCATTTTCAGCGCGACCTGTTTCATGTTCAAAACGATGTCGGTGATATCTTCACGCACGCCGGCCAGCGACGAAAATTCGTGAAGGACATTTTCGATCTTGATCGAGGTAATCGCTGCGCCTTGCAGCGACGACAGCAAAACGCGGCGCAGCGCATTGCCAAGCGTCAGACCAAAGCCGCGTTCCAATGGTTCGGCAACAAAGGTTGCTTTGCGCGCCGGATCGCCGCCTGATTTCAGGTCGAGCGCGGTGGGCTTTTTCAGTTCCTGCCAGTTCTTGAGGTTGACTGTCATGGATATCCCCTAGTCTTTATGGGCGGGGGCGGATTTGTGCACTTTTCCGGTCCGGCCCGTTGTATAAGAAGGAGCAGCTAACGCCGCCCCCCGGATGCAAAAAACTTAAATTAAACGCGGCGGCGTTTGGACGGGCGGACACCGTTATGCGGTATCGGCGTCACATCACGAATAGAAGTGATGTTAAACCCAACAGCCTGCAAAGCGCGCAATGCGGATTCACGGCCCGATCCCGGACCTTTGACTTCCACTTCCAAAGTGCGCACGCCATGTTCGGCGGCTTTTTTGCCGGCGTCTTCGGCTGCAACCTGCGCCGCATAGGGCGTGGATTTGCGCGAGCCTTTAAAGCCCATCATACCGGCCGATGACCAGCTGATGGCATTGCCTTGCGCGTCGGTGATGGTCACCATTGTGTTGTTGAAGCTGGCGTTGACATGGGCAACACCGGCGGAGATATTTTTCCTCTCGCGCCGCTTAATTCTTTGTGGTTCACGTGCCATGATTCAGATTTCCTGTATAAATTCTTTGGTGATAAGCGCCTGAAATATTCAGACAGCATAACCGGCAATACAGCCGATTACTTCTTCTTGCCTGCAATCGCCTTTGGCTTACCCTTGCGGGTGCGCGCATTGGTATGCGTACGCTGGCCACGAACAGGAAGGCCCTTGCGGTGGCGCAGGCCGCGATAGCAGGCCAGGTCCATCAAGCGCTTAATGTTCATTGACGTGTTACGGCGAAGATCACCTTCTACGGTATGATCCGCATCAATGGTTTCACGGATTTGCAGGATTTCGGCATCCGAAAGATCCTGAACTCGGCGGGCATGATCAATTTTCAACTTGTCAGCAATCTCGACGGCTTTGGTCCGGCCAATACCGTGGATATAAGTCAGCGCGATGATCACGCGCTTATTTGTTGGGAGGTTAACTCCGGCAATACGTGCCACTTATCTATACTCCTTAGCTCCACAAAGCGCCCGGGATTGAGGCTTTATCTCATCGCTCTACGTTCCGAAACGCACAAAACCAGCGGACGCAAAGAAAGCGCTGCTGGCTTCACCAGTTATTCGGAAGTAACGGCGCATTACTGCGAGTCGCCCCTCTTGTCAAGCCGCTCCCCCGCCTGATCTGCGCAATTTTGCTTGCCGTCGGCTCTATTGATTAGCATAGCAGCTTCATCGAGCAGCTTCATCGGGAAAAGGGTTCAGGGGAAATATAATGGCAAGAGCAGCGTTCCAATTGGCCGGGCAAAATGTGGCTGCGGGCAAGGCCGAAAAAATCGCCATTCCGGTCAGCGATCTGTCCGCCGGAATGCAGGCGCAGCTGGAGGCGCGGATTTTCCATGGCAAGGAGGACGGCCCCGTGATTTTTGTCAGCGGCGCCATCCACGGGGACGAAATTATCGGCACCGAAATCATCCGCCGGTTGATGAAAAAGCTTAATCCTAAACATATCGCAGGCACCATATTATTCGTGCCTGTGGTCAATATGTACGGTTTTATCAGCCATAGCCGCTATTTGCCAGACCGCCGCGATTTGAACCGAAGCTTCCCAGGCTCCGAACGCGGATCATTGGCATCGCAGCTTGCCAGTATTTTCTACACCGAAATCGTCACGAAATGCGAACTGGGCATCGACATCCACAGCGCGGCAATCCACCGTTACAACCTTCCGCAAATACGGATAGCAGCGGGTAATGCCAGATTGAAAAAGCTGGCGTTGGAATTTGGCGCACCGGCGTTGATTGAAGCCCCTTTGCGCGACGGGTCACTGCGCGAAATTGCAAAAGGCGACGGCGTCGATATGCTTTTGCTGGAGGCGGGTGAGGGTCTGCGCTTTGATGAATTGTCCATCCGCACCGGCGTCAACGGCATATTACGGGTGATGCGCCAATTGGGCATGATTAAAACCAAAAGCCTAGGCAAAATCCCTGCTCCGCCCGCGCAGGTGACCAAAGACGCATGGCTGCGCGCCAGCCGCGGCGGGGTGTGCCGGTTACAGGCGGTGTCGGGCGACGCTTTCAAAAAAGGCGACACGCTGGCTATAATCAGCGATATTTTCGGCCAAGAGGAAGAAAAGCTGATCGCGCCAGCAGACGGCATCATCATCGGCCACGCGACGCTGCCCATTGTTAATCAGGGCGATGCCATATTGCACATCGCCGAAGTGCGCATCTTCGCCTATGTCGAGGAGAGGATGGACGCAATCAATGATGCCGTGCTCAGCAATGCGATGCTTGACGAGGATGAAGTGATTTAGGGGAAGGCCGGATAATGAAACCATATTTTTGGGCTGCGGTAACAATGCTGACTTTATACATTACAGACGGAACATCCCTTGCCTTGGCAATGGATGAAATATGCAACAGATGCAGAAAATTCAGCGCCTATATTCATATCCCATACACCCGGCATAAAGGTTAGCCAGAGCCGCTTCCTGCCGGGCAATCCCGTTTCGCCGGAAGGCGCGGATTACTGCAGCCATTATCTGCTTGATAATCCCGGGCGTCATGCGAAATTTATCGGTAAGGCTGGGTGGCTTGTTACCAATGAATATCAGGACGGCAATTTGGAACTGGTCAGCTTCACCTCTTCATTTGAACTAGGCACCAGCGGCATATGCTTTGCCAAGGACGGCAATATAGCCCTGTTCAATGACGGGAATCTGGCCGCCATCGCCTATTCGGTAAAAGGCGCAGATCTTGTCCTTGGTTCAATCAGCCTGATCAGCGGGAAAAGCGGCGAATATTATATCAATGACGGCAATGGCCCCTATGCGCCGCTGGCGAAGCTTACTGTTAATGATGGCATAGCGGAAATTATGCCGCTTCCCGAACAGGAAAGCTATTGCAGTGACGAAGCGATAGTGCCCAATATTTATGGCAAGAAAATCACCGATGGCCGCAATGCGCTTCTGAAAGCTGGTTGGAAACCCTTGGGTGACAAGGATGGCGGAGCCGAACATTTGCTCCGCCTAGGAATAAGCGAAGTCGAATCCTGTTCCGGCACCGGATATGGATTTTGCCGCTACTCCTATGGCAAAGGAGACATGACCTTATGGATGACCTCTGTTGGTGAGGAATATAATATTGTCAGCCAGAGCGTTAATTGCGGAGCCGGGGAGTGATCCAGTGGTTCAAAAACAGATTATAGCTGTTCTTGCCACACATTACACGTCACTCGTTATTCCGCTCACCCCTTACCCTTGGTCTTGGTGCTGCCGGCCTTGGCGTTTTTTTCGATAAAGTCGATTATGATGCCCGCAACATCCTTGCCGGTCGCATTTTCAAGCCCCTCCAGCCCCGGCGAGCTGTTCACTTCCATAATCACCGGGCCGTGGTTCGATCGCAACAGATCGACGCCTGCGACATTCAGCCCCATCACCTTGGCCGCGCGAATAGCGGTGGAGCGTTCTTCAGGCGTAATTTTGATTGTCTTGGCGGTCCCGCCGCGATGCAGATTGGATCGAAAATCGCCCTCCGCGCCGGTGCGCATCATGGAAGCCACCACCTTGCCGCCGACAACGAAAACACGAATATCGCTGCTGCCTGCTTCCTTGATAAATTCCTGCACCAATATGTTTACATTGGCGCCGCGAAACGCCTCTATCACCGACTTGGCCGAGCGTTCGGTATCGCCCAGAACGACGCCAATGCCCTGCGTTCCTTCCAGCAATTTGATCACTACCGGAGCGCCGCCCGCAATTTTCATCACCTCATCGGTTTGCTTGGGATCATGGGCAAAGGCGGTCACCGGCAGGCCTAGTCCGTGTTTGGCAAATATCTGCATCGAACGCAGCTTGTCACGTGACCGGCCAATAGCGACGCTTTCATTAAGCGGCCATACACCGCCCATTTCAAACTGACGCAGCACGGCCAAGCCATAATGCGTAATTGACGCCCCAATTCTGGGAATGACCGCATCATACCCTTTCAATGTTTCCCCATTATACAGCACCGTGGGACGGTGCGATGTAATATTCATCGTGCAGCGCAGCGTGTTGATGATATCCAACTCATGCCCGCGCTCCTCTGCCGCTTCTTTTAAGCGGCGATGGGAATATAGCTTCGGATTCCGGGCCAACATTGCAATTTTCATGAATTATCCTTTATCCTTGTATATTATTCCGGCTTGCCCAGCATCCATTTTTTGCTGCTATTGACCAGAAAACCCCGTTTCAGTCCCCGCCGCCCGATCAGCACCGGGAACGCCATCGACCCCCGGTTGGCGAGGGTCAACTGTCCATTCCAAATTAAATTACCCAATTTCAATTGCGCCGCGATGACATAACGAAGCTGTTCCTTGCCATTGGAACTACGCACCATGCGCCGGTCTATCACCGGGGCCTGAAGCCGTATAACATGGTCTTTCGCACTAGCGTGAAAGGAAAATTCGGCCCATGGTTCGCCGCCGCGTTCAAACGCCTTTATCCGCGTCGCGTGAATGGAGGATGTTGCCGCGCCGCTGTCCATTTTGGCATGAACCTTATCCAGCCCTAGGCTCGGAATATCCACCAGCTCACACCATCCAATTTCGGTCAGCTTTGTTGCCGCTTTCTTTTTGCTGATGGCTGCGGCTGACCTGCTTTGCTGCGCCAATTATCTTTCTTTCTTTACGGGCGAAGCCGCAGGCTTTTGCTTATTATCATTGACCTTGTCCTTTGCGTCAATTTTCTTCTCATCGGGTTTTTTCATCTTATCCGTAACGCTTTTATCGTCGCCCTGATCCTTTGCCTCACCAATGCCAAGGCCATCCAGATCCAATGACCAGTTTGTGGCTTTATCCTCAATTGCCCCCACAGCCTTGAACGGTTTAATAAGGCCAGCAAACTGTTCCGCCAAAACCTTGTCTACGGCAGGGGCTATCTCATCGACATTATAGCGCATATAGCCGCCCACAACATAGGAGAAGCTGAGCCTTGTTCCCGTCTTTCCTTTGTTGGGGGACATCGCCGCTGTAAAGGTGCCGGTTACCGCTTCGGATTGTAACGGGCCAAGTGCGCCCTGCATCCGAAGCACATTGCCGGGCTGCGAAAATATGACGCGCATATGTTCAACGCTGCCGACTGTTTTCAGCTTTCCGTCTGCGCCCTTTTCCTGAAATAATTCACAAAAACAACCATTGGCCTGCGCATCGATATAAAATCCGTCGCTACTGCCCGACCAGCTATGCGCTTTGTTCCACCAATCCTTGGGCGATATAAGCCGCGCCCATATTTCGGCGGGGGCGGCGTCAACCTCTGCGCTATGGATGATGACAAAGCCGGCGGCGCTGCTTTCCTTGACCTCTGCCCTTGCGGTCGCAGGGGAAAGTGACAGGCCGATTATTACGGGTATCAATAGGTTCCTCATGACCGCTGTAGTAGCCGCTTTTCCGGCCCCGTTGCAATGGGCAAATGAACGGCGTAACAGCGGGCCTATGCCAAAGGCATAGCGGCTGATACACAGCTGCGGCAAAGACCAATTTTGAGAAATCGCAATGACCGAAAAGCCTCCCGAAAATCCCCACCGCCGGTATAATCCGCTTTCGGGCGAATGGGTGCTGGTATCGCCGCAACGTGGGAAAAGACCGTGGCAGGGGCAGGTCGACACCCCCGATATTGTCCCTATGCACAGCCATGATCCCGGTTGCTATCTATGCCCCGGCAATAGCCGGATCAGCGGCGATGTTAACCCCGATTATAGCGATATTTATGTTTTCAAAAATGATTTTGCCGCGCTGACATCCGATGCGCCAGAAGCAACAGCTCAAACAATAGAGGCCGACCCGCTTTTTCTGACGCAACAGGTGACAGGCGAATGCCGGGTGATCTGTTTCTCCCCTGACCATAGCAAGACCCTGCCTGAATTAGAGGCAGGGCAAATCCGCAAGGTGGTGGATTGCTGGGCGGATCAATCCGCCGAATTGGGCCGGATATATCAATGGGTGCAGATTTTCGAAAATAAGGGCGCGATGATGGGTTGTTCCAGCCCGCATCCCCATGGACAGATTTGGGCACAATCCGCCCTGCCCAGCCTTCCTGCCGCCGAAGACCGCAATCAACGGGAATGGATGGCGGCGCATGGCACGCCGATGCTGCTACAAACCGCGATGCACGAAAGTGCAAACGGAACCCGCACTGTGGTAGCGACCGAACATTGGATCGCCATCGTGCCCTTTTGGGCATCTTGGCCGTTTGAGACATTGCTGCTGCCGCGTTTTGCCGTGCTGCGCATGACCGACCTGACCGACGTTCAGCGCGATGATCTGGCGCTTGCTTTACGGCGGCTGACCTGCGCTTATGACAATCTATTTCAATGCTCCTTCCCTTACTCCATGGGATGGCATGGTGCGCCTTTTGGGCAAGAGGATGACTCGCATTGGCAATTGCACGCGCATTTCTATCCCCCCTTGCTGCGTTCTGCCGAAATCCGTAAATTCATGGTCGGCTATGAGATGATGGCCGAGCCCCAGCGCGACCTGACCCCGGAACAGGCGGCGGCATTGCTGCGCGATGCAGCTGGCCCTCATTACAGAAAGAATTAACGCATCATGACCCCCGATAAATCGGCCCGCGCCGCCCATAACCGGTTAATCGGACATGAGCCTGAATGCATGGTTCGCGCACCCGGCCGCGTTAATTTGATCGGTGAGCATACTGATTATAATGATGGTTTTGTCTTGCCTTGCGCGATTGGCCGGGAAACGGTGGTTGCTGCATCAAAGCGCGAGGACCGCACCATCCGCGTCATCGCCGCCGATTTTGGCGCGGCACAGGATCGTTTTGCGCTGGATGCGCCGATTATGGCTCTGCCCGGTTCAGCCTGGCAGAATTATGTGCGCGGTGTGGTAAAGATTATGCAGGATGCAGGCCATGCCATAGGCGGCACAGACATTGCGATTTCGGGCAATATACCGCTTGGTTCCGGCCTGTCCTCATCGGCATCACTGGAGGTCGCTTTGGCAACGATGATGCAGCATCTTTGGGATTTGCAGGGTCTTGACCCCACAAAAATCGCCTTGCTGGGGCAAAAGGCGGAAAATGATTTCGCCGGGTGCCAATGCGGGATCATGGATCAGCTAATCTCCGCCGCCGGGCATGAGGACCATGCGCTTGCCATTGATTGCCGCACTCTGGCCCTATCGCCGGTTCCTATCCCCGATGATATTGCCATAATCATCGTGCAAAGCGGCATCACCCATGACAATGTCGGCGGCCATTATAATGACCGGCGGCGGCAATGCGAAGATGCGGCCCGGATTTTGGGCGTCAAAGCGCTGCGCGATGCGGATAGGGCGATGCTGGAGGCAAATCGGGCGCAAATGGACGATGTCGTCTATCGCCGCGCCCGGCATATCATTACCGAAAATCAACGGACATTGGATATGGCGCTGGCGCTGTCGGCAAATGATATGGACACAATGGCCGCGCTTATGGCCGCATCGCATTTGTCAATGCGCGATGATTTGAAATTACAGTGCCCGGCATCGACCATCTGGTGGAAATTATGCAGACATAGCGTGGGCCGCGACGGCGGGGGCGCGGATGACGGGGCGGCGGCTTTTGGCGGCGCCGCCGTGGCACCTGGT
>JAAURJ010000091.1 GCA_012032285.1 Sphingomonadales bacterium
TCATTGATCCGCGCTCGACCCGGTATCCGCCTATGCTGTCCCCTGCGATTGCCCGCCTTCCATGATCCAGATGGACGGATACAGCCGCAGCGTTTCGGCAAATATCTGCGCCGGGTGATATTGCGCCATCAAATCATTCTGGGCGCGGGCGATTTCGATAAAGGCCCATGACAGCGCATTGGCCGTGGTTTCATGCCCTGCCAAAAGCAGTGTCACCGCCGCATCGCGCAGCTCTGTATCCGACATTTTCGCTTCGCCCTCCGCCTCATGCGCGGACAGCAATCGGGTAAGCAGATCGTCTTTTTGCACCGCAATGCTGCGCCTTTCGCTTATCACCAACAGCATGATAGCATCGATTTCGGCTTTGGCCCGCTTGAACGCGCGGCGGTGGAAATATGGCGATAGGAAAGACGGATCAACAGGTGCCTGCAAACGCCGCCATGTGTCGTCCAAGATGATGGTCAGCGCCGCTTCGATCCGCGCGGCATCGATGCTGGTGGAAAACAGCATTTTTGCCGCACTGCAGATCATCAGGTGCAGCATTTCGGCCACGATATTTATTGACTGCCCTATCTTTGCTGCCGCGCTCCACCGGTCCAGCATCGCCGTTAATTCCGCATCGATAGCAGGAATGATGCTTTCCAGATATTGCGGCCGAAACACCGGCTGGATCAACCGGCGTTGCCGCTGCCATGCCGGTTTGTTCGCAGACAATAGGCTGTCGCCGCACATTTCCTTAATTTGCGCAACGCTGCGGGTGTTTTTGTCATAGTTAGAGGCGTTTTTAGCAAGCACATGATGGATATAATCGGGGCTATTGAGCAAATAAGCACGGTAAGGCCCAAAGCGCAGCCGTGCGATATCGCCATGCTGCGCGGCGGTGGTCAACAGGAAGGTTGCAGGGGCCGCCTGAAATGGCGCCAAATTACCCCATAGCACGCTTCCTGAAGGGCCAGGCGCTTTGGCGGCCGCCTCGGACATTATCGGGGATAACCCATAAGGTCAAAACTGCGGCGCCAGCGGTCATAAACCAACGCTTTTTCCTCCTCTGTCAGGTTTAGGAAATCATTTTTCCGGTAACCTTTGATCGAATCCAGATAGCGAAGCAGCTTGGGTTGATAATCGCCAAAACCCGGCAATCCCAATTGGTCATAAACAGATTGCATTTGTCCCGCCGGGTCGGCCTCCAGCGCGTCAAAGCGCAGTTCACAAAAATGCCCTTTGGGAATGAGCGGCAAATCTTCGTAAAAGGCATCATACATCGCCTCATGCCTTTGCAATATGCCTTCATCAATGCCGGGCAAATTGGGCCGCTGTAAATAGGTGTACCAGCCCGCCGTATCGAAAAAATGCCGTTGGGATTGGAACACGCGGTAAGGATCGCGGTGGATATGGACAAACCGTGCGCTGGGAAAAATTTCCAATATGGTGCGGATACGGGCGGTGTGCGGCGGCGATTTCAGCAAAAGCGCACGGCCATCGTTCAGCGATAATTTCTGACAGAAATAGTAAAGCGCCGCTTTCCATGCCTCTACATCTGCGCGGTTCGCACCGCGAAAAGACAGAAATTTTTCATATTCCGCCTCTCGCTTGGGGAAGCTGGTGCCTAGATAAAGTGATTTGAGCGTCATCAAAAGCGGGGCAAATTCATCTTCTTGCGGCGAGGAGAATTTTAGCGCCATATTGTCCATCGGCCGCGTTGGCGGCACCAAAAATGGAGAAAGCCGGGTAATCCAGTTTTCAGTGGTCAAAAATGTCATCGGATTGACCACCTGATAGGTGTTGGCATAGTTGAACTGCGCATCATCCTGCGCCAATAAATCATGCAGCAATGTCGTGCCGCTGCGCCAATGGCCCAGGATGAATAGCGGCGATTGTTCAACCTTTACCGCCTCTATTGCCTTGCCATAGCGCCATTTTTCGGCCGCCGCGGACAGGCTGTTCATCATGCTCGCGGCGGTGATAAAGGCGGCCCTGTGCCAATATGGCGGCGATATGTGGAAATCATTTTCCAACAGCAACCGCATCCACATGGCAAAGGTGATTCCGGTCATATAATTATGCCCGATGCTCCAGCGATGCTTTAATGTGTCCGCCATATATTTCTTTGCAAGTCAGTTTTTTTCATCAATAGTTAGCATTGGTAGCCACCGCTAACGGTTTTGGATAGGGTTTAAGGGTTATTGCATGAGTTTGTTGCCGGATAGCGTGCATCAATTGTTACAATCGCTGCGCACGCAATTGGCCCAGCATGGTTTTCAGGGACGATTGGGGCCATCCAATGCGCCCCCACCCAAAAAAATGCCGATGCGCCAATCCGCCAATGAAAAAACTGTTGCCGCTATTTGGCAAAGATTGCAGGCCGATACAGGGATCAGCGAAGCGGGCAAAGCCGAATTGGCTGACAGCCTGTCGGTGGCAAGGGCGGGCGATTACGCCGCCAATATCGAAAATTATATCGGCACCACCAAATTGCCGCTGGGTGTTATCGGGCCTTTGCGGGTCAACGGGTTAAACGCGGCGGGCGATTATTTTGTGCCGATGGCCACATCGGAGGCCGCGCTGGTTGCATCCTATGGCAGGGGCGCGGAAATTTGTTCAAAAGCGGGCGGCATTTCCGCCGCCGTCATCCGTGAAGGGGTGCTGCGCACGCCTGCCTTTATCTTTCCCGATATGCTGACCTGCGGGCATTTCATCAACTGGATTGCCGAAAATGAGACGGCGCTGAAATCTGCGGCTGAGGCCACCACCCGCCATGGTAAGCTGATCCAGATTGAGCCGATTATGGATGTGGACATGGTCTTCCTTATGTGCCGCTATACCACCGGTGACGCGGCGGGGCAGAATATGGTGACGGTGGCGACACAGGCATTATGCAATCATATCATCGAAAATTGCCCCGTGAAACCGCTGCATTGGTTTGTGGAGGCCAATTTTTCCGGCGACAAGAAAGCAAGCTATCTAGGAATGCACAGCGGGCGGGGCCGCAAAGTGACGGCAAGCGTGACCTTAGCCGATGATTTGATCCGCAAATATCTGCGCGCCGATCCCGATGAGATGATGGCTTATAGCCGGGTCGCGGGGCTGGGATCTATATTGAGCGGGCAATTGGGGGCGCAGGCCCATTATGCCAACGCGCTTGCCGCTATCTATATCGCCACCGGACAGGATGCCGCCTGCGTCGCCGAATCCTCGGTTGGCTTTACCCGTATGGAGCGGCGGGAGGGCGGCCTGTTTTTTTCTGTCACCATGCCCAATATATTGGTCGGCACGGTGGGCGGCGGCACTGCCCTGCCCAGCCAGTCGGCGGCTTTGGACCTAATGGGCTTGAGAGGATCGGGCCATGCCGATGCGCTTGCCGAAGTGATCGCCAGCGCCTGTATGTGCGGGGAAATTTCGATTGTCGCCGCCATATCTGCTGGGCATTTCACCCACGCCCATCATAAACTGGCACGGCTGCGTTGATGCAGACGCTGCGCCATCCAAAGGCAGGGGCGAATTTGACGCAGCGGCTCTGGATCTATCAGGCCGAACGGTTCCCGATTTTCAAAACCGGCTTATTGCTGCTGGTTTTTTCTGCCGCAAGCATCAGCATATCGGCGCATCTGGGCGGGCGTGCCCTGCCTGGCTGGCCGGTCTTTGCCTCGATTTGGGCGGTGACATTCATCCTGTTTTTCCAAATGCGCGCCTTGTGACGAATGGAAAGATTTGGAAGATGGACCGAACCT
>JAAURJ010000014.1 GCA_012032285.1 Sphingomonadales bacterium
GTTGAGGACACCCTCGCTTTTGATGATGCCGAAAACGACTCGGCGGCACTGGCGGGCGCTATGGCCAGCATCATGGCGCTGCTCGCAACGCCTGCAAAATAAGCTTCTTCATGGTTAACGGCTCCCTAATCATTGACCGCTCGCAGCCAAGAACGGCGCAAGTAGTTAAGAAAGCATTAACATTTTTTTATTAGTGAATCCAATTCACTGAACGCAAAAACAAGCTTTCACGCCGCGCCTGTCTCAAAATGAGGCAGTTTGCCGCTTGGCGCTAAATCCTGTCCGATAATAAAGTGGCCAAAGCGGCAATTCCGGCAGCATCGCTATCGTCAAATCGCGCCGGAACAGGGCTGTCTAGGTCAATTACAGCGATAACCGTTCCGCCGCGTGATACCGGCACAACCAATTCCGACCGGCTATCGGCGTCGCAGGCAATATGGCCAGGAAAGGCGTGGACCTCGTCAACAAGCTGCGCCTTTCCGCTCCGCGCCGCCGCGCCGCAGACCCCTTTATCCAAAGGGATGCGGATGCAGGCGGCTTTGCCTTGGAATGGGCCAAGCACCAATTCATCTTCGCCCGCGACATTGCGGCCCATACGGTAAAAGCCAGCCCAGTTCAGATTGGGCAGAAACTGCCAAAGCAGCGAAGCGATGTTCGCCATATTGGCAACGCCGTCCGTCTCTCCTTCGGTCAGGGCATCTGCGGCTTTCAACATTTCTGCATATAATTCGGCTTTGGAAGCGGCGGGATCAATATTGAAACTAAACATGGGTACTAGCCTTTATCTGTTGGCCCCTATCAGTCAAGTGCCAGCTAAGAGCCAGCCAAGCGCCAGCAAGGCATTAGTCCAGGACCGGTTTACTGCGGTTCTTTTTAACCGCGCCGCGTCCCTTTTTGGTGTCGACCCGTTTCTTCTTTGCCGCACGGCTGGGCCGAGTTTTAACCCGCCGCGCCTGACGTATATGCGCCGCGTCGATCAGCATGATGACCCGCCGTCTGGCCTCTTCGCGGTTTGCCTCGCGGCTACGATGGCTACGCGCGGTGACAATTAGCTCGCCGTTTATAGTCATTTTGCTGCCCGCCAGTTCCTTGAGGCGGCGAAAGGCATAGGGCGCAAGGCCGAGCGCAAATATATCAACGCGCAATTGGCAGGCGGTGGCAACCTTGTTCACATTCTGCCCGCCAGGACCAGTGGCGGCGAGGAAGCTCTCTTCCATGGCATGATCGGGCAGAATGTAGGACATAGGCAGCAAATGCGATCAGACGCTATCGACCATCACCAGTTCAGCGTCTTCGAGCGCAGTAATTTGCAAATGCCCGGCCGAAATCGCTGCGCCATCGCGTTCGGTTAACATCGTTTCGCCAATGGAGATGCGGCCTTTCGAAACCACCAAATAGGCATTGCGCCCCTCTGCTATATCATGGGCAATGCTATTGCCCTTAACCAATTTGGCACCAAGCACACGGGCATCGGCATGGATCATAAGGGCGTCATCATCGTCATAGCCACTGGCCAATATATTAAAGCCTCCATCCGTTTTTCCCGGAAATTGCCGTTGATCCCATCGCGGGGCAACGTTCCGTTGGCGTGGCACTATCCATATCTGAAAAAGGCGGCAGGGCGTATCTTCCAAATTATATTCGCTGTGCTGCACCCCGGTGCCCGCGCTCATCACCTGTACATCACCGGCCATTGTGCGGCCGGTATTGCCCATATTGTCGCGGTGGGTGATCGCGCCTTCGCGCACATAGGTGATGATTTCCATATTGTCATGGCCATGCGGGGGGAAACCCGATTGCGGTGCAATGTCATCGTCATTCCACACACGGATATGGCCCTGACCCATGCGTTCGGGATCATAATAGCTGGCAAAGCTGAAATGATGATTGGCCTTAAGCCAGCCATGATCCGCTTTGCCAAGCGATATAAAGGGACGGACATGAACGGTCGCGGATTTGGATTGAAGCGAAGTTATAGTCATAAATAACACCATGCATCAGCGGGGAAAGAAGGCCGCTGGAATGACAATCATGTGGGTTTGGCGCACTGATTTGGCAAGAGTAGCGGCAAAATTGGCCGCTGATTGCATTTTTTTCGTAATTTTTTTTAGCGCTATCATTTCCTCCGAAACCCGCAGAAATGACTCGTTTCTTAACGATTCAACGCCGTGCGACTCGCCGGAATCTCTGCGTTAACGACAAATTAACCTTTTCAGTTCATTTCCCTTATGGTTAATAAATACCAACGCCATTCTGATTTGCCCTTCTTTTAAGGGCGGTCAAATGGGGTTGGGGGACGCAAATAGCATGAGGGGTTTTACCGGATGCGAGTATTATTGATAGAAGACGAGCCAACAACCGCAAAAGCAATCGAAATGATGCTCGCGACAGAAGGTTTTAACGTCTACACCACCGATCTGGGGGAAGAGGGCCTCGATCTGGGCAAGCTATATGATTATGACATTATCCTGCTCGATCTGAATCTGCCCGATATGCATGGTTATGATGTTTTGAAAAAACTGCGCGTTGCGAAAGTGCAGACGCCAGTTTTGATCCTATCGGGGATTAGCGAGATGGACAGCAAGGTCCGCTCCTTTGGCTTTGGCGCGGACGATTATGTTACCAAACCGTTCCACCGTGAAGAGCTGGTTGCCCGTATCCATGCGGTTGTGCGCCGTTCCAAAGGCCATTCGCAATCGGTGATCCGCACCGGAAAGCTATCGGTGAACCTCGATGCCAAAACCGTTGAAGTCGACGGCGCCCGTGTGCATTTGACCGGCAAAGAATATGCGATGCTCGAACTGCTTAGCCTGCGTAAAGGCACGACGCTGACCAAAGAAATGTTTTTGAACCATCTTTATGGCGGCATGGACGAACCAGAGCTTAAGATTATCGACGTTTTCATTTGTAAGCTGCGCAAGAAACTGGCGCTGGCCTGCGGCGGTGAAAATTACATCGAAACCGTATGGGGCCGCGGTTATGTGTTGCGCGATATGGATGTGGACGATGCGCCGCAACCCCAAGTGGCCTGAAACAAGTTATTACACCCAGCAGTAACAAATAAGGCGGCGCAACGAGAGAGCGCCGCCTTTTTTGTTTATGGCTAAACGCCTGCGCCTATTCCCGCGGCGGTAACCCGGCGAAGGTGATGATGCTTTCCGCGCCCGATTCGCTGACCGCTGCGACGCCGACAAAATAATCGTCAACAATCACGCCTTCCAAAGTGGCACTATTCTGATCGGGGGAGACCATCCGGCTTTCTTCCCAGTCGCGGCTGTCGCTGCGCCGCCAATAGATTTTATACCCCAAGCCGCGCCCTCAACACTTTGCCATGAGACGATAGTATCAGAGGAGACCGCGCCGCCCAAGGATGCGGTTTCGGGCGCGGGCGGCGCAGTGCCCAATTCGCGTATAGTGGCGATATTGAGCGCGGTAACACGGGTCAGATAGTCAAAGTCCATTTTGTCCACTGTATCGCCATATTCCAGACCATCTGCGCTGCGCAGATCCTGATGCTGCCCCACATAATTTTCAACGCCAACGGTAAATCGTACCGCTGGATAGCCCAGTTCCAATGCGGGCAAATGGTCGCCGCCGCGCCGGAAACGGTCGGGGCGGCGCACGCCGAACACTTGTAACCCGGTGGTTTCCTCTTTTTCCGCAACCCTTGCGGCGGCGCGCATCAGGGCGCGGGAGGGGCCATCATCCTCGCCTCCGCTGCCGCGCCGGGTCATCATTGCCTCTATATCCTCCGATGCCCTGATTCCCTCGCTGAACACGCGCACCCTGTCATTGACCACTCGGCCATCGGTGCCGGTGCTGTTGCCGACAATATCATTGTTGAGCATGGCGGACACCTTCCAGCCGCGCTCTTTTGCCGTTTCAGCCAGCAAAGTCCCGCCCCAAAGCCCCTGTTCCTCGCCAGATAGTAGCGCATAAACGATGGTGGCCTCCATCTCCTCCCCTGCTAGCACGCGGGCGGCTTCGATCACCAATGCCGTGCCGCTGCCATCATCATTTGCGCCAGGAGCGTCATCGGTAAAGTTCATGGGGTCGGTGACGCGGCTATCAATATGACCGGCGACGATGATTACATGATCCCACCCTCTTTTGCCCTTTTGCACCGCCAGCACGTTGACAACATTTGCACCGTCCGGGGCACGCGGCCCTGAAAAACACGGTCGATATTTTCGACTGCGATACAGCCGTTACAACTTTTTGCGATGTTTCGAAATTCTGCTGCCGCCCATCGCCGCGCCGCACCAATACCGCGGGTGGGATGATCGGGGGAGGATAATGTATGCCTTGTGCCAAAGCTGACCAGTTTTTCGACTGTGGTTTTCAGGGAATCCGCATCGGGCGCATCTTTGGCAGTGGCGGGGCAGGCGGCCAGAAGCGCAGCGCCGCTAGCGATATATAAAGGGAGTTTTTTCATAAGGCCAAGCTGCCGGATGGACAGGGCAGATGCAAGGAGGATTTGGGGAAGATGGCGGGCGGAAAATTAACCCGCCTTTTTTTTCTCCGATTTTTTACCGTCCTTTTTTTTCTCGCCGGTTTGCAGATACCAGCGTTCGCCGCCCTCAAGGCCGATTGCGGTTAATTTTCCAGTATCATAAGCGCCGGTATCAATACCTATCCGGCTGCGGGCTTCATCGACATCCTTGTTGATCGTATGGCCATAGACAACGACCTTTTCCAAATCGCCTTTATGATTCAGGAATACGCCGCGTATCCAGCGCAAATCCCTCGTCTCCTGATCCTCCAGCGCAACGCCGGGCCGGATTCCGGCATGAACAAAGACATAATCACCGATGATAATTTGGTCCTCAAAACTATTCAGAAAATCAATATGCTTTTGCGGAATAAGCGCTGGAAGTTTTTCGGTCAGCTCTTTCATGTCAAGCTTTAGATAATCCTTACGGCTGATTGGATAGGACAGAATTGTGCTTTCTCCGCCGATGCGGACGAAGAAGCGAACGGATTTAGGATCACCGCTTTGAATGGCATCTAAAAACACCTCTTCATGATTCCCGGTTAAAAATCGGGTTTCGGGTTTCCAGTCCTTCAGCGCCATCGCCGTGTCGATAACCCCCGCGCTATCCGGGCCGCGGTCCACCAGATCGCCGAGCATGATGATTTGCATCTCTGCGGGGCCGCGATTATGGTCATCTTCCAATATCTTGCGCAATAATTCCTTCAGCAAATCATTGCGGCCATGAACGTCGCCAACCGCATAAACACGTTTCCCCGCCGGTATTTGAGCAATATCAATCGGGCGCAGCTTATTTTTTTGTTTGAACAGCGACTTTAACATATAAGCTGCATTTAGGCATGGTTGATCGAAATGGGAAGGGTTAGGGTCAACCCCCCCTAAAATATCGCTTACGGGTTGAGGCCATTGTGACTCCACAAAACCAGATTCAAGGGGGATATGCCCTTGACCTACGCCTCGATGGTAAAGCTGATCCCCGCCCTTTGTTGCAAGCTGTCTACCAACGTATCGCCCAGCGCGGATGCGGGCGTCCAGATACCGCCGGGTGTATCGCTGGCGAGCAGGGCAATGCCTGCCTCCGCAATCATTTTGGATGTTGAACCATAGCCTGGATCCTTGTCGCCCTTTACCGATAGCATTGCTGTCTGTCCGTCCGGATATTCAGCGATGAACAGAGCATCGTAAAATCCGTTTTCGCGTTCCTCCTTGCTTGGCCCTTCGCCCGGTTTCGGGTCTTTGTCGGAACCCATGGTTGGAGTGTTGGCGACATAATTGGCCGCTGCCTCACCCTTTTCCCCGGGGCCGGTCAGCACCATTTCATCATACACAAAATCTGTTCCATAAGGATGACCCATCAACGCATTGGACCGGTGGACATTTTTGGTGTTAATCGGTGCCATAATGAACGGCGCACACCAGCTGTTCAGCTTCTCATCGAACAAAGGTTTGTTGCCCGCCGGTTGCTCCGGTCCTTCAAATCCACCCGCAAGGCTGAAGGGATTGGTTAGATAGGCGATGACATTTTTATCCTGAGCCGCCGCCGCCATGGTTGCTTTCAGGCTTGCTGCGGTGCCGCCCGAAAATGTGCCCTGCATCGCCCGCATCCGTCCCTTTATCCGGGGGGCAGGCTTTCCGAATTTTTGGGCGCAATGCTTTTGCAGGTTCATCACGCCCAGATCAAAGGGAATGGAATCAAAACCGGATGAAAACACAATACGGGCGCCTGATGCCTTTGCTGCTTCCAGATGTTCGTCAATTTTTTGCCGCATCCACGCCGGTTCGCCCGACAGATCGGTATAATCGGTGCCGTTTTTCACGCAAGAGGCGAGCAGTTCATTGCCATACAGCTGATAGGGACCGACGGTGGTGATGATCACCCGTGTACGCCGCGTCATGGCGTCGAGTGATGCCGCATCGCTCGCATCGGCGACCACCAAAGGCGTGTCCGCTGGCGCACCAATTTCATCGCGCACCGCCTCCAGCTTCTCTTGACTGCGCCCCGCCATTGCCCATTTCGGGGCATCCTGACGCTGGCACAAATATTCGGCCACCAGACGACCGGTAAAGCCGGTTGCGCCATAAACAATGATGTCAAATTCGCGGGTCGTGTCCATGTCTCTCTCCATAGCGGGTTTTGATTTACAACCCGCTATGGATTAAAGTTTGGGAAGAGTCACGCCCTGCTGCCCCATATATTTGCCCGACCGATCGGCATAGCTGACCTCGCAAGGTTCATTGCCTTTCAAAAACAGGAATTGGCACGCGCCTTCATTGGCGTAGATTTTTGCGGGAAGCGGCGTCGTGTTGCTGAATTCCAGCGTGACATGACCCTCCCATTCCGGTTCCAGCGGCGTGACATTGACGATAATACCGCATCGGGCATAGGTCGATTTCCCAAGGCAAATGACCAGAACGTCGCGGGGAATACGAAAATATTCAACTGTGCGGGCCAATGCAAAACTGTTGGGCGGAATGATGCAGCAATCGGTTTTGCGGTCGATAAAGCTATCGGGATCAAATTGCTTGGGATCAACGACGCTGCTGTTGACATTGGTGAAGATTTTGAACTCATCCGATACACGGGCATCATAGCCGTAAGAGGACAGGCCATAGCTGATACACCCTTCGCGCTTTTGCCCTTCAACAAAAGGTTCGATCATCCCGGCATGGCGGGCTTCGTTCGGATCCACTTATCGGACAATATCGGCATATATTCTCGCTTATTTCAGATTGGCCGGGCCAAAGGCGTGCGGCAGTAATTCGGACAGACGGTGCGTATCACAGCCGCCATCATGGGCGCAATGCACAGGGATGTCGCTTGCGGTTATGTCGGCCACTTCCTTGATAATCTGCCGGCACCGGCCGCAGGGGGTGACGCTGTGTATGCCGATTTGACCGTTTGGCCCGCCAATCACGGCAAGTGCGCATATCTGGTCCAGCTTGCCCTCGCTGCTCGCCTTTGCAATCGCTACAGTTTCGGCGCATAACGTCATGCCATAGCTTGCATTTTCGAAATTGGCGGCGCTGATGATAGTGCCGTCTGATAACAGCAAGGCCGCGCCGACATGATAACCGGAATAAGGGGCATAGGCGTTTTGCGCCGCTGCACGTGCCGCCGCGATCAAACGGTCAATCTGTGCGCTCATTTGCGCACCACCGCCCAGCGAACAGGGCTATCGATGCCGTCCACGCTGCGTGCGCTGTTGGCGGTCCACATCACCCATGGCCGGGCCGAATAGTCGGGCAGGAACCAGTTGCTTTCCAGCCATACTGTGCGGTCGATTGATTTGCTGATTTGATATTGCTCTTCAAATTTCCGGTCCAATAACAACACCGCCGGAACGCCGCTATGCACTTCTATCTGGCCCAAAAATGTGGCGAGTTCGGACAGGATCAAGCCGCGATTAGGCCGCCCGGTACAGGTATCGGAAAAATCAAGCTGCACCGCAGGGGGCAGGGCGTTTTTGGAACGCGGTACGGTGGTAATGAACAGATTGGCCTGATCCGAAGCCAACCGGCAAATATCAAAATGGTGGAGCGCACCAAAGCGAATACCGGCGTCGCCTGCGCCCTTCATATTGGTCTGAAAACTCTTATCGCGCTTTACCGCACCTTCGGTTGCGGTCAAATAGGCAAAGTCCACGCCAGTCGCGCCCAGTGCAGGCCAGTCGGGAGCGCCGTTTTCATCGCTGACGACGATGCCCTGCACCGCATAATCATCGCGCGATGGGGCCCAGCCGCGGGCATAGGTCCACAACACAAACAGGCCGAGCAAGGCAGCGGCCACAATCGCAATCATGCGGAAATTAAAATTAAACTTGCCGGCCATGGCCTGCTATTTTCCCTATCTTATTTTTCGCGAACCCAAACGAATCGCGGTTTTTTTGGACTATTAGCCTTTGATGTGCAGCACGCAAATCAGCGTGAACAACCGTCTCGCAGTGGGAAAGTCAACCTCTACCTTTCCCTCCAGCCGTTCAATCAGTAATTCGGCGGCCTGATTATGCACGCCGCGCCGCGCCATATCGATGGTTTCTATTTCCGCTGCGGTTGATTTGCGGATCGCCTGATAATAGCTGTCGCAAATTGCAAAATAGTCGCGCACAGGTCTGCGGAAACGGCCTAGGCCCAATATGATCATTTCATGCGGGCGGCCGTCCTCGCGCCGGATGTCGAGCACCAAACGGCCCTCCTCAACGCTCAGGTTCAATGCAAATGGTCCGGCATAGCCATCATCGACCAGACGCAGCGGTTTGAACATATTTTCTTCGATCAAATCGAAAATCGCCACACGCCGTTCCTGCTCAATATCGGCATTGCGCCACAAAATCGTGGCTTCATCGAGTTCAACTTTTATGATGCGCGGATCGCTCATGATCCCTGTGTTAACCGTTCCGGCATCAGGGACAAGAGTTTATCTGGTTTTTGTCCACAGACCTGCCCCCAGATTATTTTGCAGCGCCCTTGCGCCTTGTCGCTGATATGGGTGATAAGGCGTTATGGCCGAACCTTTAAGACTTGCCGCCGCCAATGAAGGCGAAGCGATTAAACTGCCCCGTAATGTGGAGGCGGAGGCCGCCTTTTTGGGCGCAATCATGATCGACAACCGGATAATAGAGGATATATCGATCAAATTGCAGCCGGAACATTTTTACGAACCACTGCACGGCCGCATTTATGACCAGATATTGCGGCTGATTGACCGTAATATGCTGGTCTCTCCGGTAACGCTAAAGCCTTTTTTTGAACGGGACGAATCGATTCTGGAATTGGGCGGGCCGGGCTATTTGGTGAAGCTGACCGCTGACGGTGCCGGGTTGCTTGGTGCCCGTGATTTCGCACGGCAGATATATGATCTGGCACTGCTGCGCGAATTGGTGTCGGTGGGGCGCACTTTGGTGGAAAATGCGCTCGACACGAGCGAGGCAGTGGACCCCAAAGGACAAATTGAGCAGGCCGAATCCGCACTGTATAAAGTGGCGGAGGGAGACGGTGAGAGCGGCGGCACCAAAAGTTTCCTGTCCGCATCATCCGATGCCATCCGTAATGTCGAAAAAGCGTTGCAATCGGGCGGGCATTTATCGGGCGTGACCACCGGCCTGAACAGCGTCAATGGCAAAGTCGGCGGTCTGCATAATAGCGACCTTGTGATATTGGCCGGTCGTCCGGGCATGGGCAAAACCTCTCTCGTCACCAATATCGCCTTTAATGCGGCGGTCCGCTGGGTGCGGGAGGAAGAGGATCAGATCCCCTACGAAAAGCGCGTTGGCGCAAAGGTCGCTTTTTCAGCCTGGAAATGTCCGCGGATCAACTCGCCACGCGTATCCTGGCCGAACAATCAGGGATCAGCAGCGAATTGCTGCGTATGGGGAAAATAAGCCGGGAGGATTTCCGCGAACTAAGCCGGGCCAGCCGCGAGCTTCAGGATTTGCCTTTGTTTATCGACGATACGCCTGCGCTTTCCATCGCCGCGTTGCGCACCCGCGCCCGCCGGTTGCAACGGCAACGCGGCATTGGTCTGATCATCGTGGACTATCTTCAACTGCTGCAGGGATCCTCGCGGGCGAATGACAACCGCGTCAATGAAATTTCGGAAATCAGCCGGGGCCTAAAAACATTGGCAAAGGAATTGGCGGTTCCGGTTATTGCCCTGTCACAGCTTAGTCGCGCGGTGGAACAGCGCGATGACAAAAGGCCAATGCTGTCGGATTTGCGCGAATCGGGATCGATTGAACAGGATGCCGATATGGTCTGGTTCATCTATCGCGGCGATTATTATGAAGCGGCTAAGGAGCCGGACCATAATGACGAAGGCGCTTATGCCGCATGGCAGGAAACCATGTCGCGCATCCATGGAATTTCTGAATTGATCGTCGCCAAACAGCGGCACGGTTCAACAGGTAAAGTGCGGTTGAAATTCGAAGCAAAAATCACCCGGTTCAGCGACTTGGCCGAAGATCAATATGCCGAATATGAGGATTAAGGGCGAAGGGTAAAGGCGCTCTGCTATGGCGCTGTCCCGGTTCGACCAGATCAGCCTGAGCGTTTGATTTTTCAGGCAATGGATATTGAAATTACGCCGGTTTTGCCGGGTTACATAAAATTGACCTATTGCCAATATAGAGGCTGGAAAATCCTCTCATTTACATCTATGTAAGTGATTGCCATTAGGTATTAAAAAATTATGACAGAAGCTACCCCCCATTTTCACAATATCGGCATAAAAGCCGACGACATTGATTTCATGGGTCATGTCAATAATGCCCGTTACCTTGGCTGGGTGCAGGAAGCGGTGCTGGCGCATTGGAACAAGCTGGCCCCGCCGGAAACTGCGGCTAAATATCTTTGGGTCGCGCTGAAACATGAAATCACCTACCGCAAACCCGCTTTCCTGAATGATGATGTCATCGCCACTGTCGTATTGGAAAAGGTGCAAGGGGCGCGGTCATTTTATGAAACCGTGATCAAACGCGGAGAAGAAGTGCTGGCCGAGGTTAAATCCAGCTGGTGCTGCATCGACGCCGAAACCCTACGCCCGGCGCGGATCGCCAAAGACGTGCAGGATTATTTTTTCGGTAAAGCAACTTAGGGTCAAGACCCTAGGCCCTGTCCCTAGAACACCGGATCATTCGCGTTGTCATCATCGCTGCTGATCGCGGTGTGGATGCCGCATTCGGTTTTGTCCCATCCTTTCCACCGGCCCGAACGCGGATCTTCGCCGGGGGCCACTTTGTGGGTGCATGGGCTGCATCCGATTGATGGAAAACCATCGGCAACCAAGGGATGCGGGGGCAGGTTATGATCGGCGATATAGGCGTCGATCCGTTCTTTTGTCCAATCAATCAGGGGATTGACCTTGAGCCGGCCTTCCTCAATTTCAAAACGCGGCAGATTGGCACGGCTTTCGGCCTGAAACGCCTTACGCCCGCTAAATTGTGCGTCATAATGCGCGAGAGCGGAACGAAGCGGTATCACCTTGCGGATATCGCAGCAGCCATCGGGATCATAGGACCAGCGCAGGCCGCTCTCGTCCTTGATGCGCAGCAAAGCCTCATCGGGAACGATATTCTGCAAATTGGTCAGCCCGATGCGCTGCACCAAAAGGTCACGATAGGCGAGCGTTTCGGGGAAATGTTTTCCGGTATCAAGGAACAGAACCGGCACCGCAGGATTGATGTTGCCGATAAGGTGGAGCAATACCGCGCTCTCCGCACCGAAGCTCGACACAATCGCGCTATCGCCCAACATATCATCGGCGAACAGGCGCTTAGCATTTCGGCCGTATCGCGGCCGCGAAACATATTGTTCAGCCGGACCGCATCGGATGCGGAATAGCGCGGACCGGTGTCGATACGGTCGGCGGTCCTTTCACGCTCAGGTTCGCTTCCAGCCATTATTACAAGCTGATGCGCGGCTTTGACTGGATTATCCATGCCTCAATTTCCAGATGGCCGTCACAGCATCGGCTGCCCCCTGATAGGCGTGATCATAATTGGCCAGCGCCCGTTCAACCGCCGCAGGATCGAGCGAGCCTTCGGGGGCAAAGCTATCAAAACCGCAGCGGCGCATAAAAGCGATTTGATCGACCAGTATATCGCCTTGGGCACGCAATTCTCCGGTATAACCGGCTTCTCGCAATATACGCCCGCTGCTATAGCCGCGCCCATCACGAAAAGCGGGAAAGGCAACCTCGATAAGCGACAGACGGTCCAGATGGGGGATCAGCTTTCGGGCATCATCATCCGGTTCCAAACGCACCGCGGTCGCGTTGCTTTGGTCCAAAAACGCATCGAGGGTAACCGATGGCTGCTCGGTCACTTCATCATCACGGTACCGAAATTCAACCATAAATTGCCTCCTTAAACGGATCCAGCCCGACGCGGCGATAGGTGTCGAGGAACCGTTCGCCATCGGTGCGCAGATTGCGGTAAACTTCGGTCGCTTTTTCCACCGCATTGACAACCCCGTCTTCGTCAAATCCGGGGCCGATAATTTTGCCTATCGACACATCCTCCGCGCCCGAACCGCCAAAGGTGAGCTGATAATTTTCGGTGCCTTTCCGGTCGACGCCCAATATACCGATATGACCGGCATGGTGATGACCGCAGGCATTGATACAACCGGATATTTTAAGCTTCAACTCACCCAAATCGCGTTGCCGGTCCATATCCGCAAACCGCGTGGCGATTTTCTGCGCCACTGGGATCGAGCGGGCATTGGCAAGGCTGCAATAATCAAGGCCGGGGCAGGCGATAATGTCGCTGATCAAATCGAGATTGGCATCGGCCAATTCCGCATCGCGCAGCGCGGTCCATACCGCGTAAAGATCGCTTTTGGCGACATGGGGCAGGACGATATTCTGGGCATGGGTAAACGCGCAGTTCGTCAAAGCTATATTGCTTGGCAATATCCGCCATAACATCAATCTGATCCGCGCTGGCATCGCCGGGAATACCGCCAATGGGTTTCAGGCTGATATTGACGATGGCATAGCCCGCTTGTTTGTGCGCTTTCACATTTTGGTCGAGCCATAGCGCAAAATCAGGATCGCTGCGGTCAGCTTCTACGCCTGTATCAGATGCAAAAGCCGGCGGCGCGAAATAAGCAGAAATCCGTTCAAACTCAGCGATCGGCGGATCAATGCCCAATGTTTTGACATGGGCAAATTCCTCCTCCACCTGCGCACGATAGGCATCGGCACCGATTTCATGGACCAATATTTTAATCCGTGCCTTGTACATATTATCGCGGCGGCCATAGCGGTTATAGACACGCAAACACGCCTCAATATAGCTCAGCAGGTCATCGGCTTTCACAAAGGGGTTGATCTCCGGCGCGATCATCGGGGTGCGGCCCATGCCGCCGCCAACAAAAACGCGGGCGCCCAGTTCGCCATCCTTTTTGACCAGTTCCAGGCCGATGTCGTGCAGGCGCATTGCCGCACGGTCTTCCGCGCTGGCGATGACTGCAATTTTGAATTTTCGCGGCAGATAGCTGAATTCCGGGTGGAATGTGGACCATTGCCGCAACAGCTCGGCCCATGGCCGGGGATCGGCCACTTCGTCGGCGGCCGAGCCAGCATATTGATCAGAGGAGATATTGCGGATGCAATTACCGCTGGTTTGAATGGCGTGCATTTCGACGCTGGCCAGTTCCTCCAGCAGATCAGGGCATTCCTCCAGCTTAATCCAGTTATATTGGATATTCTGCCGCGTGGTGAAATGGCCATAGCCGCGATCATATTTGCGGGCGATGAGCGCCAACATATGCATTTGCCGGCTATCCAATGTGCCATAGGGAATGGCCACGCGCAGCATATAGGCGTGCAATTGCAGATACAGGCCGTTCATCAGGCGCAGCGGTTTAAACTGATCCTCGGTTATTTCACCCGCTAGACGGCGTTTTACCTGATCCCGAAATTCGGCAACGCGGGCATCCACCATCGCCTGATCGTAATTGTCATATTTATACATATTATATCACCCAGTCTCCGGCCTGTGGGTCGGCCGGCTTCAATGTCAGGTCGGGGCGTACTGTCGGCCCCAAAGCGCGAACGCGGTCTTTGATATGCGCCGGGCGCGGGCCTTCGGACGTGTCATGGCATCAATGATATAAGGCGCGTTGACGCGGCGGGCGGCTTCTTCCTCATGCAATATTGATTCGCCATGTTCACCGACATCGGCGGCATCTTCGACATGGACAGACCAATCGCGGCCCGTCCACCAAGTGACAGCACCCGATTTCAGGTCGTTTCCGGTTAGTAATTTCATTGCATCATCTCCGCTTTTTCGGCGAGCGAGAACAGCCGGTCCTGCGCATCCGATTTTGTGACTACATCACCGACAATGATAATCGCTGGGCTGCCCACTTTTTCGCGGACAATCATATCGCCAAGATCGGTGAGCAAGGTTCGGATCGCTCGCGCCCTTTTTCGGGTTCCGCGTTCCAGCACCGCTACGGGCATATCGGGGGACACGCCATCTGCTATCAATTTTTCGCTAATATCATTCGCCGTCGCAACGCCCATATAGATGACCAGCGTGCGGCCTTTTCCCGCAAGGCCGGACCAGTCCTGATCAGTCAGGCCCTTGCACTGTCCAGCGACAAAGCTGAACCGCGCTGGCGGCGTCGCGGTGCGTTAGCGGAAGCATCGCCTCTGCTGCGCAGCCGAGTGCGGCGGAGACGCCGGGGATGGCCTCCACCGCAACGCCCGCCGCTTGGCAAGCCTCGGCCTCTTCACCGCCACGGCCAAAAATGAACGGATCACCGCCCTTCAACCGGACAACCAGATTTCCTGCATTGGCTTCGCGCACCAAAATTGCGTTAATACCTTCTTGCGGTACGCTGTGCCTGCTGCGCTGTTTCGCCACAGAAATGAAGCGGGCATCTGCATTGCAAAGCGCGATAACAGCATCATCGACCAACCCGTCATGCACAATGACATCCGCCGCCGCAATCAACCGTGCGGCCTTTATCGTCAGCAATTCGGGATCGCCGGGGCCTGCGCCGACCAGATATACTTTACCCTTTTCCATCCCGCCAATATGCACGGGCAGGGCGGAAAGCTCAATTCAGGATTATTTGGCCCATGCGAAGAATTGCTTTAGGCCTAAACTGTAACCGGATGACGGCCCCCTGCCAAAGCTATCAAGATCCATCAAATTCATCGGCCTTCAAACCAATGCCGATCATCGCTTTGGGCACTTCATTTTCCGAAGATATGACCGGATAGGCAGCATGGTCGGCGCTATAATAGCCGCTGGGCCGGAAATTACCCGACAGGCCAACCCCGCCCACAGGCGCCCCGCCTACAGGAGCGTTAGTGGCGGCATTCCAATTGACGATTCCCGCCCTGCTATTGGCCCAGAATTGGTTATAAAGTTCAGGCGATCCGCCGATTAACGCGGCGCAAAGGCCAAAGCGGGTATTGTTGGCCTCATCAATCGCCATTTCAAAATCGGGCACGCGCACACATTGCAGCAGCGGTCCGAACAGCTCAATATCGGGGCGCTCCACCATGCCGCTGACATCCATGATGCCGGGCGTTAAAAAGGGACGGTCCTTGATCGGGCGGGCCATATGCTTGATCGGACGCCCGCCATGGCTCATCAACGCGACAAAGCTTTCGGTCAGGCCGTCGGCGGTTTCATTGTCGATGACCGGCCCCATAAAGGGGGCAGGCTCACCATGCGGATCACCGATGACGAGCCGGTCGGCAAGACGCTTGACCTCGCTTACCACGACATCGAACAGGTCATCCTTCACGATCAACCGGCGCGCGGCCGTGCAGCGCTGTCCGGCGCTTAAAAAAGCCGACTGGACGATCAATACTGCGGCGCTGTGAATATCCTTGGTGTCCCAAACAATGATAGGGTTATTGCCGCCCATTTCGAGCGTCAATAATTTGTCGGGACGGCTGGATGCTTGGCGATGCAGCTGCATCCCGCTATGCGCAGAGCCAGTGAATAAAGTGCCGTCTATACCGGGGTGTTCCGACAATCTACGCCCCTGTTCGGCGCCGCCTTGAATGATACGAACGACACCAGCGGGAATACCGGTTTTATGGATTAAATCGACCAAAAACTGGCTGGTCGCGGGGGTTTTTCCGATGGTTTGAATAAGATTGCATTGCCCGCCACCAATGCCGGAATGATATGCCCAGCAGGGATAGCGACCGGCATATTGAAGGGCGTAATCACCGCCAGCACGCCATGCGGTTTGTGGCGTAGCGCGGAACGGGTGCCCGGTTTTCCTTCAATGCGCCGCTGCGATGTGCGGTCGGCATAAGCTCTTACAGAAATATCAACCCGTTCAATGACGCTTTCAACCTCGCTGCGGGCTTCCCATAATGGCTTTCCGGTTTCGCGGGCGATCAAATCAGCGAGCTTTTCGGTTTCGCCGCGCACCCGGCTGGCAATTGCCCGAATAACGGTCAGCCTGTCGGATAGCGAAGATGCGGCCCAGCGCGGCCATGCCTCACGCGCGGCCGCGACTTCGCGGTCAATATCGCCGGTTTTTCCACGCCAAAGCTCCGCCCCTGTTGCGGGTTCGTAGGAAATCAGATCAGTGATGATATTCTGGTCCAATGGGTCGACTTTATATTGTTCTAATAATAGCTACCCCTGACGCTTAGCGTTTAAAGTTAAATAATTACTTACCATTCGGGCTTTTCGCCGGTTTATGCCAATTTCGCTTAATCAAGCGCGAGGGCCTCACCCATTTGACGGATGGCGCTAATTTTTCGGTTAAGCAGCGTCCAATTATCGGACCCTGCAATCGCATCCCATATCCCTTCCACCTCATCAATCAGCAGTGAGCAAGCCTCCTGCCCTTGCCAATAAGGATGATCGCCCGCCGCGCTTTCATAGGAGGAAAGCTGCTCCAAAAAGCTATCATAGGCTTCGCCTTCGCTGACTTGCCTGTCTGTGCGTCCGCCACGATGCGCGTGGAAGAATGTGTCAACCGCGATGCGGCCATGGATCATGGCTCTTTCTGATGCTTCTACCAGCGCCCTGTCCGTTTCCTGCCCGCGTGATGTGATGCCGAGACGCCAAAGGAACCGGGTGACCAGCCTCGATTGGAACAGCGCCGGAAACCGCTCCAATGCCTCAATCAAGGGCGGCGCATCGCAAATCAGGCGGAGCGCAACCGCAAGCTGTCCCAAATTCCAATGCATGGTTTCCGCCTGCCGTCCAAAGGCATAGAGGCCATATTCGTCAAAATAGGCGGCGGTAAAATGCGGATCCCAAAACGGGGTGAAGCGCCATGGGCCATAATCAAAGCTTTCACCAGTGATATTGATATTATCGGTATTGAGCACCCCGTGAACAAATCCTGCGACCATGAACGCCGCCGCCTGATCCGCGATGCGCTCCACCGCCAGATGCAGCAAAGCCGCCGGATCAGTCGCATCTGACAAATTATTGTATAAAAACGTCATGCAATAGCGGACCAGATCCCGCATCATGGCTTCATCGCGTTCAAAGGCGATGCGTTGGAATGTGCCGATCCTGATATGGCTGTGACTGAGCCGGACGAGCACAGCCGAACGGGTGGGCGAAGGTTCATCACCGCGGACCAAAGCCTCTCCGGTTTCGATTAGGGAAAAGCTTTTTGATGTCTCCACGCCAAGTGCTTCGAGCATTTCGGTCGCCAATATCTCCCGCACCCCGCCCTTGAGCGTCAGCCGCCCGTCACCGCCCCGGCTATAGGGGGTGGTGCCTGATCCTTTTGTGCCTAGGTCCATCAACCGTCCGGCCCCATCACGCATCTGCGCAAAAAGAAAACCCCGTCCATCGCCGATTTCAGGATTATAATTACGGAATTGATGGCCATGATAACGCAGCGCCAGCGGTTCCGGCAAATTACCGGGCAAAGGTTCAAACCGGCCGAAATGAGCAAGCCACGCGGCATCACTGAGATCAGCCAAGCCGACGCTCGCTGCCCAACGGTCGTTGCGGAACCGCAATTGGATTTGCGGAAAATCCGCCGCGCTTACGGGATCGCCAATTTTTGAACCAAGGCTGGTGATTTTGAGATCGGCATTGTAAGCGGCGGGAACAGGTTTTAGATTCATATGTCTTCAATGGGCATAGCGATAAGGAAAGGCAAGCATGGCGCGGGCACGCATTCTGCATTTGCACAGCAGTTTCGACCTTGGCGGAAAAGAAGCCAGGGCGGTGAAATTGATGAACCATTTTGGCGATATGGCAGATCATGTTGTCTTGAGCGCCGATGCATCCGCGCTCGGCGCACGCGATGCGATTGATAAAAATATCAAGGTGGAATTTCCGGGCGAGTCCGCGCCGTCGCTGCAAGGGATGCCGGGGATGGGTCGTTACCGCAAAATTGCCCAATATATGAAAAAGTTCAATCTGGTGCTCAGCTATAATTGGGGGGCGATGGACGGGGTGATGGCGCACACATTGCTGGGCAAAACCATGGGTCTGAAGCCGCTTATCCATCATGAGGACGGGTTTGAAGTGGATGAGATTGACCGGCTTAGCCGAAAACGCAACTGGTTCCGAACAATTGCGCTGCAACGCAGCCATGCTTTGGTGGTGCCGTCCAAGATTTTGCAGGAGATTGCGGTTAAACGTTGGCATCAACCTTTTGAAAAGGTCGCCCGTTTTCCCAATGGCATTGATGTGAAGCGCTATTCGAAAAGCTGCCAAAAAGGCGCTTTCCCCGGCTTTAAGAAACGCGAGGGCGAAGTGGTTGTGGGCACTGTGGCCGGGCTTCGTGCGGTGAAAAATATCCCGCGCCTTGTCCGTGCTGTCGCCGCGGCGGGCGATCATGTTAAATTGGCAGTGGCAGGCGAAGGACCGGAACGGACACAAATAGAAGCGGAAGCGAAGCGGCTTGGTATGGAAAACCGTTTGATGATGCCAGGTTTCGTCCGCGATCCGGCGCGTTATATCGGACTGTTCGATATTTTTGCGCTGTCCTCTGATAGCGAGCAATATCCGATCTCTTTGATCGAAGCCATGGCGGCGGGCTGTGCTGTGGCGGCCACCAATGTCGGCGATGTGCGTTCTATTGTCGATGAACAAAACCGCGCCTATATTGTGCCAAGGGATGATGATGCGATGGCGGATGCCATACGCACATTGGCGGCCGATGCCGATTTGCGCGAACAGTTGGGCCAGAGGAACCGTGATAAAGCCTTTAATGAATATGACGAACAGCGTATGTTTGCCCGTTACAGGCAATTATATGGCAGTGCGATGGGCCGTGCCGATTTTGCGCGACAAGAATAGGATGATAGTCTAGCGCAACGGGCAATTGCGGGGACACGCATTAAAATTGCGACATAGATGAAGATAATAGGGGTCAAATATAGTGTTTAAGGGTCTGAAACCCATAAAATATGCCGGGCGAGAGGTATGGCCGTTGATTGAAGGCGGTAAAGGCGTTGCGGCAACGAATCATGCCAGCAGCGGCGCTTGGGCTGCGGCGGGCGGTATTGGCACTATTTCCGCGGTCAATGCCGATAGCTATGATGAAAATGGCGATGCTATCCCACAGGTTTTTCATGGCCGCACACGCGAAGAACGGCACGAAGAACTGGTCGAATATGGTATCCGCGGTGCGGTGGCCCAAATCAAACGGGCGCATGAAATTGCCGGTGGTAAAGGTGCCATCAATATCAATGTCCTTTGGGAAATGGGCGGGGCGCAACGCATTTTGCACGGTGTTTTGGAACAGACAAAGGGTATGGTGCAGGGCGTTACCTGCGGTGCCGGTATGCCTTATAAGCTGTCTGAAATCGCGGCCCAATATGAAGTTTACTATCTTCCTATCATCAGCAGCGCCCGTGCATTTCGGGCGCTGTGGAAACGCGCATATCATAAAGTGCCGGAATGGATGGCAGCGGTGGTTTATGAAGATCCTTGGCTTGCGGGCGGACATAACGGTCTGTCCAATGCCGAAGATCCGCGATCTCCCGAAGATCCTTATCCTCGTGTAAAGGCGGTGCGCGATGTGATGCGTGCAGAGGGTATTTCGGATGATGTACCAATTATTATGGCAGGCGGCGTTTGGCATTTGTGCGATTGGAATGACTGGATCGACAATGACGAATTGGGGCAGATAGCATTCCAATATGGCACTAGACCTTTGTTGACCCAGGAAAGCCCGATCCCGCAAGGTTGGAAAGATGCGTTGACCAAAATACCTGAGGACGGCGTGCTGTTGCATAAATTTTCGCCCACCGGCTTTTATTCCAGCGCGGTGATCAATCCATTTCTGGAGGAGCTACAGGCGCGAAGCGACCGGCAAATTGCCTTTCATAAGGAAGCCGATGAGATGCATAATGTGCAGCTTGACGTCGGTGTTAAGGGTAAGAATTTCTGGGTCACACCTGCTGATTTGATGAAGGCTCGCGAATATTATGCGCGTGGCTATACCGAAGCACTGAAAACACCTGATGACACATTGATCTTTGTTTCACCGCAATCGCGTGATGTGATCCGCAAGGATCAAAAAGATTGCATGGGGTGCCTATCGCATTGCGGTTTTTCGTCGTGGAAGGATCATGACAATAACAGCACCGGACGCCTCGCCGATCCGCGCAGTTTCTGCATACAAAAGGCGCTACAAAATATCGTTCATGGTGAACCGATTGATGAAAATTTGATGTTTGCAGGGCATAGCGCTTATATGTTTGGCAAAGATCCCTTTTATTCCAACGGCTTTGTTCCCACGGTCCAGCAGTTGATCGACCGGATATTGACCGGCAAATAGGCTTTCTATCTTGAGCAGATGTAGCGTTTTGTCCCGCGACCTTGTCCACTATGGAGTGGGTGTAGGCGATCGTTAACCACGCCCCCGTTAGCATTGTTTCCCATAACGGGAGACAATGATCATGCGACAGGAAAAAATGTCAAAAGAACTGCGCGGCAACCGGAAGGACCGCAGGGAAGCGAAGCGCCATATTGTCGCGCTGCGTCTTGTTCAGATCCAAACGGGCGTCATGGGGCGGCATGATGCGCATATTTCGGAAATTTCCGTCTATGGCTGCCGCCTATATTGCCTTACCTCGCTGCACCCTGGCGACCGGATCATGTTCAGCCTCGACAATATCATGATGACCGCAGCCAAGGTGATTTGGCAAGATGGCGATTGTTATGGCTGCCGCTTTGACTTGCCGATTGATATAGATTTGTTGCAAAAAATGACTTTTGAAAATATTTGAGGCCATTGCAGAAATGGCGATAGCCCCCGTTTTCCTCCCAATTGACGGTCCTCTAAATCGGCACCATGTTTAATCACGCAATTAAAAAACCGTATGACTGCTCAGTCCAGATCCCATGCCCGTTCGCCGTGGCTGGCAATGTCCAGACCATCACGTTCGGCGTCTTCGCCGACCCGCATCGGGATGACCATGGACACCATATAACCGATAACCAGCGTCACCACAGCTGAATAGACCGCGACAATGCCAACCGCTTTTATTTGTATCCAAAGCTGCGACGCCATGCCTGCACCATCGCCATAGCCCGCACCGCCAAAGCTTTCGCTGGCAAATATGGCAAGCAGGATAGATCCCAATATGCCGCCTACCCCGTGCACGGCAAATACGTCCAGACTGTCATCAATCTCCAGCGTGCCTTTGACAAGGCCGACCGCATAGAAACAGATAAGCCCGCCCAACAGGCCCAATATCACCGCCCCGCCCGGACCCACTGATCCGGCGGCAGGGGTGATGGTGGCCAGCCCCGCAATCGCGCCGGTGGCAAAGCCGACAGCAGTTGATTTTCCAACCTTGATCTTTTCAATCAACATCCAGATCAGCGCCGCCATTGACGCGGCAATATGCGTGTTGATGATCGCGCTCGCAGCGCCCAGATCGCTTGCGGTAAGGGCCGATCCGCCGTTAAAGCCAAACCAGCCAACCCATAACAGACCCGCACCCGCAACAGTCAATGCGGGGCTATGCGGCAACATCAATGTTTTGGGAAAACCGGCGCGTTTGCCCAGCATGATGGCAACGATCAGCGCCGATATACCGGCGGTGGTGTGGACAACAATCCCGCCTGCAAAATCAATCGCGCCGCCCTCTGCCAAAAATCCATTGCCCCATATCCAGCGGGCAACAGGCGCATAGACGAGTAGCGACCAGAGCGCACAAAAAGCTACGACCCAGCCAAAACGCGCCCGTTCAACCCAGGCTCCGACAATCAGCGCGGGGGTGATAATCGCAAAGGTCATCTGGAACAGGCCGAATACCAATTCGCCAATTGTTTGTCCTTCGCGCACGGCCAGCATCTGATTGAACATGAAATTCTGCACCGTGCCGATATAGCCGCCGCCATCGGAGGAGAAGGCAAGGCTATAGCCGATCACCACCCAAAGCACAGACACAATGGCGGTAATCGCGCCCAGTTGTACCAGCACCGACAAGAAGTTTTTCGCCCGCACCAAGCCGCCGTAAAACAGTGCAAGGCCCGGTAAAGTCATCATCAGCACGAGCGCCGATGCGGTCAATATCCATGCGGTATCGCCGCTATCGGTCAGCACCTCCGGCGATGCCGCTGCAACATCCTGTGCAAAAGCGGGAGCGGCCATAAAACCCGCTGTCCATATTGCTGCTTTGAAAAGTAATTTCATATCCGTCCCTTGAACCCTGCTCATTATTATTGCGACTGATTAAGCCAGAGCGCTAGCAGGCTCAATCCATAAATGACAAAAGTTAAGGGATATTTGGTTTTTTCTTTCCCGCCGCTTGGCTGCGGCTTAACCCCAGCCTTCCAAAATCTGGTCGGGTGGGCGGTGACCGTCGGCCCAGATGCGAATATTGGCGATGACCCGTTCTCCCGATGCTTCGCGTCCTTCAAATGTAGCGCTGCCCAAATGGGGGAGTAGAATAACATTATCAAGCGCGAGCAAGCGCGGATCAACCGCCGGCTCATGCGTGTAGACATCCAGCCCCGCGCCTGCGATCCGTCCATTTTGCAGGGCATGGATCAACGCCTCTTCATCGACCAATTCGCCCCGCGAACTGTTGATCAGATAAGCCTCTGGCTTCATCATAGCGATACGCTGCGCATTTATCAGCCCGTCTGTTTCGGACGTGAGCGGGCAATGGAGCGAGAGGAAATCGCATTTGGCAACAAGCCTGTCGAGATCAGGTTCAAAGGTTACGCCTAATTTTTCCTCAACGCTATGCGGCAGGCGCTTTCGCTTGGTATAAATAATGTCCATGCCAAACGCACGAGCACGCATGGCGACCGCTTCGCCAATCCGGCCAAAGCCGACAATGCCCAATGTTTTGCCGCCAATCCGGTGCCCCAACATCCCCGATGGTTTCCACCCGTCCCATTGTCCGCTGCGCATCAGTTTTTCGCCTTCACCCAAACGGCGTGGCACGGACAGGATCAAAGCCATGGTCAAATCGGCGGTATCATCAGTAAAAACGCCGGGCGTATTGGTGACCATAATACCCTTTGCCTTTGCCGCAATCAGGTCGATATGATTCACGCCAGCGCCAAAATTGGCAATGAGTTTTAGCCTATCGGGTGCCGCTGCAATCAATTCGGCGTCGATCCGGTCGGTGACGGTGGGGACCAAAACATCGCAGTCCGCCATTGCCGCCAATAATTCCGCCCGGTCCATCGCTTGGTCATCCCCATTCAACCGGGCATCGAACAATTCCTCCATACGCCGCTCTACAGTGGGAAGCAGCTTTCGCGTCACGATAATCTTAGGGCGTTCGATACGGTGCATTGCGCTCATATCTAGGGGTTATGGCGCTTCCTGTCGCGCCGTCAAGTCATGACACTTGAACTGTCGGTAAAGCTTACACTATAAGGCCATTACTTAGCGTGAGAACGGCATTCAATATGATGAAAAACAATGTAAAATTGTCTGTATTTCTGGTGATTTTTTATATGATCGCAGGGCCGCAGACATGGGTGAAGTCATGGGCGCAGAGTGAAAGTAAAACGCCATATTGGGCTTCGCTGGATGAATCTGAAGCCCGAATGCGCACCGGACCGAGCACCGAATTTCCGGTGAAATGGGTGTATAAGCGAAAGGATCTGCCCCTTAAAGTCGTTGATCGTCATAGCGTATGGCGCAAGGTTGAAGATCCCGATGGAGATCAGGGGTGGATGCACGTCCGCTTGCTTAGCCCGACACGGACCGCTCTGGTCATCGGCACCAGTAACGGGGCGTTGCGCGATGCGCCGTCGCCTACAGCGCGTATTGCATGGCGGGTTGAACCGGGCGTGGTTGGCCGCATAGATGATTGCCAAAAGGATGGTGCCGATCGACGCTGCGGGCCGCGCAGGCTATATTGAGGTGGAACGCATTTACGGCGAAGAGGCGCCTTGAAGGCTTGATCGCACCGGGCAGGCTATGGTTGGCCCTGCCAATAAGAGCTGTTGTAACTTTTCCCAAAAAACTGCGAATACAATATGTACCGGCCAAGCGCGATATACGCAGCAACCGGTCGAGCCTGTGAGTGGGTCGCAGGTGGGTCGCGAAGTCTTTGCGCTTCGCGGCCTTTATTGTATCGCTGAAATATGACAGACGCTGCGCCAATTATTATTACTGCCGCTATGGGCGACGCGGATCAGGGCTGGGCCAATGGCTTGCGCAAAAAATATTTCCCGCCTGAACGCAATTTTCTGGATGCGCATATCACGCTGTTCCATCATTTGCCGCCCGCGCATTTGCCGGAAATAAAAACTAGGCTTTCGGCTATGGAGGGGCAGTATCCGCCGCCCACAAGCTGGCTAAGCGATGTCATGATGCTGGGCCGCGGTGTTGCCTACCGCGTTGAAAGCACGGAATTGATGGCCATTCGTGAAGAATTGGCTGATGCTTTTTGCGGATTGCTAATCCCGCAGGATCAAGGAAAGCCGCGTTTCCATATCACCGTGCAGAATAAAGTGGAACCCGCCGCGGCAAAGGCGCTGCACCGGCAATTATCCGAAAGCTTTGAACCAAGGCAGATCGAGATTAAAGGACTGTCGGCTTTTTACTATCGCGGCGGGCCGTGGGATGCGATTGGCAGTTGGTCTTTTCGCGGATGATGCTCTTGACCGCGGCATAAGGGCCGCTTATAGGCCCGCTTGCTTCGGGGCAATGTTCTCGATTCCGATTTGGTATGGCGAAGTAGCTCAGCTGGTTAGAGCGGTGGAATCATAATCCATAGGTCGGGGGTTCAAGTCCCTCCTTCGCTACCAATTTCCTGCAATATCTGTTCGAGCAACCATGTTTTTGCGGCATCATCGGCAAAGCTGTGCGATGCACTATCGGTGCTCGACAAGCAGATATTGGGATGACCGCGCACAGCAGCAAACACATCGCTATTCCACGCGCCCATAAATGCCATGGCGGTCGTGTCCCGCTTTGCAAGGAGCAGGCGAACAGGGACATTTATAACGGACAGCTGTGCGGCCATTTGTATGGCAAGACCGCTAGGGGCATCCTTTTGGGTCGCTTTGGCAAGACCGCCCAGCAGTTTTTTCAGGTCAATTTTGCCGGTAAACAGGTCGATCAAGCTGCGGGGATTTTTGATCCTTTCCCAGTAGCGCGCACGGATAGCAGCGGCGCTTGGCGGAGCCGGGCTGTCCATTACATCGTCATCATCTTGTCTCTCGATCACCCATGGATTGGCCAGGATCAACCCGTCCAATTGCCCGTCATGGTATAAAGCCAGCGCGGCCGCTGCATCGCAATTGCCAAAAGCGATAATGCGCCGCACCGCTGGCACTTCACGGCGAAAGGCGGCGATGGCGGCGGCGATATCGGCTGCGCTGGATAAAAACCCGCCATTCACCCCTTCGCTATCGCCAATACCTCGCCGGTCATAGCGCAGCACCGGATGGCCATATGCTGCAATCTGCGCCGCGCATTGCGCCTGCCCGCTATGGGCGCCGCTGCGTATTTCATTGCCGCCGCTGACGATCAACAGCCCGGTTTCGCCCGCCGCTTCATCCAGTGTTCCGGTGAGTTTATCATCCGCGCATTCTAAAATGATCATCCGCCGCATGATGCGCTCCAATTATCCAGATGCGTGGCCAGTGAGACGGACATTTGCGGGTCATCCTGTGGCTCTGCCCGCAGCCATAGGGCGCTGCCCTCCACGCCGTCTGAACCCAAATTACAGAGGGTGAGTATGGGCAAGTCTTTGGCTTCGGCGCTTTCCAAAGAATGTAGCATTGCCGCGCTTAGCCTGTTTCCGGCAAGCTCAACAGGGGCCTTCTGGGCTGATGCGATCAATGCCTCAGAATGGGTCACAAGGCCCGCTTCCCTGTCCCCTGCAATACGCGCCCGGATCATAGTTTTTAATAGCTGCGCACCTTTGGCAGGCGCCAGGCGCCAATGCGGCAAATGCGGTATGCCATCGTCAATCAGGCATCCGCCGCGTATGGAGGCAATATGGGTTGCGCCAAACTGTGCCGCCGCAGCCGAGACCGCACCGCGCCAATGATCCAGATCCTGATCGCTGAGCGCCGCCATGCTTTCATTGTATCCAGGAAGGTCGGGCAGGAAAGATTGCAGCCCGCGCCGTTCCAGATCGCGCATCACCTGAACCAGCACGCGGCGCATCCGGTTCATTTCATCAAACAACGGCTGGACTATCAGTATCCGCCGCTCTGCATCTGCTGTGCCAGCGGAAAGACAATGTTCGTCATGCCCGGCAAAATGATAGCGGACAGGGCGGACCGCTGCGCTCAAGCCGCCCGCTTTGTCTCAGCAAATTCGAAAAGGCTGCCAAAGGTTTCAAACAGTTCGGCATCGACATCTTCGTCATCAATCACAATGCCCAGCCTGTCCTCCATTTCGGTAAGCAAGCCAGCGACCGCCATCGAGTCCAATTCGGGCAATGCACCGAATAATTCGGTTTCTGCGGTCATCTCCGCCACTTGTTCTGCCGATAATCCAAGCAGGTCGGACAGGATAGAGCGCAAAATTGCGTCTGTGGATGGACCCTGAGAACCCGCCCCATTGTCTTGTGCCATGCCGATGGGATCATCTGTTCCGGTTGCGGCCTTTGTCATGTTCGTCCCTGATTCGTTATTCTTTGCGCAGCTTATGGCGGATGATATGCGGCCAGTTCAACATATGATTGGGCCAGAATATATCAAGGGCATAGCGCGGGCGGACTTCTTCCATCCATTCGTTTTTATATGAATCGCTGCCTGTGCCGAAATCTATTTCGGAAACATGATCAATATCAATGCTATATTGGAATAGTGCCGCCGATAACAAGGTGCCGGGCGATGCCGATAAATAGCGTTCGTCATGCGCAAGCTTGTGAATCAACGCGGTGCCGTTTTCGCTGGTCCAAAACTGCGCCGCCGCCGGTTTGCCGTCAATATAGGCAAGGCCAAGCCGCAGACAGCCTGCTGCCGCCTCTTGCCGGGCTAGGTCGCGCAGGAAATCCGGGCTGCCTTCGCTGGGTTTCCAACTGCGGGCATAGACTTTTTCATAATCGGCCCAGCTTTGTTCATCAAAATCTTTGGCGATACGGATGGAGACCATGCCTTTACTGCCTTTACGCTTAACCGTGCTGCGCAGCTGGCCGGGGCGCCCTTGCCAATATTCGTCAAAACTGCGGCCATTGACGCGCAGATAATGATTTTCATCGCACTGGCGTTTGACAACAACCCATCCGGCCTGTTCAAAGGCGGTGGCCGTCAGGCTGGCTGATCCGTCCTCATCGGGCAGAGGCGACAGCGTGATGCGCCGCGCGTGGCCCTGTGCCAGCAAGGCAATTTGCCGCAGCAAGGCGAGTTTTGTGACCTCGTCATATGATCCTGCAAATATTGGGCGAAATGTGAAATTATACCAGTTGGCCAGTGCATCATAGCATCCTGTAGCGCTTTGCATCAAAGGCAGCCACAAATCATGCTCGCCATCATGCGTCCGCAGCAAAAGCGGTTTGCGTCCGCGCAGCGCCATACGGTGCAGCGCATCGAGCCAATCGAGCCGGTCAAAAAGTGTTTTTTGCCGGTCCCTGTCCAGATTTCCTCGTGCAGCCGCTTGCGCATCAAGGAAATTATCGTGATATTCACCTTTGACCGGCAATTGAAAATGTCCTGCTACGCCCATGTTAATGCCCAAAAAGATATGCCCTAATGACGAATATGATACCAGACTTTCCGCTCGATCATTTGGCCCTTATGGGCCATGCGGACGCGCCTGCACTGTTTATCCAGAACCAAGTCTATAGTTATAAGGAGTTAAATCTCCGTATCGGACGGCTTGCTTTTTTGCTTAAGGCTGCGGGGCTGGGCGATGGTGACCGTGTGGCGGTGTGGACGGCCAAGGGGCTGATCGCTTGTATCATGCCGTTGGCGGCGGTCAGGGCAGGGTGCATTTATGTGCCGGTCAACCCGCTGTTAAAAGCACCTCAGCTGGCGCATATCATGGCCGATAGCGGGGCAAAGTTGCTCATTACAAATGCCGCGCGGGCCAAATCGCTGGGCAAGGACGATGTCGGTGCAGATGTGGCTTTATGGGATGAGGCGGAGAGTGCAGCGGCGCTAGAAGGCGAAGATGCGTCTTTTCTGGAGCCGCTTCCCGCCGGTCATGATACACAGAGGCTTGCTGCAATCCTCTACACATCGGGCAGCACGGGCCGGCCAAAGGGCGTAATGCTCTCGCATCGCAACCTAGCGCTGGGCGCGGTCAGCGTGGCACAATATCTAAAGCTTCAGGACGATGACCGCGTGCTCGCGGTACTCCCGCTTTCCTTTGATTATGGGCAAAATCAATTGCTGTCCATTTGGCGGGCCGGGGGCTGCGCCGTGCCGCTCGATTATTTAACCCCGCGCGATGTGGTCAAGGCCTGCGCCCGGCATCAGATCACCACGCTCGCCGCAGTGCCGCCCTTATGGGTGCAGCTCACCGAACTGGATTGGCCGCAGGAAGCGTCATCGTCAATGCGCCGCTTGACCAATAGCGGGGGTGCGTTGACCCCTGTGTTGGTGCGGGATTTGCGCCGGTTATTTGGTGCAAAGACAGATATTTACGCCATGTATGGTTTGACCGAGGCATTCCGCTCTACCTATCTGGATCCGGCCCTGATTGATGATAACCCGGTCAGCATGGGCCGCGCCATTCCTTTTGCGGAAATCATGGTGGTTAGGGGCGATGGCCGCGCCGCAGCGGCGGAGGAAGCGGGGGAGCTGGTCCATGCCGGGCCGTTAGTGGCTCAGGGTTATTGGCAAGACACAGAGCGCACGGCACAGCGTTTCAGGCCGGCTCCTGCTTATAGCCGCTATGGCGGTATCGCTGTTTATAGTGGTGATACTGTGCGGCAGGGCGCTGACGGGCTGCTATATTTTGTTGGCCGCGATGATGCGATGATTAAAACCAGCGGCAACCGCGTTTCACCGACGGAGATTGAGGAAGTGGCGGTGCAAAGCGGTGTTATCGCCGAAGCCTGCGCCCTTGGCCGCAGAGATGACCGTCTGGGTGAAGCGATTATCCTATTCGTCCGCGCAATGAACGGACAGTCTGCGGATGAAGTGCCGCTGCGCAGCCATTTGAAAAGCGCTTTACCCAATTTCATGCAACCCGCCGAAATCCTATGGCTGGACGCATTTCCCAAAAACGCCAATGGCAAATTGGACCGAAATGCGTTGGCGGAACGGATTTAACCATTTATCGCTATGGTCGAAACGATGAACGAAGCTGCAATGATAAAAGCAAAGCCATTTGGTCCCATCCCGGCCGGTTATGAAATGATGCAGGGGCAACTGGCCATTGGCGAGCGCATGGCAACTCAATGGGTGGAAGAGGCAGGGATACCCCGCTCTTTGTCTATTCCCGTGCCCACTTGCAGCGCCGTGTGGCCGATCTTCGCGCTGCTTTGCCCAGCCGGGTCGCCATCCATTATGCGATGAAGGGCAATCCGTTTCCGCCCTTGCTCCGCTTCATGAACGCTTTGGTGGACGGGTTTGATCTGGCATCGGGCGGAGAGATGGAATTGGCGCTGACCGCAGGCGTGGCTGCAGACAAGATGAGCTTTGCAGGGCCAGGCAAGCGTGACCGCGAGCTGGAGGCGGCGATTGCACGGGGTGTAACTATCAATTTGGAAAGCGAGGGCGAGGCGGGCAGAGCGATTGATATTGCCAACCGGTTCGGTATCACGCCAAAGCTTGCTGTGCGTGTCAATCCTAGTTTTGACCTGAAAGGGTCCGGGATGAAAATGGGCGGCGGAGCAAAGCAATTTGGCGTAGATGCAGAGCGCGTGCCCGCTTTGGTCAAGCAGATATTGGAACGCGGCGCAGATTGGCGGGGCTTTCACATATATGCTGGATCGCAGGCGCTCAACGCCGATGCAATTATAGAGATGCAGGCGGCAACGCTCGCATTGGTAACAGATTTGACCGCCGAAATTGGAACGCCGCCCGTGCACGTCAATCTGGGCGGCGGTTTTGGGATACCCTATTTCGCCGGGGATGAGCCGCTGGATATTTATGCGGTCGGTTCGGCATTGGACGCTGCGCTCGGCGCTATGCCAGACGATTTGGCCAATACCGGTTATTGCATTGAACTGGGTCGTTATTTGGTGGGGGAAGCAGGTGTCTATCTGACCCGCATTATCGATCGGAAAGTCAGCCATGGCGAGACATTCCTTGTTACCGATGGCGGGCTGCACCATCAATTGGCGGCAAGCGGGAATTTTGGCACTGTTATCCGGCGCAATTATCCTATCGCCATTGCCACGCGGTTTGATGCCAAAGCGGAGGAGGTGGTTTCAGTGACGGGATGTCTGTGCACCCCGCTCGATATGCTGGGCAATCATGTGCATTTGCCCCGCGCAGATGTGGGCGATCTGGTCGCCATATTTTGCGCCGGTGCTTATGGTGCCTCCGCCAGCCCTGCCAATTTTTTGGAGCAGGGCGCGGCGAAAGAGATTTTGGTTTAAAAAAGCGCTGTGGTTGAGCGTTTAAGCGACTTTGGCTTCTTCACCAAGTAACAGCGGGTCATTTTTGCCGATATCAATGGTGGATTTGCCGATATTGGGCGATTTGGCGGTGCGCTGCTTAAATTTGCCATCAACCTGTGCACCGGGTGCTATCGACAAATTCTGGTAAGTCACATCGCCGATAATACGGGCGCTGGCTTCTATGACCAACTCCAATGCTTCGATGGATCCTTCCACCTTGCCTGACAAACGCGCATTTTCGGCGCTCACCTTGCCTTTGATGACGCTGCTTTCGCCTTGGACGAGTGAGCCGCAGGCGACATCACCTTGCACGGTGCCGTCAATATGCAAATCCACCTTTGCAGTTAAATTGCCGACAATCTCAACATCCGATGCGATCATCGAAAAAGTATGCCCTGAACCGCTCATATTGTTACGACTTCTGGCCTGAGGTGCGCTGGGCACGGTTGGTTCCGGCGAGGGCTTGGACTTCGAGAACATTATTATTGGCCTCCAAAAATTTCAGCGGGTTGACGGCTTGACCATTCAGCCGAACCTCAAAATGTAGGTGAGAACCGGTTGAACGACCGGTGCTGCCCATTTTGGCTATTTGTATACCACGGCCAACCTTTTGACCATTGGAAACTGTAAACCCGGAAAGATGGGCGTAGCGTGTCACCAAGCCATTGGCATGGGTGATTTCAACGGTATTGCCATAACCCGATTGCTGTCCGGCAAAGGTAACAATGCCATCGGCGGCGGCCAGGATCGGCGTGCCCAAGGGGCCTTTGAAATCCAGGCCGCTGTGCATAGCGGCTGCGCCCGTAAACGGATCGCGGCGATAGCCATAGCTGCTTGATACCATGCCAACATGGGCAGGCATGGCGGTGGGTACGCTTGCCAAAGCATTTTCCATAGCGGTCATACGTTCGAGCGCAGCGGCCAGCTTGTCAAATCGCGGATCACCAAAAGCTGACTTTTTATTATTGCCGAAAAACGGGATGAAGGGACCGCCCTGAGCGCTGTTCATTTGCGATTTTGCCATGGCTTCGGGGTTGAGACCGAATTGACGGATCGCATTGGCGGCGCGCTGTGCACGGACCTGTGCCACTTTGGTCATATGCTCGGCGAAACGGATTTGCCGCGCCTCCAACCGTGCAAGGCCAGAGGCCTCGGGAATGACCGCGCTAATTTTCTTAAACGCTTCATTTTGCTTTACCGGTGCATCATCGGCGGCAGGCATCGGAACCTCCCCAGCAATCGGTGCAGTCATGCTTTCCAGCATATCCTGACGCTTTTCGATATCCTTGGTCGCATCGCTGATAAAACTACGATAAGCGTCTACTCCGTCCGACTTGGATTGCACCGCAGCGGCTTTTTCCATCAGCGACATTCGTTCAAAGGAAATGCTCGCCTGATTGATCGCCATGCCAAGCGTAATCACCAACCAAAGACCAATTATAGCCGCTGCCGAAGCGGCAACGCGCTTTTGCAGTTTTGCAGATATTTTCAAAAACCGTACTTGCCCGTTTGACCGCATGAAAAACTCGCGGTCTACAAACCAACTGGCAATCCGATTTTTCCAATCGGATGCTTTCATAAAAAGTGTCACGACCCACCCCTTTTTTTTATTTGCGGCGCCGATAACAGAGTTGGGCATGGCTGGCGAATCGCTGCCGCCGGAGTCGTGACGAGCCGAGAGATGGACAGGATGAATTGCATAGAAACGTCATTTTTAAGCATAGGCAAGGCTTAAAATGTTATGAACGAATCGTCGGAACTATCTTCGTTCCGGACATTTTCGGTCCGATTTTCCCACGCCCCCTTTTCCTTTCGGCGTATAGCCCCTAACAGGGGGGCATGAGTGAAATTGATGATATGGTTGCGGGTTTAGCCGCAAGAGCAAAGACCGCTTCGCGTGCATTGGCGCGGGCCAGCGACGAACAGAAATCTTTGGCGCTAAAGGCGGCGGCCAGCGCGTTGATTGCGGCGCAGGACATAATTTTGGCGGCCAATGCCAAAGACATGGCAGCAGGCGAAAAACGCGGCCTGTCTGCCGCCATGCTCGACCGTTTGAAACTGGATACAGGCCGCCTGTCGGCTATTGCGTCTGCGGTTGAGCAGGTGGCGATATTGGAGGATCCCGTTGGGCAGGTAATTGACAGTAATGCGCGGCCCAATGGCCTGGTGATGAAAAGGGTGCGGGTGCCCATTGGCGTATTGGGTATCATCTATGAAAGCCGTCCCAATGTAACCGCCGATGCGGCGGCGCTGGGTGTCCGGTCTGGTAATGCCGTTATCCTGCGCGGGGGAAGCGAGGCGGTGAACAGCAACCACGCAATTTTCAAGGCGATGGTAACGGGGATCGAATCAGCCGGTTTGCCCGCCGATGCGATTATCCTGATGCCAACACAGGACCGCGCCGCCGTTGGCGCTATGCTGCGGGCGCAGGGGCAGATTGACATGATTATCCCGCGCGGCGGAAAATCGCTTGTGGCCCGCGTGCAGGACGAGGCGCGCGTGCCTGTACTCGCGCATTTGGACGGGATTTGCCATATCTATGTCCATTCCGGTGCCGATCCTGATATGGCCAAGGCGATAGTGTTAAATGCGAAAATGCGCCGCACTGGTATTTGCGGAGCGATGGAAAGCCTTTTGATTGATCAGGATTATCCTGCCCCTGCCGATCTTGTCCGTGCGTTGATTGACGCAGGCTGCGAGGTGCGGGCCGATGATGCGCTCATGGAACTGGATGCCCGAACGGTTTCGGCTGTGGAAGAAGATTGGGATACCGAATATCTGGAACCCATTGTGTCCGCCTGCATGGTGGATAGTGTGGAAGAGGCCGTGGCGCATATTGCAAGGCATAGCTCAGGCCATACCGAATCGATCATTACCAGCGATGAAGCTGTCGCAAAGCGTTTCCAGATGGAGGTGGACAGCGCCATTGTTATGCATAATGCCTCCACCCAATTTGCCGATGGTGGCGAATTTGGGCTGGGCGCTGAAATCGGCATTGCAACGGGTCGCCTACACGCCCGCGGGCCGGTGGCATTAGAAGGGCTGACCACTTATAAATGGCTGGTGCAAGGGCAAGGACAAGTGCGTCCTTGATCAGGCGCGGTCCTATTGCAGGCAGGGCCACCGGACTTTTGGGTGGATCATTCAATCCGGCGCATGGCGGTCACCGGGCGATCAGCGTACAGGCAATAGAGGCGCTGGCGCTGGATGAACTTTGGTGGTTGGTATCACCGGGCAATCCGTTAAAGCCGAAAAAGGATATGGCACCGCTGCCCGCCCGGCTTGCCTCTGCAAGGGCGCAGTCGCTGCGTAGCCGGATAAGGGCGACGGCAATAGAGAGGCAGCTTGGCACACGCTATACTGCCGATACGCTCCGCCGGTTGATCCGCCGCTATCCCAAAAGGCAGTTTATCTGGATCATGGGCGCGGATAATCTGGCGCAATTTGTTCGGTGGAGGCGCTGGCGCGATATTGCGGGCATGATCCCGATTGCAGTTATTGCCAGACCCGGTTATAATGCCAATGCAATGGCGGCTCCCGCCATGGCTTGGTTCAGGCGATTTGTCCGCCGTCCGGACCAAAGGAAGAACTGGACACAATGGAGTCTGCCAGCGCTTGTTTATCTGCGCTTTCCTCCTGACACCCGTTCGGCAACCGCAATCCGCCGCGCCGATCCCCACTGGCATAAGCGATATGAAGGGCGCGCAATCCGTGATGCCGTTACCCGCTCGCTTATTTTGTAAGGAACAAAATTGATCGATCCCGCACACGCTACGGCCAGCGAAAAGGCCAAAATCCAAAGCGATGAAGAGGCCGTCAAGGCGCTCTACGCGCTGGTCATGCAATCGCTTGACGATGATCAGGCGCAGGAAATTGTCAGCATCCCTTTGGAAGGCAAAAGCAATATTGCCGATTATATGATCGTTGCCAGCGGACGTTCCAGCCGTCAGGTTGCGTCTATGGCCCAAAAGCTGGCTGAACGGATTAAAAAATCGGGCCGCAACGCCCGGATCGAAGGCTTGCCCGCCGCCGACTGGGTGCTGATTGATGCAGAAGATGTGATCGTCCACCTTTTCCGTCCGGAAGTGCGCAGCTTCTACAATCTGGAACGTATGTGGGCGTTCGGGGATGAAGGCGAAGCCTGATTAGCCTCTATTAAGGTACGAGTGATGCGGCTTCATATCATTGCCCGTGGTAAAATCGGCCGTAGCGCGGAGGCGGAATTGGTTGACCGTTATAGAAAGCGGATCAAATGGGACACGATGATCACCGAACTGCCCGATAGTGGGGGTGATTTACCGCCAGAAAAACTGATGCCTGTTCGCACCGTGATGCTGGATGAAAAGGGGCGGCATATGACAAGCGCGGAATTCGCCAAATTGCTTGAACAATGGCGCGATATGGGGGTGCGCGAGGCCCGCTTTCTAATCGGCGCAGCGGATGGATTTGATGAACAGCAACGCAGCGAAGCCGATCAGTTGATCGCTTTTGGAAAAGCAACATGGCCGCATATGATGGCTCGCGCTATGCTTGCCGAACAATTATACCGCGCGACATCCATACTTGCCAACCACCCCTATCATAGGGAAGGATAGCGATATGCGTTTCTGGCTATCCTTTGCTTTGTTGGCGATTTGCCCGTTGCTATTCGCGGCGGGCCTGTCGGCGCAAAGCAGCGAGGATCAGCGAACGGCGCTGCGCGATGCGAAGGCAAAGGCGGCGCTGGCCGAACAGCGCAGCGAGACATTGCGCCAAGAGGCGGCCAATGCGGAACGGGCGGCGGACCGTTTGGTGGCGCAGCGGGCGGTGCTGTCCGCCGATATTGACGCAGCACAGGCACAGATTGATGCGGCCAATGCGCGCATTGCAATCATCAGCAATAAACAACAGCAACAGCAATCCAGCCTAGGCCGGGAAAGTGAACCAATGCTGCGGCTCAATGCGGCGCTGCAACGTATGACCGGACAGCCAAGTGCATTGATAATGGCGCAGCCGGGCCAACGCGATGATTATGTGCATCTGCGTGCTGTTATGGCAACAGTAGAGCCGCAAATCCGAAGGCGCACAGCGGCGCTGCGTCAACAAATTGCGATCCAGAAGGATTTGAAATCGCAGGAACTTGTCGCGCTGAAATCGCTGGGCGATGCGAAACAGCGTCTGGCGGTGCAGCGTGAGGCACTGGCGCGGTTGGAAGGCAATAGCAGGAACCGCGCAGGCAGCCTGTCCGCCGATGCCGCCGCCGAATTCGAACAGGCGATTGCACAAGGGGAACGCGCAAGGGATTTGGTTGAAAATATTGATACCATGCGGCTCAGCACAGAAAAAGCATCGCAACTTGCGGGGCTTTCCGGGCCTGTCATGCGCAAAGATGGAGGTGGCGCACCCAAGGGAAGGGGGGAGCCGCTGTATCTTTTGCCAAAAGACGCGCAGCTTTTATCGGGCTTTTATGAATTGAACGACAGTGGATACCGGGAGCGCGGAATGCGGCTGGCATTGGCACCGGCGGCGAGTATCGGCGCTCCGGCGGCAGGAAAGGTGACCTATGCGGGCAATTATCGCAGCTATGGACGGATCATCATAATCGAACATGGCAGCGGATGGAGCAGCTTGATCACCAATTTTGACACGCTATCGGTCAGCGAGGGCATGACCGTGGAACAGGGGCAGCAATTGGGGTTTGCCTTGACCGAAAAACCGGAAATCACCATCGAATTGCGCCGCAACGGAAGGACTATGGATATTGCGGCTTTGATTGGATGAGATGCGCTTTCTGATCTGTTCACCGCGGATACAGGCGCGGTATCGCACCATTATGCTTTCGTGGTAAACGCGCTTTCACCATAAGCCGCACTGGCATATAAGCCTGAGTCGGCAATAATTATCGGAAAACGGCAATATGATGTTCAAAAGCAAATGGATCGCCACTTCATTGATTGCAGGTGCAATCTCCGGTGCATTGATCATGCAATCTTCGGTCAGTTCCGCACAAACAGCGGAACAGGAAGACCGTTTCCGCGAAATGGAAGAATTTCTGTCCGTATATCAACAGGTGAAAGCCCGCTATGTTGATAAGGTCGATGACAAACAACTGATGGAAGGCGCAATTCAGGGGATGCTGCAAAGCCTTGATCCGCACAGCGCCTTTTTGAATAAAAGCGACTTTGAAAATCTCAATACACAGATTGAGGGCGAATATGGCGGGCTTGGCCTTTCGGTGACCATGGAGCAGGGCGCGGTTAAGGTGATAGCACCGACCGCAGATACCCCGGCGGACAAGGCGGGGATTAAGGCGGGCGATTATATCACCCATTTGGATGATAAGCTCATCGTTGGCGGCACATTGGATGAAGCGGTCGATTCTATGCGCGGAACGCCCGGCACTTCCATTAAATTGCGGGTAGTGCGTTTGGGCCGAGACGAACCTTTTGATGTGAATATTACCCGCGCGGTGATTGAACTGAAACCTGTCAAATGGAAGGTTGATAAAGATATCGGCCTGATCACCATAACCGGTTTTTCGCAGGATACGGGCAAGGATGTCGTCGATGCGATTCGCGGTGTCGAACGGTCGCTGGGTAAGAAGCCATTGGGCTATATTGTCGATTTACGTTCAAACCCCGGCGGGTTGCTAGACGAAGCGGTGGCGGTATCCGATGCCTTTTTGGACAGCGGCGAAATCGTATCCGAACGTGGACGCGGACGCGGCGATGTGCAACGTTGGTTCGCCGAACGGGATGTGCCGGGCGATGCGACACAGGGTGCACCGGTTATCGTTCTGGTCGATGCAGGCTCTGCTTCTGCATCGGAAATTGTCGCAGGTGCGCTTCAGGACCATCACCGCGCCTTGGTCATGGGCGAACAAAGTTTCGGTAAAGGATCGGTGCAGACTGTTTTGCCGCTGTCGCGTGATACGGGATTGCGCCTGACCATCGCCCGCTATCACCTGCCTTCGGGGCGCAGCGTTCAGGAAGGCGGTATCAAACCCGATATTCAGGTTCCTCAGCTGTCCGACCCCGATTATGCCAAACGTGTCGCGGTGCGCGAAACCGATTTGCGCCGTCATTTGGTCAATGAACTCGCCGCGACTGACAAGGAATTGGAAGAGGATGTGACTAAGGATCCCCGCTTTACCAAAACCGCCGATGAACTTAAGGCAGAAGGCATTGAAGATTTCCAACTTTATTATGCGATGGAAACATTACAGCGGCTGGGCAAAAACACCATGCGGCTGGCCAAGAAAGATGGTAAGGAACCGGCCCGTAACTAATCAAAGGCTATAGGCGTGAATTTCAGGGCGGTTCAAATCGCGAGTTTGGCGCTACCGCTTTTTTTGCTCGGCGGTGCTTATGCTTCGCAATATGCGGGCGGGCTTTATCCATGCGAAATGTGTTGGTGGCAACGCTATCCGCATATGGCTGCGGTTCCGGTGGCGCTGATCGGGTTTTTCTTGCCGGGCCATTTTGTGAAGCGCGTGTGCGCAGCGCTTGCGGCTTTTGCAGTGTTTAGCAGCGGTATCATTGGCGGATTTCATGCCGGCGTGGAATATGGCTGGTGGCAGGGGATAACCGGTTGCACCAGCGCGATCACCGGCAGCGGCGCGGATTATATGAAGGCGATATTGGAAGCGCCGCTGCTGCGCTGTGATGTTGCGCCTTGGAAACTGTTTGGAATATCGCTTGCTGGGTATAATTTCCTCTTGTCCTGCGGCGGTGCAATCGCCATTCTATGGTCATTATGGAAAATCCGAAATAGCCCAAAGCCGAAACAGCAGGCCTAGTCCGCTTAGCAAGGCCGATATTGCCAGCATGATCCGTGTAAACCAGGCGGGCGAATATGGCGCGAAACGTATTTATGCGGGGCAATTGGCGGTGATGGGTGACCGCTGCCTCGCTTCTCGCTCGATCGCCCATATGGCGGAGCAGGAACAAAAGCATCTGACCGCCTTTGATCAGGTCATGGCCAAGCGCGGTGTGCGTCCGACCGCGCTGCAACCGATATGGGAAGTGGCGGGGTTTGCCCTAGGTGCGGTGACGGCAGCCATTGGCCCGGAAGCTGCCATGGCCTGTACTGTTGCGGTCGAGACGGAAATTGACAAACATTATAGCGAGCAATTGGCGCAGCTTGGGGATAGCGAGCCAGAATTATCGGCAATGATTGCGGAATTTCAGGCGGAGGAGCTGGAGCATAAAGAAACCGCCCTCGCCGAAGGGGCGGAGCGGGCCCCTGCCTATCCGGTGATGAGCGCAATGATCCGCGCCGGATGCGCGCGGCGATAGCGCTTTCGAAGCGGGTATAAGGGCCAAGCGGCTATAGGTTTTTTTAAGCTTGGGTTCACCTATGCTATCCGATAGTCTGTTCATAGAATTGGAGATGATTAAGTGAAAAACAAAGCTGCTATGATGATCCCGGCATTTGCCATGATGTTATCTGTATCCGCCTTTGCACAGTCAAATGACAACAATCAGGCAGGGCCGCAGCAGGATGATGTCAAAGTCAACCAGTTGATTGTTTATGGCGATGACCCATGCCCCGAAAGCAGCGATAGCGAAATCGTCGTATGTGTGCGCCAGCAGGAACCCTATCGTATTCCCAAAAATCTGCGCAGTGACCCCAATGATCCGCGCAAAGAGGCATGGAACAACCGCGTTCTGGCTTATGAATATGTTGCGGCGGGCGGGATTGGCAGCTGCTCCACCGTCGGCGCGGGCGGCTTTACCGGATGCGGCATAAAAGCAATTGATCAGGCTTATGCCGAAAAAGCCGAAGATCCCGCGCTCCAATTTGGCCTGTTGATTGCGGAAGCCCGCCGTCAAAGGCTGTCCGGCATTGACGCAGAGGCCGAGGATATAGAGCAATCGGTGTTGGCCGAAGAACGCGCCGCCGCGCTCAAAAAACTACAGGCGCAGGCTGATAATATCGAGGCCGATCCTGAAAACGAAGAGCAGGAAGCAGAGGCTTTGCCGCAACCGGAATGAAGCGGAGGACGGATAAGGTCGGTTAACCGCCCTTTTTACGCGCCACCCAATCCTTAACCTGCGCATCAAGCACATCGAGCGGCACCGCGCCTTGGCCCAAAACCACATCATGAAATTCGGACAGTTTGGACGCTGCGCCCAATTGCTTGCTTGCAAAGTCCCGTAGTTCGCGGATTTTAAGCTCGCCCAGCTTATAGGCGAGCGCTTGTCCCGGCCAGCTGATATAGCGGTTCACCTCTGCCTCAATATTGGCCTCAGTCAGCGCGGTATTGTCTTTCATAAAGTCTATCGCCTGCTGCTTGCTCCATCCCTTGGCATGGATACCGGTATCGACAACCAGGCGGCAAGCACGCCACATTTCATAGGACAGCCGCCCCATATCCTTGGCAGGGGTGTCATAAAGCCCCATTTCGATGCCCAATCGTTCGGAATACAGCCCCCAACCTTCGACAAAGGCAGTGAAAAAGGCGCCATTTTTGCGAAAATCCGATAATGGCAATTCCTGTTGCAGGGCGATTTGTTGGTGATGTCCCGGAACGCCTTCATGCACCGATAATGCCGGTATCTCCCAAAAAGGTCGCTGGTCCAGTTTCGACGTGTTGACATAATAATTGCCCGCAATGCCGATATCGGGAGAACCGGGGTTATAATAAGCGGTGGTTGTGCCTTCGGCGATTTCGGCCGGAATTTCCTTTATGCCATAGGGCAAGCGCGGCAATTTGCCAAAGAGGGAGGGCATTTGCCCGTCGATAATCTTTGTCACCCGTGCGACTTTTTCCATCAGCTCTTCGGGCGTTTTGGCATAATATTGCGGGTCGGTGCGCAGATGCGCGATAAATGCTTCACGGCTGTCATAACCGGCTGCTTTTGCAACGCCAATCATTTCGGCGCGGATACGGGCAACTTCACTTACGCCGATATTATGGATTTCGTCAGCCGATAGGTTGGTCGTGGTCTGGTTGCGAATCCGATAGTCATAATAGGCCGCACCGCCCGGCTGCGCCGACACGCCCGGTGCCTTTGCGCAGGCGGGTTTATAGGTATTTACATACCAATCATAATGTTTCTGAACTGCTGGGTTGATCACAGCGGTAATGGTTGCGGATGCCTGCAAGGCCAATCCTTCAAACTCCTTATCGGTCATTATATCGGGCTTCTTGCGGGTATAGGGCGCATAGAAACGCGATTTCTTGATGTCCTCTGTGATTAGCCCGGATATAGTCTTCTCATATCCGTCAAGCGCATCGCACGGTAATGTATATCCGCCCTTTATCGCCATATTGGCGACTGCGATGCTTTCGTCATTGACCCGTGCATATTGTTTTAACCGGTTGTTATAACTTTGATAATCGGCGACCTTGTTAAAGGGTAGATTGTCCGCCATGCCGGCAATGCTTTGGTGCCAGCCCGAACGGTTGGTGAAGTTGATGACCCGCTGTCCCATTTTATTGGCTTCGACCGTTTCGCTTAATGTGCGTTCCAAAATTGCGTAGTCTGTCTTCGCTCCTGCGCTCAATGCTGCCTTGTCAATCTTGCGCAGTTTTTCCAGAAAGCGGGCGGCCGATGCGGCCTGCCTGTCCTGCGCTGCCAATGCATAATCACCCAGATCACTCGCATAATCATCAACGCCCAGTGAACTGGCAAAGACCGGCGATTCTTTCAGGACATCGGCCCAATAGTTATCGACAAGCGCCGCCATTTGTGCGTCTGGAGAAAAGGCAGTCTGTTGTGCGTGCAGAGTTGCAGGCTGATTAGCGGCGGAAATTGCGATCAGAGCGGCGGTGCCCAAAAACAGGTTGCGCATATTAAGATTCTCCCCAAAGTCTTTTTACAGACAAAGTGTATGCAAAGGGGATGGCAATAGCCAGTGCAATGGCAGATATTTCGATAAACAAACAACCGTCCAACATAAAATCCCTGAAAGCCGACGGGATGGAAAAAATTTTGGCTGTGTTATCAACGGTGCTTTTATTGGCTGCGTTAACAGCATTGGGGCGGGGATTGGATGAATGGCATCTGCTGCCTTGGCAGGTCTGGACGCATTTGGGGACAATATTGACAGCATTGGCGATCACGCCTGTGATGATGCTGCGCAAGCGCGGCGATGATTTGCATCGGCTTTTGGGCTGGATATGGTCCGCGGCCATGTTTGCAACCGCGCTGATCAGTTTTGACATACGCCTTATCGCCAAAGGGGAATTTAGCTTTATCCACTTGCTATCTTTGCTCACCCTTGTCGGTGTTCCCGTTCTGATAGGGACGGCGCGGCGACATAAAATCGCTCAACACCGCAGACAAGCTCGTGGATTTATAATTGGAGCTTTGTTGGTCGCTGGCTTTTTTACCTTCCCCTTCGACCGGCTGTTGGGAAGTTGGTTATTTGGATAATGATTGGGGTTTGTCATCTATTTGAAAAAAGACAGCATGATAAGGAGAAAATGGAGAAGGCAATATGATGGTAAAATTGGGTGTAGCAGCAGCGCTTATTTCGTTCTTGTCGGGATGCGCCGCTTATAGTGATCAAAAACCGGCTCCTGCGACAATTGCCCCGCCAACGACTGCGGTGGAGGCGCTGCGTCCTTATTATGGGAGGCTGAACGAAAAATTGCCGGTTGCGCCTTCTGGGGCTACGCTTGCAGGGGACAGCGTCATCACCCGCTTTGCCTTTGGCTCCTGTGTCAATGAAAATCGGGCCATGGATTTCTGGAATGTTATTGCCGGTGAAAAGCCGCAGGCATTTCTGCTGATCGGGGACAATGTATATGGCGATGTCGAAACCAATCACGCCGCCACTATCCCGTCGCTGCAGGCGAGCTACCGCAAGCTTTCTAGCCGCCAGCAATTTGCCGATTTTCGCAAACAAATACCAATGATGACGACATGGGATGATCATGACTATGGCGCCAATGATGCGGGCGGCAGTTTCGATTATAAGGAATATGCCGAGCGTATTTATGAACAATATTGGGGATCTGACGCTGATGTCCGCTCGCGCCCCGGCGTTTATGAAAGCCGCATTGTGGGGCCGCAGGGTAAGCGGGTGCAGTTCATCCTGCTTGATACCCGTTTTTTCCGATCTGACCTTGCCCGGCTGCGCTATCAGGCCGAACGCCCGCCGCTGGGCTGGTATATTCCCAATGAAGATCCCGCCGCGACGATATTGGGCGATGCGCAGTGGAAATGGCTGGCGGCGGAGCTGGAGAAGCCTGCGGATTTGCGCTTCATTGTCTCTTCAATACAGGTGATTACCAGCGCCCATGGCTATGAAAGCTGGTATAATTTCCCAAAGGAGCGCGAACGGCTTTATGCGCTGCTTGCTGAAAAGAAAATTGGCAATGCCGTGCTGTTAACCGGTGACCGTCATTCGGGCGCCATGTATAAGGAAAATGTGCCGGGGCTTTCCCGCCCGCTTTATGAATTCACCTCAACCTCGCTCAATTTCGCCTTTGGCGATGGCGACAGCGGTAACCGGGAGCCTGATCCCAAAAGGCTGGGCGGGTTTTGGTCTGTCGAAAATTTCGGGCAGGTTGATATTGACTGGGCAGGCCGCACCGTGACGATGAGCCTGAAAAAAAGCGATGGCGCTATGATTGAGCAGAAAAAGATACAGGCTTTTTAGGGTCAGGCCCTAAAGCTGCAATAAAAGTAATTTCGGCTGAAACTTGTCTCGCCCGCGCTTTTTTGGCAGGGCGCGTGTATGACCAATGCCCTTGCCGCCGCCCGCTCGTCCATTCGCCCGCTACACCATATGGCGGAAGCACAAATACTTGCCCCCCTTGTGGTTGCGGCAAAGGTAGATGCGGGTCAGCGCGGCGCGATTGCCGAAACAGCGCGGCGTTTGATTGCCGAGTTGCGCCGCGCCCAGTCCGATGGCTGGGTGAACCAGTTCTTGCAGGAATACCGGTTGGGCAGCGAAGAGGGCACTGCGCTCCTTTCGTTAGCAGAGGCTTTTTTGCGGGTGCCCGATCCCGACACAGCAGATATGTTGATCAGCGACAAGCTGACCGGAGCCAACTGGCGCTCACATAAGGGCAAGTCGGCAAGCTTGTTGGTCAACAGTGCGACCTGGGGTCTTGTGCTGGGCAAAGCGATGCTTGGCGATGCTGAAGGCAGTACGCTTAAACGCTTGATTGCGAAAAGCGGGGAGCCATTTGTGCGTCAAGCTGTGGGTGCGGCCATGCAGCTTATGGGGCAGGTGTTCGTCATGGGCCGCACCATTGACGAAGCGATGAACCGGATGGAAACGCGCGGGAATAAAGGCTTCACCGCCAGCTTCGATATGCTGGGTGAGGCGCGCGGACCTATGAAGATGCGCAGCGCTATTATGACAGCTATGCCGCCGCGATCACAGCAGTGGGGGCAAAGGCCGACCGGGGACATAGCATTTCGGTGAAGCTGTCTGCTCTTCATCCGCGCTATGAAACCGCACAGGCGGGCAAATGCGTGGGCGAACTTGCCGAAATGCTGACGGTGCTGGCGCGTCTGGCGGCGGAAAATGACGTGCAGTTGACCGTCGATGCCGAAGAGGCGGCGCGGCTGGAAATGAGCCTTGATATTATCGAGGCTGTGGCTCGCGATTCGAATCTGTCGGGATGGGACGGGTTTGGCATGGCGGTTCAGGCCTATTCCAAACGCGCCCGCGCCGTGCTGGGATGGGCCGATGCGCTGGGCGCTGCGACGGGCCGGTCGGTGAAGGTGCGGCTGGTGAAAGGTGCCTATTGGGATACAGAAATTAAATACGCGCAGGAACGCGGGCTTTCTGGTTACCCGTTATTCACCCGCAAGGCGGCGACCGATGTGTCCTATCTGGCCTGTGTCAAAGATATGTTGGCGGCGCAGCATATCTTCCCTGCCTTTGCCACGCATAATGCGCTCACCGTGGCGACGATCATCGAATGGGCGGGTAAGCAGCGCGATTTCGAATTCCAAAGGTTGCACGGCATGGGAGAGGGGCTTTATGAAGGGCTGGTGCACAATGACGGCTATTTATGCCGCACCTATGCGCCGGTGGGCGGGCATAGCGATTTGCTCGCCTATCTGGTCCGCCGCCTGCTGGAAAATGGTGCCAATAGCAGCTTTGTGCATCAGCTTTCCGACCATGAAACGGATGAAGCCGAATTGCTTGCCGATCCGGTAGAGAAAGTCATGGCTGTAGGCGGCACGCCGCATCCGGCCATTGGCCTGCCTTCGGCATTGTTTGCACCGGAAAGGCTGAATAGCAGCGGCCTCGACCTTGATGATGCGCAGATATTGGCGGAAACGGGGCGGGCGGTGGTGCAGCCGGTATCGGGCGTGCCGTGCGCGAATAGCGTATCCGATGTCGAACCGGCGGTAACATCCGCGCTGAATGCCTTTCCCCAATGGTTTGCGACCGATGTGGAAGAAAGGGCCTTGTGCCTCGAACGGCTTGCTGATCTGCTGGAGGAGAAACGCGATACCCTTATGGCGATTGCGGTGCAGGAGGCAAAGAAGACGATCCCCGATGCGCTTGGCGAAGTTCGCGAAGCAGTGGATTTCTGCCGCTATTATGCGGCGCGGGCGCGGACCGATTTGGCCCCCATGGAATTGCCTGGGCCTACCGGTGAACGCAATGTTCTGCGCCATGAGGGGCGGGGCGTGTGGGCGGCTATTGCGCCGTGGAATTTCCCGCTGGCGATATTTTTGGGCCAAATAGCCGCCGCGCTTGTCACCGGCAATACGGTGGTGGCAAAGCCCGCCCCGCAAACGCCGCTTATCGCGCAAATGGCGGTCGCGTTGGCGCATCAGGCGGGCATTCCAAAAGCCGCCTTGCAACTGGTTATGGGCGGCGCAGATATTGGCGCGGCGCTGACCGGTGATTTGCGAATTGCAGGCGTAGTGTTCACAGGGTCCGTGCCCGCATCCAAAGCGATTGCCCGCAATCTGCTTGCCGACGATAACCGCCCGTTGGTGCCGTTAATCGCGGAAACCGGGGGGATTAACGCAATGATCGTCGATAGCACCGCTTTGCCTGAACAGGTGGTGCGCGACATCGTGATTTCCGGATTCCAATCCGCAGGGCAGCGTTGCTCCGCGCTGCGTTTGTTGCTGTTGCAAGAGGAGATTGCCGACAATATCCTGCATATGCTGGGCGGCGCGATGGCGGCGCTCCAAATCGGTGATCCGTCTGATCCCGCCACCGATATTGGCCCAGTGATTGATCAGGCAGCCTATGACCGGCTGATGTCTTACCGCACGCTGGTGGAGGGACGCATTGTCCATAGCGTGGATGTGCCGGACGATGGCCTTTATGTCCCGCCCACAGTGATCAGGCTGGACGATATTAACGATTTACAGGCCGAACATTTTGGCCCCTTCATCCATGTCGTAACCTGGCGGCGGGGGCAGTTGGAGGCGACGGTAAAGGCGATCAATGATAAAGGCTTTGGCCTCACCATGGGTTTGCACAGCCGCATTGCCCGCGTCGCCGAGCTGGTCGAGGACCGGGCGCGGGTGGGCAATCTTTACATCAACCGGTCGATGATCGGGGCGGTGGTGGGCAGTCAGCCCTTTGGCGGCGAAAGCCTGTCGGGTACCGGACCCAAAGCGGGCGGGCCGCATTATCTGTACCGCTTTTGCGCCGAGCGCACGACCACCATCGACACAACCAGCGCGGGCGGCAATGCGTCCCTGCTATCGCTGGAGGAAGAAATTACCCTGCGCGGACATGAGGTGCAGGTGGAGTTTTAGGGTCAGGACATCTCGTCATGGCGAGCAAAGTCATCACGCTGCTAAGTTTACAAAGTTTACACCAAGGAAGCCTTTTTTTCCGCCATTCCGGCTCAGAATTGTAGGATAAATCCAACAGCGGCGCTGTGCAATCAGTGCACCGTACCAAGCGTGGTTTGCGCCGACAGCATGATGATCAGCCGTTCAATCTGGCGCCAGCGGCAAAATTGGATATGATTGCCGATATTGCGGCTCGCCTCTGCCCGTTCGGCGGCTTCCAATCCCGCGTGAAGGCCATAATCAGCGATTAAGGCCTGCGCCTCGGCCACATCATTAGGCCTGACATAAAGTGGCAGATACATGAACGGGTTTGCGACCTTTTATTATTCCGGTGGTGCAGACAGCGCCGGGGTGCGGCCTGCCTGCAAAGCCGATATGGCAGCAAGGCATGGATTAACCGTCAAGGCGCGTGGTTACCCCGGCATTTACTATTTGGTTCATCAACAAAAGCGGCCTTTTGCGTTGATGTAATAATATTACACTTGCCAGTTTCGGGGCAATGGTGGCAAAGGGGAAGCATGAACGAAATGAAACCAAAAGAAAATAAAAGGGCTGGCGGCATTTTTATCGCCGCCGGTCTTTTGGGCGGTGCGATTATCGGCATTGCCATGGGGCAGCCGTCCATTGGAATGGTTGTGGGACTTGCGGCGGGCACGCTGGCCGCGCTGCTTGTCTGGTTCTGGGATACAGCACGCAAATAAAGGCGAGACGCATGGCACATCATTTCCGCAATATCTCCATCCTCTGCCTGATCGCTGCCGCAGGTGCTGGCTATTGGGCGACGCGGCCCGATATGGCGCAGGTTCCGATTAAGCAGCTTACTGGGCCGGACGTAAATCTTAAATCGGTTGAAACGCGCGTACAAAAAATTCCGACGGTGAACATCGCCGATGTCAAACGCTGGTCCAAGGACGGCAAACCCAATGCAGCTGCGGGATTGAAAGTGGAAAGCTTTGCAGAAGGGCTGGATCATCCGCGCAATATGTATGTTTTGCCCAATGGCGATATTTTGGTCGCAGAAGCGAATAAACAAGAAGGCAAGGGTGGCGGGTTAACAAACTGGGTCGCCGGGTGGCTGATGGATAAAGCGGGCGCGGGCGTGCCTTCTGCCGACCGGATCACTTTGCTGCGCGATGCAGACGATGATGGCAAGGCGGAGTTGAAAACCGTGTTTCTTAGCGGGCTGACATCGCCCTTTGGCATGGCGCTGGTTGATGGGCGGCTGTTCATCGCCAATACCACCGGCATCGTCGCGGTTCCGTATAAGGATGGCGATACAAAAATCACTGAAAAGCCCGCAAATATCCTCAATTTGAATGCCAAAGCGCCCAATATGCATTGGACGAAAAACCTGATCGCCAGCGCCGATGGCAAAACGCTCTATATTTCGGTTGGATCGAACAGCAATATTGGCGAAGGCGGGATGGACATTGAACGCGGGCGCGCGATGATTATCGAATTTGACCTGCAAACTCGCAAAGCAGCGCCTTGGGGCGTTGGCCTGCGCAATCCGGTGGGCTTGGATTTTGACGATAATGGGCAGCTTTGGACCGTCGTTAACGAACGCGATATGCTGGGTTCCGATATGGTGCCCGATTATCTGACCATGGTGCCCGAAGGATCGGATTTCGGCTGGCCCTGGCATTATTGGGGCGGTTACACCGATGAACGAGTGGAGGATATACGCCCCGAACTGCGTCAATATGAACGGCGTCCCGATTACGGCCTTGGTCCGCACACCGCGCCGCTGGGCCTTGCTTTTTCCCGCGGAGCAAAGCTTGGTGACACATATGGATCGGGCGCATTCATCGCCCGCCACGGATCATGGAACCGCGTGCCCGCATCGGGTTATGACGTGATTTTTGTTCGGTTCCAAAACGGGCAGCCGGTGGAACAGCCCTTGCCTGTGCTGAACGGGTTTTTGGACAAGGATGGCAATGCGCAGGGCCGCCCGACTATGCTCGCCGTGGATAAAACAGGCGGCCTTTTGGTTAGCGACGATGTCGGCAACCGGATATGGCGAGTGACAGCGGGTTAAATCGCCCGCCGCCGTTCACGCTGCCCACCCTTCGACAGGCTCAGGCTGAGCGCTTTATAGACTATGGCCTTTGCAAGCCCTGCGCTCAGGCTGAGCGCTTCGTAAATTTACAGCTTTTGCATAACTTGCGCTCAGGCTGAGCTTGTCGAAGCCGGGTTTGGTGCTTGTCGAAGCTGGGTTTTGCAAAGCAACCAACGCTAAATCTCAACCCGCCAATTCCTGTGCGCTTAACGCATAGAGCAAATCCGCGCCCGCCATCGCGCTGTTTTTGAGCGAAAGCGCCTCTGGCACCATGATGTCCAGATAATAGCGGCAGGTAACCGTTTTTGCCTTAAGGAAGGCATTGCCGGGATCTTTGGCCAGTGCGGCCTCTGCGGCTTGCAACTGCCGCGCCATCAACCATCCGCACGTCGCCACCGCCATCATGGTGGTAAAGGCATAGCTACCGCCCAGCCGGTCGTCGGTGGACGCGCTATTCAGCATCCAACCCGCAACCTCCGCACAAGCGCCGGCCAAGGCTTTTAGAGCCGCCGCATCGCCAGATTCTGCGCCAATCCGGGTTAGATGGTCCATCAATACCGATCCGCCGCCCATGCCCAACTTGCGCCCGACAAGGTCGGCGGCCTGTATGCCGTTTGTGCCTTCATAAATTTGCGCAATACGGGCGTCGCGGTAAAATTGCGCTGCGCCGGTTTCTTCGACATAGCCCATGCCGCCATGCACCTGTATGCCCAGCGAAGCGATCTCGCTGCCCATGTCTGTGCCGTATAGCTTTGCCAGCGGCGTCATCAAATCGGCCATTTCGCGTGCACCCTCGATGCCGAGCGCGGCACGGTCCACTTGGCCAGCGGCATAATAAAGCAGCGCCCGGATCGCCTGTGTTCCGGCCTTCATACGCAGCAGCATCCGGCGGACATCGGGATGGTCGATAATCGCCACCGGATCACGGCTGTCCCCGCCCGCACGGGCCGATTGCGTGCGTTCCTGCGCAAACCAGATCGCCTTTTGGGTCGCCGCTTCGCCAATTTGCACGCCTTGCAGGCCGACATTGATCCGTGCATTGTTCATCATTGTGAACATCGCCCGCATCCCGCCAAATTCCGGCCCGATCAGCTCGCCTATACATTCGCCTTCCTCTCCATAGGCTAGAACGCAGGTCGGTGAAGCATTGATACCCATTTTATGTTCGATCGAAACGACTTTAATATCATTTTGTTTGCCAAGGCTGCCATCGGCTGCGACCTGATATTTGGGGACGAGGAACAGCGATATGCCCTTTGTCCCTGCGGGGGCATCGGGAGTGCGGGCCAGCACCAGATGGACGATATTGTCCGCCATATCATGATCGCCAAAGCTGATATAGATTTTCTGACCCTTAATCTGATATTGCCCGCCGCCAACTGGCGTTGCCGTGGCTTTTAATGCGCCGACATCGCTGCCCGCTTGCGGTTCGGTCAGGTTCATTGTGCCGGTCCATTCGCCGGTGGACAATTTGGGCAGGAACAGCGCTTTTTGCGCGTCGCTGCCATGATGATAGATGGATTCAATCGACCCCACCGATAATATCGGGCACAGCGCAAAGGCCATATTGGCCGCGCCAAGGCTGTCGAGTGCCATCAGCGCGAGCGAGAAAGGCAGGCCCTGTCCGCCAAATTCCGACGGGGCATTGATCGAACCCCAGCCATTGGCGACATAATTTTTATATGCGGCGACATAGCCGTCCGGCATTACCACCGTGCCGTCCTTGATACGCGCGCCCACCGTATCCCCGATCCGGTTCAGCGGGGCAAATTCATTGGCGGCAAATTCGCCGACGCCTTCGACAATGGCTTGCACCATATCGGGCGTGGCATCGGCAAAGCGTTCGTGCGCGGCCAATTCCTCAATCGCGGTAATGTGGTTCAAAACAAATATTTGTTCGGTTGTCGGCGGCGTGAAGCTCATGAATGAAAATTTTCCTGCATTGAAATTATTTGGGCGTTATAGCCTGATCCTATGCCAACCCCAAACACCTTAGGGAATAGCGGGATTTTTCCTGTAAGCGATTCGGTCATTGCCGCCGCATCGGCGCGGCTGCGCGGTGGCGGTATTGTCGCGGTGCCCACCGAAACCGTTTACGGACTGGCCGCCGATGCAAGCAATGCGCAGGCTGTCGCGGCAATTTACCGCACAAAGGGCCGTCCCGATTTCAACCCGCTAATTGTTCATGTTGCGGACCGGGCGGCGGCGGCAAAGCTCGCATTATTGGATGACCGGGCCAATGCGCTCGCAGACGCTTTTTGGCCGGGGCCGCTGACGCTTGTTTTGCCGCTTGTTACAGGGGCGCGGGTTGCGGCGGCGGTGACCGCCGGGCTTCCCACCATTGCACTGCGCTGTCCCGCGCATCCGGCGATGCGGCAATTACTGGACAGCTGCGGCCTGAACCTTGCCGCACCATCCGCCAATCGCAGCGGCGGGATCAGCCCGACCCGCGCATCCCATGTCGCCCGCAGCCTGGGCGAAGCTGCGCCGATGATATTGGACGGCGGGCCGTGTAGCGCGGGGCTTGAATCCACCATCATCGCGCTGCGCCTCGATGGCTGGCAAATGCTGCGCCATGGCCCGGTCACTGCCGTGGATGCAGAGGCGGTATTGGGGCAGCCGCCCATGCCTGTCACCAGCGCCCGGATCGAAGCGCCGGGACAGTTGGCCAGCCATTATGCGCCGTCCAAACCGCTGCGGCTAAACGCGCTGAATGCTGCAGCGGATGAGTGGTTTATCGGTTTTGGCGATATTGTTGGCGATGACAGTTTATCGCTCAAAGGCGATTTGGCGCAGGCGGCGGCGCGGCTTTTTGATGCGCTGCATATCGCCGATGCGACGGACCGGGCGCGGATAGCGGTTGCGCCAATCCCGCAGACCGGCATCGGCCTTGCAATTCACGACCGGTTAAACCGCGCTGCATCAGGGTGATTGCGATGCTGCGTTTTGCTTTACTGTTCACGGCCCTGTTCATGGCTTTTTCTCCTGCTAGGGCGCAAGCGGCTCCGAAAGAGGCCGATATAGAGGCTTATCGCGCCCTTGTTGCACTCGACCAAGGATGATTACGGCCGGTTACCGCTTGGCAAAGGCCAATGCACCCTTTTGTAAAAACAAATGGCGCAATCCCGGATGGGTGCTGCATAGCTATCAACAATATCCGGACCGGGACACGGCGAGGGCGGCCTTTGACTTTCCCCTGCCTGTGGCGATTGCCGCGCTGGTAGAGGGCGGCCCGGCGGATCAGGCCGGTCTGCGCACTGGAGAAAGCTTCTCCGATTTGCCCGGTGGTATCTGGTGGGGGGCTGATCCGGTCAGGCATAAGCCGAGTTTTGCATTAGTTGACATCGTTAACATACGGGTCAATGCCTTGTTTGATGGCGGGCAGGCGGTCGGTTTGCTGGTGCGCGGCAAACCGGGTGAGGCGGAGCGCCGGGTTACGATCGAACCGCCCGCCATCTGCGCCTCATATTTCATTATTTCCTCCAATGGTCAGGACGATGCAGGGGCAGACGGGCAATATGTGCGGGTCAGCGCGGCGCTGGCGCAATATACGCCCGATGCCGATGAATTTGCCGCTATTGTCGCGCATGAATTGGCGCATAACATATTGGAACACCGCAAAAGGTTGGATGCGATGAATGTGCAGCGCGGCATCGGCCGGATGTTTGGCAAAAGCAAAAAAGCGTTTTTGCAAACTGAAATGGAGGCGGATCAGCTGTCGGTTTGGCTTATGGTCAATGCGGGCTATGATCCGGCGGCGGCGGTGCGTTTTTGGCAAAGGCGCGGGCCGGATAAGGACAAGGGGCTATTCAGCGACGGGACGCATATGGGGTGGCGGGACCGGATAAAAATCCTTCAGGCGGAAATTGAACATATCCAGACACTGAACCAAAACCGCCTGCCGCATGAACCGCCATTATTGGCCAAAATGTAACAATTGCCGCAAAAATTGCTGATAAATTTCACTTCTTTGCTATCGGCTGTTTCAAAAGCTTTTTTCTCAAGCTACAGGGTTAATAGCGTTCGGAGGGGCCGTGTCTAAAATTATTTCACTTAAACTATATCTGACGCTGCTGATTTCGCCTGCGCTTTTGCTTACCGGGTGCGATGATAAGAAAGAAGCGGCACCGGCCGCCGCAGCGCAAAGCGATGAAATATTTCCGGTGCAGGTTGCGCCGGTGCAGCCATCCAACTTCTGCGCACAATGGAAGCGGCCGGCACCGTTCGGCACCGGCGCGAAACGCCGCTGGGGTTTACAACGGCGGGCAAGGTTTCCTCTGTCCGTTATGATGTGGGTGATTATGTGAAGCGCGGAGCGTTGGTTGCGGCGCTCGACACCACCAATGTTACCGCCGATTTGAATGTTGCCCGCGCCGAACAGGACCGCGCCGATGCCGAATTTTCCCGCCTGACACAGCTTTATAAGGATGGCTGGATCACCAAAGGCCGATATGAAGCCGCCGATGCCACGCGAAAATCCGCCGCTGCGCGTGTCGCACAGGCGGGTTTTGCCACCGGCACCTCGCGCATTTACGCGCCATCGAGCGGTGTTGTGCTGTCCCGTTTTGCCCAGCCGGGGCAGGTGATTGCGGCGGGCAGTCCGGCGATATTGATGGGGCAGGATAATGAAGGTTTTGTCTTCCGCGCCCCTGTGGTCAATGCGGACGCCGCAAAACTTCGTCCCGGAATGGCCGCGCAAATCAGTATTGATGGGCTGGATGGGCCGCCAATAGAGGCGGTGATTGGCGAAATTGAGGGCCGCGCCGATGCCGCAACCGGCGCTTTCCTTATCCAATTCCGCCTGCCAGCCAAAGCAGGGGTCAGATCGGGGCAGATCGGAAAGGCAGTGATGAAGTTGCCCGCCATAGATGACGGCTCGCTGCAAATTCCGGCAAGCGCTTTGTTCGCGGTCCGCGCTGGTGAAGGGCTGGTCTATGTCGTCGACCCGAAACGCAACGTTGTAGAGACGCGCAATGTCGTCATTGGCACATTAACCGACGGCTTTGTCATGGTGAAAGGCGGCATAAAGCCTGGCGAAATGATTGTTGTTTCGGGCGGTGAAAAATTATCACGCGGTGCAAAAGTGCGGCCCGTCCGGACGGCTGAACCCTGATGCATCTTGCCGAGATCGCCATTCGCCGGTGGCAGTTGACATTGGTGTTGTTCATCCTGCTTTGCGGGCTTGGCATCTCTGCATTTCTGTCTATCCCGCGGGCGGTTGATCCGCATTTCTCCATGCCCGTCGTGTCCATTATTGCCACCGTACCCGGCGCGGACGCCGCCGAAATTGAACAGACGATCGCAAAACCGATTGAGGATGTGCTGCAAGGATTGGAGGATGTGAAGCAGGTCGCCTCGACAAGCAATGACGGCGGCGCAGTAATCCGCGCCGAATTTGACTGGTCGGGCGACCCGGATGAATATTTCAACAATACGGTGCGAGAAGTATCCGCTCTGCGCAGCCAATTGCCCGAAGGGCTCGCCCGGTTGAGCTTTGAAAAAATCCGCACCACCAATGCATCGGTTTTGCAAATCGCTTTGGTCAGCGAAACCGCCAGCTGGTACCGGATGGAAAAATATGCCCGCGACATCAGCGATGCATTGGGAAGATACCCAGAGGTGCGCCAGTCGGAGATACATGGCCTGCCCCGTCCCGAAATCACCATTGCGATTAAGCCCGAAAAACTCGCTCAATTACAATTGCCCGCAAGCGTCATTGCCGATGCGGTGAAGCTGGCCGGGGCCGATGTGCCGAGCGGATCGGTGGTTAGCGGGCAGCGCCGGTTCAATGTCGAAGCCGGCGGCGCTTTTCGCAATCTGGATACTATCCGTTCCTTACCCTTGCGCAGCAATGACGGATCAATCCTGCGCCTGTCCGATGTTGCCGATGTTCGTTTCGGCGCAGAGGAACAACGCGTCCGGGTGTCACACAATGGCCGCCGAGCGATTTTTATCACCGCCAATCAGAAACAGGGCACTGACGCGACAAAACTGCGCGATGTGCTGGTCGCAGAGCTGGAAAAGCAGAAACAATTCTTGCCCCCCGATATTGAGGCGGTGGTGCAATTTGATCAGAGCAAGGATATTAAAAAGCGGCTGGCTGAATTGGCCCGCGACTTTGCAATCGCTTTGTTCCTAGTCATCTTCACGCTGTTGCCATTGGGTTTCCGCGCCTCAGCGATTGTTATGATTTCTATCCCGCTGTCGATCGCTTGCGGGTTGCTCGCCGTTTATGCCAATGGCTATAATCTTAGTCAGCTTGTCGTGGCGGGTTTCATCCTTTCGCTCGGCCTTTTGGTTGATGACAGCATCGTCGTCGTTGAAAATATCTCCCGTCATTTGCGCATGGGCAAGGACAGGGCGCTGGCGGCGATCGAAGGGACAAAGGAAATTACCAAGGCGGTGCTGGGATCCACCGGTGTATTGATCTTTGCTTTCCTGCCCTTGCTTTTTCTTCCCGAAGGCGCAGGCAAATTCACCCAAAGCTTTATTCGCACCATCATCTATACGGTTGGCGCGTCGATGATTGTTTCGCTCACCATCGTTCCTTTTATGACCAGTCGGATATTGCGCCGCGATGACGATCCGGAGGGCAATGCGGTGATGAAATGGATGATGCGCAATATCGACCGTTTTTATAAACCGCTGCTGGTCCGCGCACTTGCCATGCCGCGCCGATTTGTCTGGGGGGCACTGGCCATAACCAGTTCCGCTTTCTTGTTGGTCCCTGTTTTGGGATTCAGCCTGTTTCCCAATGCTGACACATCCTATTTCCGGGTGCAAATTACCGCAGAGCAAGGCGCGAGCCTTGACCAGACCGAAAAACTTGTGCGCCAAGTATCGGACATTTTGAAAACCGAGCCGGATGTCAAATTGCGTGCCGAAACCGTGGGCGGGTATAATCCGTCGGTATTCTATAATGTGTTTGAACGCGGTGAGAAAAATAATCAGGGCGAAGTTTTGGCGGTGATGGACAAATGGGAGGGGCAGAATAGCATAGCTATGGTTGCCCGGCTGCGTCAAAAACTGGACCAGATTGTTGGCGCAAGGATTAAGCTTGTCCTTTTCCAAAATGGAGCGCCGCTTAATGCGCCAATTGAATATCGTATTATAGGCCCCGATATCGACGTCCTGAAAATATGGGCGAAAAAGGTGGAAGTAATATTGAAAGCCAATGCGGGCACCCGCGATGTGGTGAACCCGCTGGCGATTGACCGGGTGGATTTGGATATCGGACTGGATGATGCAAAGGCCGCTTTGCTGGATATACCATCGGGCGCCCGCGCCGGGCGATCCGGCTCGCGCTGAGCGGGGAGCAGGCGGGGAAATATAGGGATGATGAAGGCGATAGCTATCCGGTGACGGTCCGTCTGCCTCTCGACCGCAAC
>JAAURJ010000015.1 GCA_012032285.1 Sphingomonadales bacterium
TGGTTTGGGTGCAGAGGTCACGATTGTTGACCGCTCTATCCCAAGGTTGCGGCATTGGATGAATTGTTCGGCGGCCGGTGCGCACCGCTATTCAACGCTCGACACCATCGAACATGAGGTCAGCATTGCCGACGCGGTTATTGGTGCAGTGTTGGTCGCAGGAGCCAGCGCACCGAAACTGATCACCCGTGCAATGCTAAAATCATGAAGCCGGGTTCGGTGCTGGTCGATGTTGCCATTGACCAAGGCGGCTGTTTTGAAACCAGTAAGCCGACGACACATGATCATCCCACTTTTGTGGTGGAGGGCATCATCCATTATTGCGTTGCCAATATGCCCGGCGCGGTGCCGCAAACCAGCGCCGCCGCTCTGAATAATGCCACCCTGCCCTATGGCCTTGCCCTTGCGGAAAAGGGATTGGATGCCCTGCACGCCCATTCCGAAATCGGACGCGGCCTGCTGTCGGGTTTGAATGTTTTTCAAGGACAGGTCACCAGCCAGGCGGTTGCCAATAGCCTAGGCATGGAATTTGTCGAACCACTAAAAGCGCTGGGCTGATTACTGCCGGATAACAAAAAGGGGAGCGGCCATGGCCTGCCCCCCCCTTTTTTCATTGACCATTTATGATCCTGATCAGAATTTCTTTTTCAGGCTCAAACCAATGCTGCGCGGCGGAGCGACAAAGGTGCCATAGGTCCGCACATAAACCGGGTCACCATTGACATCGACCACCGATTGATCGGCAAGCGGCGTTCCGCGCACGCCAGTTTCGCCAAATTTGTTGAACAGATTGTTGACATAAAGTGTCGCGGACCAGCCATTGCCGGCAATATTGGCCTGAAGATTATGGGTTGAAAAACCGGACAGGACAAGGCCGCCCGCGCGATTGCCGGTGCGGGTCAGCACATTGCTATGCGCGGTCATACCGTAGCTGAAGGTCAGGTCATAGTCGCTGCTCAACGGAATTTCGTAATCGGCAAAGAAGCTGCCCTGATATTTGGGTGAACCGGGCAACCGGTCGCCATCCTGCCCGTCAACCGGAATGGTGCCAAAACCCGGAGGGGTCAGTTCATTCAACAAAGCGGGCGAAACAGCGGTCAGCGTGGCGTCAGTATAACTGAAAGTGCCGCGGAAGCTGAGCGCGTCGGTTGCATCCCATGCGCCGAACAGTTCAAAACCCTGCGATTTTGCGCCCGCACCGTTAATGGTGATCGGAGAAGAGCCATTGATCGTTGCCGAGGCCACTTGCGGATCGGTCCAGTCAATATAATAAACCGCACCATTCAGCGTCAGGCTGCGGTCCAGCCACTGTGTCTTAAACCCGATTTCATAATTGGTTGTGGTATCGGGCGTAAATTCAAGCTCATTGGGCAAGCCGCAGATATTCTGCTGCGTATTGCCGGGGACGCACGGATCAAGACCATTGCTGTTCCCGATACGGAACCCCTGGCTTACCGTAGCATAGAGCAATATATCATCGGTAAATTCATAAGAAGTATTCACCTTGAACAAAAATCCATTATCCCTTTGATTGGCCGGATTAAAATCGAATACGATCAAATCATCGGGGGTGCGGCCATTGAAAATAGTTTCAAGCAGCGGCAAATCCACCGCAGATTCGGTTTTCAGGTCATAATCATAATAACGGCCACCCACCGTCACCTGCCAGGCATCGGTCAGCTTATAGCTTAATTCGCCAAAAGCGGCTGCTTCGCGCAGGTTGGAATTAAACGGTGCAATATATTCAATCGCATCCGGGCGGCTGCCGCCCAGAAATGCATCATAAAATGGTGTAAATTCGGTGCTGATCGAATTGGTTTTATCCTTGTTATAAAAACCGCCCAGAATAAAACTAAATGGTCCGTCAAAGCTCGATACCAAACGCACTTCCTGCGTGAAAATCTTGGTTTTGTCGCGCTCTTCGGTGAAAGCAGTAAAGCTTGGGAATTGTTCATAACTATATTCCAGCGAAATCAGCAAATCGGTTTGGTCGCGGTTGCCTTTTTCACGGTGCTCGCTGTAACCGGTTGCCGAAACAAGCTTTGCAAAACCCAGGTCCAATTCGGCTTCCAAGGCAATCAGCTGCGTTTCGCGGCTATTGGGTTCGCGCACGCGCAGGGCATTTTCATAACGGCCAATCGCAACCGGAAAATTGGTCAAACGGTGTTGGGACAACTGACGCCCTTCGGTGCGGGCATCCTGATAATAATAAGTCAGCGTCGCATCAAAGCTATCTGATGGGTTGAAACGCAGCGCCGCGCGGGCGGACAAGGTTTTATCGGTGTTCAAATCTTTTTGCGGATTGAAATTGCTGGCATCGCCAATATCGTTCGGGTTGGAAACACCGACTTGATTGACGATATAGGGATAATCGATAAAGCCGCGATCATTGGCAACATCCACCGACCCGCGAAACGCGATACTATCGCTCAACGGGATGTTAACGGTTATGCCGAAATCGGTGCTGATCCCCTTGCCCGATTTATAGGTATAGGTATCGCCGCGTAATTCGCCGCCAGCCTCACCAAGCTTTGGCTTAACAGGAATATAGCGGATCGCTCCGCCCAAGGTTCCTGCACCATAAAGCGTGCCTTGCGGTCCAAGCAGAAATTCGACGCGCTCAACATCGTTCAAGCGCATATCAACGAAAAGGGGAATATCGCCAACATAGGTGGAAACCGCCCCGCCGCCATCATTATTGCCGTCAAACGATCCAAGGCCGGTCGCATTCAGGCCGCGGAAAACAACCGGCGTGCTGGCGCGGTTACCCTGATCCAGAATATAAACGCCGGGAACCGTCGCCGATACTTCGCGCAAATTATCAAGGCCGCGTGCCTCCAGTTCCTTTGCGCTGACGGCTGAAATATTGATCGGCACATCCTGTACTGTGCCTTCGCGCCGGGTTGCAGTGACGACGATGATATCCTCATCTTCATTTTCTGCTACCTCTTGACTGTCTGTCTGCGCCTACGCAGTAACAGACACCATGCTGGCCGCGCTGGCCGCCAAAAACAGCATGGTGCGTACGGGATAAGTTTTCTGTTTCATTATGTTCTACCTTTGATGTTTATGTCCCCAAGCTACAGCAAACATAATGCGACTGTGACGGAATAATGACAAATGGAAAGTTGCTGCGATGCAAAAAAATTGGCTGAGTGAGGCAAAAAAGCAACTAAGGGCAAATGCACTAAAAGCCGCCTATGACGCCGCACTTGGCCAATTGTCGGCCAACAAATCGGACGGGGATGCATGGGGGATGATGGCGCTGGTCGCGCTCGAAGGCGGCAATCCAGAAAAAGCCGGGGAATTGGGTGACAAGGCGCTGGCTTATGGCAATATATCCACCTGGTTTCTGGCCGGTCATACCCGCAGCCTGCTTGCGCTCGGCCGTCAGGATGAGGCGCGGGATATTGCCGCGTCGCTTTCCCCAACCGATTGCGAAACCGCGTTGGAATCCGATACATTCGGTGTCGTGCTGGCGCGGACAGGATTGCATGAAAAGGCGGTGCCTTTTTTTGAACGCGCCATCACTGACAAGCCTGATCATCCGCAATTTCTCTATAATCTGGCGACTTCGTTACAATTCACTGGCAAGCTAGCAGAGGCCGCCCGCTATTATCATGCTGTGCTTCGCTTTGATCCTGACCATCACCGCTCCCGCCTTGCATTGGTGCAATTGGAACCGCAGGGTGATGAAGCGCTGGAAGCGGTTAAGAAGCAATTTGACCGGCACCGGGATAATGCCGATGATGCGCTGCTTCTTGGCCATGCAGCCGCGCGGATATATGAAGATCGCGGCAAGCCTGTCGCATCAATCGAATGGTTGATGAAGGCCAAAAAGTTGAAATCGCAAAAAGTCGATCATGATCGCAATTGGGTGGAGGATATCTTTACCGCAGCCAGAAACAAGCAGCCGGAATGCCCGCCCGTTGGTGATAGCCCCGCAGGTTTTACGCCGATTTTCATCGTCGGAATGCCGCGCAGCGGAACCACCTTGATTGAACGCATATTGTCCAGCCATGATGATGTTGCGACTGCGGGCGAGCTTCCTGATCTGGGGCTATTGGTCAAACGCAGCGGCAAAACGCCCGGGCGGCATATATTGTCCGCGCAAAGCCTGTCGGCGGATTATGACCCGTGCGAGGTTGGCACCAATTATCTGCGCCGCACAGGGCATTTGACCGGGGGCGCTGTCCAGATGATCGACAAAATGCCGTTCAATTTTTTCTTTGTAAGGCATATTATCGAAAGCCTTCCTCATGCCCGGATCATCATGGTCCGCCGCGATCCGCGCGATACAGTCTTTGCCAATTTTCGGCAATTATTTGCCACCGATTTCGGCTATTATAATTATGCCTATGATCTGGATGATTGCGTGCATTTTGTGGCCCATTTCAACCGGCTGGCCGATCATTGGCAATCCATCCTGCCCCGCACACGCTATCAAGAGGTACATTATGAAACTATTGTTGCGGCGCAAGAAGAGGAGAGCCGCCGCCTCATCGGCTTTCTGGATCTTGGTTGGCAGGATCAGTGCCTTGAATTCCATCGCAACAAAAGCCCGGTCGCTACCGCCAGTTCGGTGCAAGTCCGCTCCCCCATTTATACCGGCTCCGTCGCCCGGTGGAAACGCTATGGCGATTATAGCGAAAGGGTTAGCGCCGGCTTTGCCAAATATGGATTGACGCTGGATTAGGATCAGGACCTATCGGGAATATCGCCGGGGCGCCAACGCTGTTCGCCGGGAAATCGGATAGCAGGGGCGATATGGTGGCGGCCATTCGCCCTTACAATCATCGCCCGGTCCTGCGCATGAGGGCTGTCCAATGCCTCGCGGAAATCCAGCACCGGGGCAAAAGCAACATCCTTATCCGCAAACCAGAGCGTCCATTCTTTTTGTGTCTTTTGTGCAAAAATGCTGCGCAGCAATTGGATCAATTCCTCTTGCTCTCCGGCAGGTCGCATCGCTTCTGCCAATCGGTTTTCATGGCCAAGCGCGGTCAACAGGTTGCGGGCAAATTTTTCCTCACGCGCACCCAGAACAATAAAACGGTCGTCTGCGGTCTGATAGATTTGATAAAATGCCGCCCCGCCCAAAGAACGCTGTGTCTGTGAACGGGGGCTGGCGCCGCCTGCAATTGCCTCGCTGGCCGTATGGGCGCACCAAGGCAGGATCGCATCGAACATTGCCATATCGATATAATCACCCCTGCCGGTTCGTTCGCGCCCGACCAAAGCCATCAAAATCGCCGACAGCGCCGTCAACCCGCCCGCCATATCGGCCGCCGCAATACCGGGCACCACAGGCACACCGTCCGCCCCGTCATTCACAGACAAAAACCCAGTCAGCGCCTGAACCGCCATGTCATGCGCAGGATGATCGGTCAGCGCCCCATGCTGCCCAAAAGCGCTGAGCGAACAATAAATGATTGAAGGATTGCGTGCCGACACGCTGTCATAATCAAACCCCAGCCGCTTCATGACACCGGGGCGGAAACTTTCAACGAATATATCCGCCTCTTCTGTTAGCGCCCATAACGCCGCCCTGCCCGCCTCGTTTTTCAAATCGCAGATCACACTTCGCTTGCCCCGGTTGACATTGGCAAACCAGACCGAATGGCCCGCTTCGAACGGTGTCATATGACGTGCCGGGTCGCCGCCCGGTGGTTCAACCTTGATAACCTGTGCGCCCTGATCGGCCATCATCATGGTCAGCATCGGCCCGGGCAGGAAAAGCGAAAGATCCACCACCTTTATGCCCGATAATTTGCCTTTGCCCACTATACGACACCCTCTGCACGAAATGCGGCGATTTCCTCCAAATTATAGCCTGCTTCTTTCAGTATCGCATCGCTATCCGCACCCAAATAGGGCGCAGCACGGCTGGGCATATGTTGCCCGTTCATCTTGACCGGGCTGTTCAGCACATCTAGCGATGGACGACCGGGATGTTCGATCGTTTCGCGCATCCCGATTTGCCGCAGCCATGGGTTATCGAGCGCCTGATCCAGATCATATATTGGCGCGGCGGGAACATGACCTTGTAGCAGGCCAAGCCAATGCGCCACCGGATGCGTCCCGAAAATTCCGTCCAATATTTCCGTTAACAATGCCCTATTTTCAAGCCGCTTTGCAGGCGTGGCAAAGCGCGGGTCGTTGATCAAATCGCTCTGGCCAATCCTGTCCATCATCAACGGCCAGAATTTCGGGATTTGCGCCATGACGAACATCCAGCCATCGGCGGCGCGGAACATCTGGCTTGGCGTGGCGGACGGATGCGCCCCGCGCGGCGTGCGGCCCGTTACATCACCTTCATTCATATACCATATGGCGGGATAGCTGGTTTGGTGGATCGCTGCGCTGAACAAATCTATGTCGACATCGCAGCCCTCCCCGCTGCGCTGCGCATCCAATAAGGCGGCGAGCAAACCAACGGCCATTTGGGTGCCCGACATGAAATCGACCATCGACAGGCCAAAGCGAACGGGCGGCCCGCCCGGTTCCCCGGTCAACGAACAAAAGCCCGCTTCTGCTTGCATCAGATAGTCATAGCCCGGCCAGCTTGCCCGTTCATTGTCCCGGCCATAGGCACTGACATGGGCGCAAACAATCGCCGGATTGACCGATTTAAGCGCGGCATAATCCAGCCCTATTCGGGCCGGAACATCCCCGCGCAAATTATTGGCAACTGCATCCGCCCCCTTAACCAGCCGGTGTAAGATCGCCTGCCCCTGGTCACCATTCAGGTCCAATGTCAGCGATTTTTTATTGAGGTTGAAACTCTGAAAATACAGGCTTTCCCCTTCACATAACCAATGCGGCCCCACTTGCCGCGCGGTATCGCCGCCCCGTTGCCCCGCTATCGTCGGCGGTTCGATCTTGATCACCTCTGCACCCAATTGCGCGAGGAACATGGTGCCATATGGCCCGGCTCCATATTGTTCGGCGGACAATATCCGATAGCCGCGCAAAGGTTGCTTCACACTCATATGGGGTTCCGCTTTATCCATTGTTTGGAAATGATCATTCGCTGCATTTCGTTGGTACCCTCTGCAATACACATGAACAATGCGTCCCGGTACAACCGCTCAATGTCATATTCCTTGGAATAGCTGTAGCCGCCAAAAATCCGCATGGCCTCCTCGGCATTTTTGGCCGCCGCTTCGGATGCGAAATATTTGGCCATGCCCGCCTCCATGTCGCATCGCTCGCCCCGGTCATAGGCTGTTGCTGCGTCCATAGTCAGCAAACGGGCGGCGCGGCAGCGGGTAACCATCTCACCGATTTTAAGCTGGATTGCCTGATGCTGCGCTATTGGTTTGCCCATTGTTTCTCTGATCTGCGCATAATCCCCTGCGAGCCGGAGCGCACCTTCGGCCACACCTACGCCCCGCGCCGCGACATTGATCCTGCCAAGCTCCAGCCCTCCTGTCGCCTGAAAAAAACCCTGTCCTTCCGTCTCACCGATCAAATGATCCGCAGGAATACGGTAATTGTCAAAAATCAATTCGGCGCTGTCGATGCTATTATAACCCAGTTTCTTGAACTTCTTTCCCGTGATCAGCCCATCCTGCTTGGGCGCGATGAACAGGCTCATCCCCCGGTAGCGCGGATCGGCCTTTGGATCGGTTTTAACCAGCAGAGCAAAACAATCTCCGTTTATTCCGTTGGAAATCCAGGTCTTTGTTCCGTTAATCACATAATCATCACCGTCCCGTTGCGCGGTCATTCGGATCGCCTGCAAATCCGTTCCTGCATTGGGTTCGGTCAGCGCCAGCCCGCCGCGCATCTCACCGCTCGCGAAACGGGGCAGCCAATATGTTTTCTGCGCCTCCGCTCCAAAACGCTCTACGGCGCAGGCCATAATCAAGTGCGAATTGAAAATACCGGTGATCGCCATCCAATAAGACGAAATCAACGCAACGATCTTGGCATAAGTCACAGCCGACAAACCCAGCCCGCCATATTCGCGGCCAATGGTTGCCCCAAAGAGGCCCATATCGGTCATTTGCGCCACTATTTCGGCGGGCCAGATATCATCATGATCAAATTTCTGCACAACCGGGCGTACTTCTTTATCGATCCATTTTTGAATCGCATCAATCAGCGCGGCCTCGTCCTCCATGCTCATTCCATGACCAGTTATATCGGCTAATCCTGCCATATGTTTTCCTCAGCTATCCGCAGGGCCATACCCCTTTTTCCAAACGAGCATGGTGCGCACAAAATCACACACTATATCACCATGCTGGTTCTTGCCGATGGTTTTGATGGTCACGATCCCCTGCCCCTCTCGTTTTTGCGATTCCCGTTTTTCCAGAACCTCGCTTTCGGAATAAAGCGTATCACCGGCAAAAAGCGGCTTTAGCATCCGAATGTCGGTCCAACCCAAATTGGCGACCGCTTTTTGGCTGACGTCGGAAACGCTCTGCCCTGTCATAATCGCAACCGTAAGTGGCGAGGCAATAAGCGGTTTTTTAAACTCTGTCTTTGCGGCAAACTCGGTATCAAAATGCAGTGGATGTTGATTCATGGTGAGCAGCGTGAACCAGATATTATCCGCCTCGCTGATCGTCCGTCCCGGCCGGTGTTCATAAACATCGCCCACGGTAAATTGCTCATAATAGCGGCCAAAACTTTCCCGGTAACGGCCTTTTGAAATTTCAATTGCCCCATCGCGCATAGGCTGCCTCCGTTCCACTCACTGATTAAAGTTAGTTATAGGCTAACAGACAATTTACAACCGTTTCCTTGTAGGCTGGCGGCGCAGCACCATGACTTATGCAACCGCTGACCATGGGCAAATGCCAATATGATTAAAACCAAATAATGTATGCGGCTAGCAACGATAGTCCTTTTGGCTGTCCATTTTAGCATGACAGTTAAAGTAATATTGGTATGATGAAAAGTTTATATAGCAGGTTATAATAGCGTTATCGGCGGTAAAGTTCTGATCGTTCGAGTACAATTGCGGCGGCGCAAAACGTCGCCACATTATTCATTGCGCCGGGCTATAGTCTCGCTGCACAGAAACAGGACCAGAAAGAGGACAGGCATAAAGGGACTAGATCTGTCGACAATTGGATTGGAAATGTTATACGATTGATCGGTAACAAAGGACTGCGATAATCGCATAGTCTGGTTTTTGAGCAGCGCGGGGAAACATAACAATGACGGTGAAACGGCTTTATCACGATATAGCGGATAAAATAATTGCTCTCATCAACGAAGGTGTATTCCCGGTCGGCACAAGGCTTCCGGGTGAACGCGAACTTGCAGAGCGCTTCGATGTCAGCCGCGTTACCATTCGGGAGGCGGAAATTGCGCTTCAGGCTGTTGGCCATTTGGAGATTAAAACCGGCTCCGGTGTCTATGTCTGCGAAAAACAGCCAAAGGCGCATGGCGCATTGCCGAATGTCAGCGCCTTTGAACTGACCGAAGCCAGATCCTTGATCGAATCAGAAGCCGCAGCATTGGCCGCGAAAGTGATCAGCGCAGAACAGCTGCAAGAATTATCTCTTTTGCTCGACAAAATGGCCCATTCAGATGAAAAAACCGCCAATAAGGCCGACCGAATGTTCCACGCCAAAATCGCCGAGGCATCAGGGAATAAGGCGATGGTCCATGCGGTGCAGACATTATGGCGTATGCGCGAAGAGTTACCCGAGGTGCGCGATGCCTATGCCGCCGTTTGCCACGACGATGCCGAATCGCGAAAGGCAGAGCATAAGCTGATTTTGGACGCGCTATCCGCCCATAATCCCGACGCCGCACGGACAGCAATGAAGACGCATTTTTTTCGGCTGATCGAGGCGATGCTGAATGTTAGCGAAAAACAAGCCTTGCTTGAAGTCCAGCGGCGGGCCAATGCCAGCCGTGAACGTTTCCTGGCAACCGCGTTGCTTAATTAAATTATATCCATCACTCCAATTGGAGTGATATTTTGCAAAATTGGTATGCTCTATCATTGACCTCTCTTCCCTTGGATGTTACGCAATTGAACAAAGGGAGAGTATCGAAATATGTTTTGGAGAGCCATTTTACCATTGACGCTTATTGCCTGCACCTCACCCGCTGCGGCTGAGGATTACCGGGTATCAAATCAGGCAGAATTTTTTGCTGCGTCAAAAAAATTGGGTCCTGGCGACATCATTACCTTAACCGATGGCACATGGCGTGATTTTGAAATCATGGTCAGCGCAAAGGGTACGGCCGAAAAGCCAATTTTGATCCGCCCCGAAACGCCCGGAAAAGTGATTATATCGGGTAAGTCCAATTTGCGTATTGGTGGCCAGAATATCATCGTCACCGGGCTGGTGTTCAAAAATGGGTATAGCCCGACAGGCGAGGTCATTTCCTTTCGCCGCACAAAAAGCGACCTAGCCTATAACAGCCGCGTCACCGAAGTCGTTATTGATCATTTCAGTAAGCCGGACCGTTATGATGATGATTATTGGGTCGGAATCTATGGCAAAGGCAACCGGTTTGATCATAATCATCTTGTCGGTAAAACCAATAAAGGTGTTACGGTCGCTGTGCGGCTGGATAGTGAGGAAAGCCGAGAGAATAACCACCGGATCGACCATAATTATTTTGGCCCCCGTCCCGTGCTGGGTTCCAATGGCGGCGAGACGCTGCGTATTGGCACCAGCACCTATTCCATGTTCGATTCCAAAACGGTTGTCGAAGATAATTATTTCGACCGGTGCGATGGCGAGGTGGAGATCATCTCGGTCAAATCGGGACGTAATATCATCCGCCGCAATGTCTTTGCGGAAAGCAGCGGGACGCTAACCCTGCGTCATGGCGACGGCAACATCGTTGAACGCAATGTTTTTTTGGGCAATGGCAAGGATCATAGCGGCGGCATCCGTGTGATTAACAAGGACCAGATTGTGCGCGGCAATTATATGGAAGGACTGCGCGGCAGCGGTTTTTCGAGCGCATTGACCATCATGAACGGCGTGCCCAATTCACCCGTTTACCGTTATGTGCAGGTATCGGGCGCCGTCATCGAGAATAACAGCATAGTGGACAGCAGCTATGTCACTTTGGCTGGAGGCGCGGACGCAGAACGCAGCGCACCGCCGATTGACAGCATTATGGCCGATAATCTGTTCTCCGGCGGCGATGGCGGTCCGGAATTTGTTATAGAGGATGATATAAGCGGGATAAAAATAGCCAATAACGGCTTGATTGGTGAAATGCAGAAAAACCTTCCTAAAGGCATCATAAAACTGCCAGTTGAATTGGTGCGCGCGGAAAATGGCCTGCTTTATCCTGGCAATGCCCGATATACCGGCGTTGGCGCACCGCGCGACCTTCAACCGATTGGAAGGGACAAGGTTGGTGCTGCTTGGTATCCAAAGCCCGCAGCGGGTAACCGTTTCGGGATGGGAACCAAACAGGCTGTTTTACCGGGCGATGGCCGGTTAGAAGCGGCTATCGCAGCCGCACAGGATGGCGACATCATTGCCCTTGCAGACGGCGAATATATGGCCTCCAAAACCATAACCATATCCAAGGCGATAACGGTGAAGGGGACAGGAAACACAAAGCTTTTGTTTGACCGCCCGGCTCTTTTTGAAATAGCCGAAGGTGGCAGCTTGCGGCTGGAATCGCTGAACATAGACGGCAAATTGGCGCCTGATTCGGTGGGCAATGCGGTCATCCGCACATCAGCGTTTCCGATGCAGTCCAATTTTAGGATCGAACTTGACAATATTGTGGTTTCGGACCTGACAGTGAACAAATATTTCGACGTTATCAAATTGGGCAAAAGCGCCTTTGCTGACCATATCCTGATCCGCGACAGCAGCTTTGAGGATATTAGTGGCTCTGTCCTGATGGCGGCGGCGGAGACCGAAGATTATGGCCAATATAATGCCGAATATGTCGATATATCGCGCAGCCATTTTCGCAATATTGGTGGACCCGTGGCGCAAATTTACCGCGGAGGGCGCGATGAAAGCACTTTTGGTCCGCATTTTACGCTGATCAAATCCAAATTTGAAAATATTGGGCAAAACGGCAATAATCTGACCAAAGCCTCTGTCCTGCTCCACGGCGTGCAAATTACCGAAATTAGTGAAAATGAATTTTCCGGTAGCGCCCCCCTTCACATTATCCACACGGTCGGCAAGCCCAGCACACGTATCGCCGAAAACCGTTTTTCCGAAACAGCGAAGGTAAAAGTCGAGGAGTTGGAATATAAGGGCGGTGAACTGCGCGCGATATTGGAAAATAACAGCTATAACGAAAAAGGCGTCCAATGATCCGGCACGGATATGCCATTGGCGCGGCTTTTGCGCTTTCGGTCACCCCATCTGCTGCCCCTTCTGCATTAGCGTTTGCAGCCGCCGAAGCGAATGACGAGGTCGGTGCCTGCAATACGCTATTCACCTGTGAGCAGGAACGTGCCGAAAATTTTGTAGCCGAAATGATGGCCGCGGGCATTATCGTGCCCGTGCCAAAGGATCCCGGCGGCGGCTATACTCATGAGCAGCATAAGCGCAATTATAAAGCCATGTATCTGGCCGGTCAGCTTTACCGGATAACGGGCGAAACCCGATATCGCGATTATTTGCGTGATATGCTGCTCGCTTATGCCGATCTTTATCCCACGCTTGGCGAACATCCGGCACGCAGTAACCAATATAGCGGCCGGTTGTTTTGGCAGGTGCTGAACGACGCCGTCTGGATGGTGCACGCCATACAGGCCTATGAACAGGTGCGCGGCGAACTGAACGCTGCGGACCGGCAAAAAATAGATGATCAATTGTTCCGCAAAGCGGCATATTTCCTGTCGGTCGAATCGCAGGCGACATTTGACCGTATCCACAACCATGCAACATGGGCCACGGCTGGCGTCGGCATGACAGGCTATGTTCTGGGCGACAAAGACCTGATCCAGCGTGCGTTACTGGGTTCGGCAAAAGACGGAAAAACCGGATTCCTGAGGCAGACAGAGCTGCTGTTCTCGCCCGATGGTTATTATAGCGAAGGCCCCTATTATCAACGCTATGCCATGATGCCTTTCATGCTGTTTGCAGAGGCCATTGACCGTAACGAACCGGGACGCAAAATCTTCAAACATCGCGGCGGCATATTGCTAAAGGCGCTACGCACCACCATCGATCTGACTTATGATGGCTATTTCTTACCGTTTAATGACGCGATAAAAGAAAAAAGCCTGGATACAGAAGAGCTTTATCACGGCGTTGCGATTGCCTATGCTCAAACAGGTGATCCCTCTCTGCTTTCCATTGCGAAGGCGCAGGGTAAAACCATCCTGACACCTTCGGGCAAAGCGGTTTCGGATGCATTGGCGGCGGGCAAGGCCAAAGCCTTCCCCTTTGCTTCACGGCTGCTGCGTGATGGCCCTGACGGGGATCAGGGCGCGGTTGCGATCCTACGTGAGGGCAGCGGGCCAAAGCATAGCGCATTGATCGTCAAAAATGCATCGCAAGGCATGGGCCATGGCCATTTTGACAAACTAAACTGGCAATTTTACGACAATGGGCAGGAAGTGATTACCGATTATGGTGCCGCCCGTTTCCTGAATATTGAGGCGAAACAGGGCGGCCGCTATCTGCCCGAAAATGAAAGCTGGGCCAAACAATCGGTCGCGCATAATGTCTTGGTCGTGGATGGTAAAAGCCATTTTGATGGTGCATTAAAAACCGCCGAAAAACACGCGCCGCAGCAGCTTTTTTATCAGGGCGAAAAAGGCACTCAGATCAGCAGCGCGAAAATCGACAGCGCCTATCCCGGTGTTTCAATGGTCCGCACCATGGCGATGCTGCAAATTCCCGGGCTGGAATATCCGGTCGTTCTTGATGTCTTACAGGTGCGCGGGGATAACACCCATCAATATGATCTGCCTCTTCATTATCAGGGACATATCATGCAGATCGGTTTTGAAACCCGGTCCCATATCGCCGCTCGTCCGGTTTTGGGGGCGGGCAGCGGTTATCAGCATATATGGGTGGATGCACAGGCTATACCAAAAGAAGGACAGGCCTTCGTTACTTGGAAACTGAATGACCGTTTCTACACATGGCGAATGGCAGAGGCAGGCGGAACGGAGATATTGCTGGGCGAAAGCGGGGCCAATGATCCGGATTTCAACCTGCGCCGCGAACCCATGATCATGCCCGGCGCAGCGGACAAAAGGACAGCGTCTTTGTCTCAATGCTCGAACCACATGGAATGTTCGACGATGCCGCCGAACTGACATTACGAAGCGGCAGTCAGATCAAATCCTTCACCGCGCATCAGCATGACGGCAAGGACATTGTCATAATCGAAACATTGGCAGGCCGGAAACTGGCCTTTGCCATATCGTATAATGCCGACACGCAGAAACAACATATGGTCAAAATTGATGGCAAAGCATTTGAATGGAAAGGCTTTGCATCGCTTATAATCGGGGATGATGAGAGGGAATGATATGAGCAATTGGACAAACAAGGGCAGCTTGCGCTGGGCGATTGTCTGCCTTGTCGCGGTCGCCACCGTCATCAACTATATTGATCGCGGCGCATTGAGTGTTTTGTGGCCCGAAATCTCCAAAGAGCTGGACCTTACCAAACAGGATTATGCCAATATCGCCATCGTCTTCACTTTCACCTATGCCATTGGTCAGGCGCTGTTTGGAAAGATTTTCGACTGGATAGGAACGCGGCTTGGATTTGTGCTGTCGATCGTCGTCTGGTCCATTGCGACAATCTTGCACGCTTTTTCGCACAGCTTGCTTACTTTCTCTATTTTTCGCGGCATTTTAGGACTGGCAGAGGCAGGAAACTGGCCCGGCGCGACCAAGGCGAATGCCGAATGGTTCCCGATCAACGAACGCGCTTTGGCACAAGGGATTTTCAATTCCGGCGCGGCGATTGGCGGTATTGTTTCCGCGCCTGTGGTTGGTTTTCTGTTTGTCTTTTTGGAAAGCTGGCAAGCGACTTTCATCGCCATTGGTGCAATGGGTTTCTTATGGCTGGTGCCTTGGCTGATCATTTATAAATCCGGCCCCGATGCGCATCCATGGATCAGCACGGAGGAACGGAATTATATTTTGACCGGTCAGCGTAATGTCGAAACCAATCAGATCGCTGACTATGCACCCGGAACCGGCGAAATATTGAAGCGCAAGGAAAGCTGGGGCGTGATCATGGCGTCATTTTTCCTTGATCCGATTTGGTGGTTATTCATCACCTGGTTGCCGCTTTATCTGAACGAAACTTATGGCTTTGGCGTAGAGGAAATCGCCACCTATGCTTGGATACCCTATGTCGGTGCAATGCTGGGTGCATGGTTTGGCGGGCTGCTGGCGGCAAATTTGCTGGGTAAGGGATGGTCCACCAACAAAACCCGCAAGACGGTCATCGCGCTGGGCGGGGTGATTATGCTGATCTCGCTATTGTCAACAATGCAGGCATCATCACCGCTGATCGCGGTCGGTTTGATGGCCATCATCCTTTTCGGGTTTCAGGTCGCTGTGGGCAATATCCAAACATTGCCGAGCGATTTTTACAATGGCAAATCGGTCGCCACTCTGGCCGGTTTTTCCGGAATGGCGGCAAAGCTGGCTGTTGCAGGCTCAACCTATTTCATTCCCCAGTTGACCGAAACAAGCTATGCCCCCGCTTTTGCAATCGGCGCGGGGTTGGCGATCATGACGGTGCTTTCGGTTTTGATATTCTGCCCTGAGATCAGACCGTTAAAACCAAAATCAAAAAACATATAATCATCGGCCATATTGGCCAACTCCCAACAGAAAGAGCAGGAAAAATATGGGTAAATTCACTGGAAAAACAGCAATTATTTCAGGCGGCAGCCGCGATATAGGCCGTGCTGTTTGTATCAAATTGGCAAGCGAAGGCGCCAATGTCGTCATCAATTATCACAGCAATGCCGAACAAGCCGCAGAAACGCTTAAGGCAATTGAGAAAACAGGCGGAAAGGCCATTATTGCTCAGGCAGATGTAACCAAACCGGAAGAGGTGGACGCGCTTGTTGCCGAGGCTGTAAACGCCTTTGGCGATCAAATCCATATGCTGGTCAATGTCGCAGGCGGCATGGTGGAACGGCGCCCACTGGAAGCCATGGATTATGACTTTTTCGAATATGTCATGCGGCTCAATATGACATCGACATTCCTGCTGACCAAAGCCGTGGTGCCGCATATGCCCAAGGGCAGCGCGATCGTTAATTTTGCATCGCAGGCCGGGCGCGATGGCGGCGGGCCGGGGGCAAGCGCCTATGGCACATCAAAAGGCGCGGTCATGACCTTTACCCGCGCCATGGCAAAGGAGTTGGGACCAAAGGGTATCCGGGTCAATTCGCTCTGTCCCGGAATGATTGCCACCACATTCCATGACATATTCACAAAAGATGAAGTGCGGCAAAATGTTGCCAATGCAACACCCTTGCGCCGCCAGGGTATTGTTCATGAGCCCGCCGATGCCGCCGCCTACTTGCTCTCTGACGAAGCCTCGTTTATCACCGGAGCCAACGTCGATATTAACGGCGGAATGTATTTCTCCTAGGGCACAAACAATTGACATTATTTATCTTTGGCGAAGCCATGCTGGAATATCATACGCGGGGCGGCGCAGATGGAATGCAATATGGCGGTGATACACTAAACACCGCCATCCACCTGACGCGCATGGGCCATGATGTGGCCTATGCCACAGCAGTGGGCACCGATCCGGTGAGCGAATCATTGATCGCATCCTGGGGCGAAGAAGGCGTCAACATCGCCCATGTGCTGCGCCATCCCAATCGCAGCCCCGGGATATATGCCATTCATTTGGATGCGCATGGCGAACGCAGTTTCCTCTACTGGCGGGACCGCAGCGCGGCACGGGAAATGTTTACCCTGCCCGCCATGGACGCGGTGCTGGCCGATGCGGAAAAAGCCGATATGCTCTATTTCAGCCTGATCACCTTGGCGATTTTGCCCGATGAGGGCCGCGAAAAATTGCTTGGCCTGGCTGCGGCGTTGCGGCGGAATGGCGGCAAAGTCGCCTATGACAGCAATTTCCGGCCAAATTTATGGGAAAGCTATTCCGAGGCGCAGCATTGGTCCTTGCGCGCGATGGTAGGCGCAGACATTGGCCTGCCCACCAATGTCGATGAATGCCAGCTGCATGAAGAACAGATGACCGAAGAGGACATTTCACGGCGCTGGATCGCCGCCGGATGCAGCGAAGTGGTGGTGAAGGCAGGCGAAAAAGGCTGTCTGCTTGCCCTTGCGGGTCATGCCGCAGAACATTTCCAGCCGAATCTGGTCAAAGTTGTCGACAGCAGCGGCGCAGGCGATGCGTTCAACGCCGGTTATCTGGGCGGACGGTTATCGAAACTGACAGAAGAGGCCTCTATCGCCAAGGGCCAGGCATTGGCCAGCAAGGTAATCGGCCAATATGGCGCGATTCCCGATGTGGCGATTTAGGGTCAGGCTAACTGGCCTATAAACCTTTACGCAATATAGCGGGATTGGGAGTGGTAATGGTGGACAGGGCTGGATTCGAACCAGCGTACGGAAAACCGGGCAGATTTACAGTCTGCTGCCTTTAACCACTCGGCCACCTGTCCACATTGCCGCCGGTTTTTTTAAGGCGCTGGTCAGGCGCAACCGAATGGCGAAGCAGCCCAATGGCGAAACGGCGCTTGCCTGTCAATGCTTGAGGTGAGAAAGAAAGCACAATAAGGCATTTTTTCTTCTATTTTTTTACAGGTATCCCTTTTCATGGCATCACATAAAAGCCAGCGCCGCCGCGGCAAGGCAGCCCTTAACGGCAATCCTAAATTTTGGGGCCGTCATGCGGTGTTGGCCGCAATCGACAATCCGGAGCGGGTGATTCACAAAATTTGGGCCACACGCGAAGTGGCGGCACAGCTTGATTTGCCCGCCCATCTGTCTGTCCAATATGCCGAAGTGACCGACCTTGCCCGCTTTGTTCCCAAAGAAGCCCCGCATCAGGGTATTGTCGCCGAAGTCGCGCCATTGGAGGATCAATGGCTTGCCGATATCCTGCCGCAGGATAGCGATGATGTCCGCCCCGTACTAGTGCTGGATCAGGTAACAGATCCCCATAATGTCGGTGCGATTTTTCGCAGCGCCGCCGCCTTTAATGCGGTTGCCATCGTCACACAGGACCGGCACGCCCCTGCTGAAACCGGCGTTTTGGCAAAGGCCGCATCGGGGGCGCTTGAAATGGTACCCTGGATCCGCGTTGTCAATCTGGCGCGCGCATTGGAGGAGATTGCGGAGGCCGGTTATTGGCGCATTGCGCTTGACGGGGACGCAGAAGAAACGCTTGAAAACGCGCTGGTTCCGGGGCGCAACGCACTGGTCCTTGGCGCAGAAGGTGACGGGATCAGGCATAATGTGCTTGAACATTGTGACCAAATCGCCAAGCTGCCGATTAGCGAGGCGATGGAAAGTCTGAATGTATCCAACGCGGCGGCGATTTCGCTTTATGCTGCGGCAATACGGTCAGGCAAATAGGCGCTGGCATATAATAGGGGAAAGCAATGAAATTACGTCAATATGCAGCATTGGGTCTGGCCATGATTGCGCCGCTGGGCCTGTCCGGTTGCCTGATCCTGCCCGGCGAGTTCACCTCCGAAATGACGGTGATGAAATCGGGGGAGTTTAGTTTTTCCTATAAGGGGCAGATACAGTTGCTCGGGCTTGCCAATATGTTGAATGATTCGTTCAACGAAGAGGCAGAAAGCGGAGAATTTACCCCCTATTGCTGGGGCGCTGCACCCGATAAAAAAGACGAAAAGGCAAAAGAAGACGAGGCGAAGAAAGAGCAGAAAAAGCTAAGCGCCATAGAAAAGAGCCAGCGCAATGAGGCGGCGCTCGCAAAAATCAAATTGGGTAAAGCAGGCACAGCGGCGAGCGCGACGGCTCAGGAAGATTATGATCTGGCGCAAGAGAAGCTGCAGGATACACCCGGCGAAGAAAAACCAGCCGCAGTAGAGGACGAAGAGGCCGAAGATGCCGCCGTGGAAGTGGCGGATGCCGCAGCAGCCAGTGCAGCAGATGCCCTTGGCGAAGATGATTATTCCGAACGCGAATGCACCGCCGAAGAAATTGCCGAACAAAAAGCCGAATGGGAAGAAGGCCAGGAAGCCCGCAAAAAGCGTCAGGAGGAACAGAAAAAGATTTTCACCATGCTGCTCGGCGGGATCGACCCCAAGGATCCCAAAACCATCGAACGTTTCACCAAAGAGGTGGAGCGATTGGCCGGATGGAATAAGGTGGAGCATCTGGGCGACGGATTGTTCATGGTCGATTATTCCACCAAGGGGCAATTGGCCGATGACTATGCCTTTCCGATCATTCCGCGCTATGCACTGGGACAGCCGATGATCCACATCACCCGCTGGGATAATGGCAGGTTGCGCGTCGAGGCCCCGGCCTTTCACAGCGACCCCGATTTTTCGTTAATGGCAATGATGGGCGGCGGCGCAATGACAGGCATGATGCGCGGCAAGGAACCAAAGGTGCAGCCAGCCGATGTGAAGGGCACATTCACCCTGACCACAGACGCCGAAATTTTGGCCAATAATACCGAAGAAGGCCCCGTCGATGTCGCCGGTCTGAAAAAACTGACCTGGGATGTCACTCCCGATATTTTCGGCCCGCCTATGGCCTTGCTAAAGCTGAAATAATGGGATTATCGGCAACACAGATAGTAGAATCGCTGGCGCAGCTTGCATCCTTGGAGCCGCGCTTTGCCGATGCGATTAAATTTGCAGGTTATCCCGAACCGCGAATCCGCCCGCGCGGATATGAAACTTTGTTGCGCACGATCGTTGGACAACAGGTCAGCGTTGCCGCGGCGCCTCTGTTTGGAACAAGCTGGAAGCGCTGCTGGGCAAGGGGTGCCCGGCACACGCGCTAATCGCACAGGACTTTGATGCGCTGCGTGCCTGCGGCCTGAGCCGTCAAAAACAGGGTTATGCCCGCTCGCTGGCCGAGTTAATTCTGTCGGGCGGTTTGCCGCTCGATGCGCTGCCCGGCAATGATGAGGAAGCAATTGCCTATTTAACGCGGGTGAAAGGCATTGGCCGCTGGTCGGCGGAAATTTACCTGCTTTTTGCCGAGGGGCGCGGCGATATATGGCCCGCAGGCGACCTTGCGGTGCAAGAAGGCACCGCCCGCCTGCTTGCCCTGCCCGAACGGCCATCGGAAAAACGGACGCGGGAAATTGCCGAAAACTGGCGCCCGCACCGGGGCGCGGCGGCGATCTTTGCCTGGCATATTTATGCAAAAGATTTCAAAGCGATATAACGCCATTCTCCCCGGCTAAAGTGACAAGCCGGGGTTCAAAGAAACCACTTCGTTCAGGAAAGATTTCGGCTTTTTCAAATATTTGGTCTGGCGGTTCTGTTTCAAACCTACAGCCGCCACCACATCCATGATGAAATGGACGCAATTGCGCTTGCCCAGATTATAGCTTTTGCCTGGCAAAGCCTGCCACCTGCTGACCATCGCCATCACCTGCGTGTATTGGCTATCGGATAACCGCACGGTGAAATGCGCATTGCTCTTTGCAATATAATCGGGCTTGGGTGATTGCACCGCGCCTTTTACACTGCCCATCAAAATTGCGGGCGATACGCTGGTCGCAGTGAAGCCATAGCCCGCATCCACCGCTTTGCCATTACCATCAAGTTTTCCCTTCACCGTGAAAAAGGCATGGGGAAATTTGCTGCCAAAATCATGGCTGTAAAATGTCATTGCGACATCGGCCTTGGCGGGCGGTGCAAGAAGAAAAGCGGCAGCGCACAGCAAAAGGGCGAAAATCCGGTGCATTATTATCTCCTTATTCGCGCCCTGCCTATCGCGCATAAGCAGCAACATCAAGAAGCGCTTGACCCGCCGTTCATTTTGCTATCGCTTGGCAGCAAGAGGAGAAAGTTTATGACAGAAATATGCAAAAGCATATTCATTACTGGCGGTGCATCGGGGCTGGGACGCGAAGTTGCGCGTTATTTTGCAGAACGCGGATGGTTTGTCGGGCTTGCCGATATTGATGATCGCGGCATGGCGGAAACCGCCGCAATGCTGCCTGCGGGGCAGAGCAGCGTCCACCATCTGAACGTTACCGACCGCGCCCAATGGAAAGCGGCGGTCGCCGAATTTGCCGCCGCCGCCGGGCGCATGGATGTGTTCTTCAACAATGCGGGCATCGGTAAAGGCGGCCCGATTGAAACAATGGAGGATGCCGATATCGACGCAATGATAGCAATCAACCTGACCGGAGTGATCAACGGCACACGCGCCTGTTTTGACCTGTTAAAGGCGACACCGGGCAGCTGCGTCCTGTATACCGCATCGGCGGCGGGCATATATGGTATTGCCGATTTAAGCGTCTACAGCGCCACCAAATTCGCCGTGCGCGGGCTTGCCGAATCGCATGATATTGAATTCAGGCGGCACGGGATCAAATCCCGCTGCCTGATGCCCGGCTTTATCGACACCAATATCATCTCCGGCGTGGCAGAGGGCAGTAATAGGTCAGGCAAAGAAATGCTCGAATCATCGGGGGTGATAGTCAGCCCGGTTTCGATTATCGGTCCTGCGGCATGGGCGGCGGTTCATGGCAATAAAGTCCACACGCCCGTCAATAAAATGGCCAAACAAATGGCGTTTGCCGCCCGCTGGATGCCGGGGAAATTGCGCAAACAGAAAGTCAGCCTGACAGGCGATCTGACAAATATTCTGGCGGGCCGGGATTAAGCCCGGATATAGCCGTCAATCTGCTGTGCCATGTCGATGTCGCGCTGTGATACGCCGCCTGCATCATGGGTGGTAAGTTTTATGTCCACCCGGTTATAGACATTGAACCATTCGGGATGGTGATCGGCTTTTTCCGCATAAATTGCCACCCGCGCCATGAATCCGAACGCCTCGGCAAAATCGGCAAACTCTATTGTCCGAAAAAGCGCATCGACGTCTGCGTCATATCGCCATAACGACAGGGCCGCCAAAGCCGCCTCCCGCTCCTTATCCGATAATTTTGCAATAGCCATAATCTGTTCCTTTTCGGCAATATGGGGCGCGGATATCGTTAAGCCTCTGGACCGCAAAGCCGCTTTATGCCTATGTCGCGCCATGGGGTCTGGTCAAGCATCTTTGCCGTCGGTGAAATTGGATAATGTTGCGGTTATACGCGGCAACCGGATCATATTGCAGGGATTTTCGCTAACCGCTGGTGCCGGCGATATTATCTGGATACGCGGTGCCAATGGCAGCGGCAAATCGACCCTGCTGCGCACTATTGCGGGGTTACTGCCCCATGCCTCTGGCCATATGCAGATGAAGGGCAATATCGCGCTTTCGGACGAAAATCTCGGCCTTGATAGCAATTTGCCACTGGAAAAAGCACTGGCTTTTTGGGCCAATATGGACGGGGCGAACGCAGATAGCCGCTATAACGCCTTGACCGCGATGGATCTGACCGCGCTAAGCGATGTGCCGGTACGCTTCTTGTCGTCGGGACAGCGCCGCCGTGCGAGCCTTGCCCGTGTGATTGCCAGCGGCGCGGGGCTATGGCTGCTCGATGAACCCTATAACGGCCTCGACAGTGCCAATTGCGCCCGGTTGGATAATGCCCTGCTGCGTCATGCGGCATCGGGCGGCATTGCGCTGGTCGCGGCGCATCAATCGCCCAGTATCAATGTCGCCGACAGCATCCTTTTGGACCAAAGCCGGAAAGCGGCATGAGCGGATTTTTTCGCCCTTGTCCTGCGCGAAATGCGGCTTGCATGGACCGGCGGCGGGCTGTGGCTGCCGATCATATTCTATCTGGCGGTGGCAACATTATTCCCCTTTGTCACCGGGCCAGACAAGCTGCTGCTCGCCAAAACCGGCGGCGGGATATTATGGGTCGCCGCACTACTTGCCAGCCTTTTGCCCATTGAACGGTTGATCCTGCCGGACCGGGAGGCTGGGATAATGGACCAACTGTCCTTACGCGGATGGTCCGATGAAATGATCGCCAGCGCGAAGATTGCAGGGCAGGTTATGGCTTTTGGCCTGCCGCTGTTGCTTGCAACCTTTATCGCATCGGCGCTGATCGGATTGCCGGAGAATAAATTGCCGATATTGCTGCTCGCATTGGCCTTTGCCCTGCCCGCTTTGTCGGGCCTTGGCGTGACTATAGCCGCGTTGACCGCCGGGCTTCAGGGGGCGAGTGCGCTGGGCGGGTTGCTGTTGGTTCCGATGGCGGTGCCGCTGCTTATCTTTGGCGCAGGAACGCTGGGCGAAACGCCGGGTAATGCGTTGCAGCTTTTGGCGGCAACATCGCTGGCGATGACCGCTGTTTCCCCTTTTGCCGCCGGGGCCGCACTGCGGGCCTCTCGGGGATAGCAGATAGCCGGAAAAGCCCCTTGCACTTTTACGCTCCACCCACCACATGAAGGCCATGTTGATAGAAACCGAAAACACCCCGAACCCTGCCACGGTCAAATTCCTGCCCGGTCGCAGCATAATGGACAGCGGAACCCGCGATTTTGCCGATTATGAGGAAGCCGAAGCCTCCCCGCTGGCTAAGGCGCTATTCGATCTGGGCGATGTGACGGGCGTATTTTTCGGACGCGATTTCATCTCTGTGACCGCCGCACCGGGGGTCGAATGGTCCTATCTGAAGCCTGATATATTGGGCATATTGCTCGACCATTTTACCGCCAATATGCCCTTGTTCACACCCGGCAGCGCAGGCGGCATAGCGGTCCCCGCAGATGGCGAAGATGACATGGCGCTCGACGACCCCGCCGACGCCGAAATTGTCGATCAGATAAAAGAATTGATCGAAACCCGCGTCCGCCCTGCCGTGGCCAATGATGGCGGTGATATTGTCTATCGCGGATTTCAACGCGGCGTTGTCTACTTGCAATTACAGGGCGCCTGTTCGGGCTGCCCCTCTTCTTCGGCGACATTGAAACAGGGAATCGAAAGCTTGCTCAAACATTATGTCCCCGAAGTCACCGAAGTGCGTCAGGCCTGAGGGCGGGCGCGCACGCATTTTCCGTAAATCCCGTCTCCATCTCAAAAGGCCATCTGCACCATGCCCATGAACAAACCGCTTGATGACAACGCGCTGGATCAGCTTTTCCGTGAGGCGCGGACCTATAACGGCTATTTGGATACACCTGTTAGCAAGCAGCAGTTAGAGGCGATTTGGGATTTGATGAAAATGGGGCCGACATCTGCCAATTGCCTGCCCGCGCGGATTATTTGGTGCGTGAGCGATGATGCCAAAGAGAAAATTGCGTCCATGGCAATGGAAAGCAATGCGGAAAAAATCCGCAAAGCGCCGGTGACCGCGATTATCGGTATGGACTATGACTTTCATGACCATCTGCCCGAATTATTCCCGCACACCGATGCCAAAAGCTGGTTCACCGGCAATGATTCGCTTATCGAATCCACCGCCTTTCGCAACAGCAGTTTGCAAGGCGCCTATTTCATCATGGCCGCGCGCGCATTGGGACTGGATACCGGGCCTATGTCCGGATTTGATGCCGATGCTGTGAACAAGGCCTTTTTTGCCGAAACCAAAGTAAAAACCAATTTTATCTCGACGCTCGGCTATGGCGATCCAGCGAGTATTTTTGACCGCAGCCCCCGCCCGGAATTTGAACGCTTTAACCGCGTGCAATGATCGGCTAAGCGGCCCTGATGTCACTGCCGCTTACCACCTTGGTCATCGACACCGCCACCAAAGCCTGTTCGGTCGCTTTGTATCATGGCCATGACTATGTGGCGGGCCGCTATGAGGTTATTGGCCGCGGTCATGCCGAAAAACTCATCCCCTACATACAGGAATTGCCAGGGAACGGGCGGGCGAACCGTATCGCTGTTAATATCGGGCCGGGAAGCTTTACCGGAATCCGCGTCGGCATATCGGCGGCAAAGGCGCTGGCGCTCGCGTGGCAAGCCGAATGTTTCGGCTATGGCTGTCTGTCTCTGGTCGCGGCAATGGCAAAGAGCGATGGCCCGGTTGATGCCGTGATGGCGGGCGGGCATGGCGAATATTTCTTCCAAAGCTTTGGCGCAGATGGGGCCGCGCAGCATGAACCGGCATCGATGAAGCCCGATGCCGCATTGGCGCTATCGCGTGCCCCGGTTATAGCCGGTGACGTCGCCCGGCAATTTGCCGAAACACGCGGTAGCGGCGAAGCGCAGGAACATTTGCCCAATGCGGCACAATGGCATTTAATCAGCGCAGCTAAGCCCTTGGCCGTTCGCCCCTTTTACGGACGCGCCCCCGATGCCAAACCGGCAAAAGATTTGGTGCAAAGCTCCACCTTATGACCCGGATTGAATATGGCGACGGGCACGATGTGGCGGAGATCATGCCGGTAATGACCCGCGCCTTTGATCCCGCTTATGGTGAAGCATGGACCGCATCGCAAACCCTGTCCGCGCTTAGCTTGCCCAATAGCCAATTGTTGATCGCAAGGGATGCCGACCAAATCTGCGGTTTCGCCATCAGCCGCTGGGTTTTGGATGAAGAAGAATTGTTGATGATCGCCGTCGACCCCAATCATCAAGGTAAAGGGATAGCAACCAGCTTACTTGAAGAAATTATTGCGAATCTGCTTATCAATAACAGAAAGACCCTATTTTTAGAGGTTCGTGATGGGAATACTGCTTATAATTTCTATCGAAATAAAGGGTTTAATCAAATTGGCCGCAGAAAAGGATATTATAGTGGTAATAATATGTCTTATGATGCCATAACCATGGCTCTGTTTTTTGAAACATGAAATAAATCTAATAAACGGACTTATTTGCGTTTATTGGTATAGCAATTGACGCCTGCTAACAATATTGTTAATGCAGAATTCCCAATCTGGAGTGCAAACAAATCCGGTGGTCGCCGGATTTTAGGGGAATTAAAAAAATGAATGAAACAATGAATGAAACATCCGAATTGCTGGTCACCCTGACCGCGGATATTGTCGCTGCCCATGTCAGCAACAACAGCGTGGCGGTTTCCGATATCGCTTTGCTTATCGGCAATGTCCATAATGCCCTATCCGGGCTAGCCGGTGCGACGGTTGAGGCTGCGCCGCTGGAACCGGCAGTGCCGATCCGCAATTCGGTTAAAAAAGATCATATAATCTGCTTGGAAGATGGCAAAAAGCTGAAAATGCTGAAACGCCATTTGATGACCCATTATGGTATGACACCAGAGGAATATCGTGCAAAATGGGGCCTTGCCGCCGATTATCCGATGGTCGCGCCCGATTATGCCGAGGTGCGCCGAACATTGGCCAAGAAAATCGGTTTGGGCCGGGCTCCTGGCTCTGGCCGCAAGAAAAAGGCCAAATAAACTGGCTATTTTTTGCGTTAATCGAAATTGGGCTGTCCGGTTCGGGCGGCCCTTTTGCGTTTTACCATCCGCCTTTTGATTGACGAATCGCCCCTGCGCTTTACACTGTGCATTACAAAATATGATATTTAAGCAGGCGCATGGAAACACGAATTGATATAGAGGCGCTATGCGCAGAACGCGGGCTTCGGATTACCGAACAAAGGCGGGTTATTGCCCGCGTTATTTCCGATGCAACCGACCATCCCGATGTGGAGGAAATGTATAAACGTGCCTCTGCTGTGGACCCGAAAATCTCAATTGCCACCGTTTACCGAACCGTCCGCCTTTTTGAAGAGGCGGGGATATTGGACCGGCATGATTTCGGGGATGGCCGCGCCCGTTATGAGGCCGCACCTGAGGCCCATCACGACCATTTGATTGATGTGGAAACCGGCAAGGTGCTGGAATTTGTCGATCCCGAATTGGAAGCATTGCAAAAGGTTATAGCCGAAAAACTCGGTTACCGCCTTGTTGATCACCGAATGGAGCTTTATGGCGTTGCTATCGACCGCAAGGATTGAACATAGAAAACCACTGGCCCTTGCCATAGGACAGATTTTGTTCGTCGCCCGCACGCTGGGCATATTTTTCTCAATGATTTTTTGCATTATTGCCCATGGACTTTGGCGGCTGTTTCGCCTGCCCTCTCCATGGCCGCAAATGTTTCTGCATTCGATCAACTGGATATGCGGTGTAATTCCGCGCTTTTATGGTAAAAGATTGAAAAAGAATGTTTTTTACGCCGCCAACCATATCAGCTGGATGGACATTCCCCTGATCGCTGGCTTTACCGGATGCACATTTGTGGCGCAGGACGGGATCAAAAGCTGGCCCATTGTCGGATGGCTATGCAAGCTGAACCGCACCATATTTGTATCGCGCGAAGACCGCATGAGCGTCGATAAACAGGTCGCCAATCTGAAAGCCGCCATTGACGGCAAACAACCGGTTACGATCTTTCCAGAGGGCACAACCAATGACGGCACCTATTTGAACCCATTCAAACCGGCCTTGTTTGCCGTATTATCGCCGCCACCCAAAGGGATGATGGTGCAGCCTGTGTTCATCAGCTATGGCAAGGATACCGACGAAATCGCATGGATTGGCGAGGAATCCGCGCCCGCCAATGCTTGGCGGCTTTTGTCCCGTATCAAACCCATGGCAGCGCGGGTTTATTATCTCGAACCTTTTGACCCGGCACAATTTGCCAACCGCAAGGAAATAGCCGCCGAGGTGCGCGAAAGGATCAGCGCGATGGTTGAAGCTGGCGGTCATTTGCCAAGGCGTATATAAGTAAATCATGACAAAAGGCACTTCCCCAGATTCGCCAAAAAAAGCTCCCAAAACATTCTATGTGCAAAATTACGGATGCCAGATGAATGTTTATGACGGCGACCGTATGGCTGACCAATTTGCCGCGCAGGGTATGACAGCATCGGGCAAAGAGGATGCCGATCTGATCGTCCTGAATACTTGCCACATCCGCGAAAAAGCGGCGGAAAAAGTCTATTCCGAAATTGGCCGCGTTGGAAAAACCGAAAAAAAGCCAATGCGAAGCAGCCCATGATTGCGGTTGCCGGATGCGTGGCACAGGCGGAAGGCGCAGAAATCAGCCGCCGTTCCCCCAGCGTCGATATAGTCGTCGGTCCGCAAGCTTATCATAAGCTACCCGAAATGATCGCCAATGCCACGGCGGGCGGGCGGGCGATCGACCTGGACCTGCCGGGGCTGGATAAATTTGATGCCTTGCCCAAGAAACGCAAATCCGGGCCAACCGCATTTTTGACCGTGCAGGAGGGATGCGACAAATTCTGCACCTATTGCGTTGTTCCCTATACACGCGGCGCTGAAATCTCTCGCGGTTGGTCTGCGCTGATTGATGAGGCCAAGGCGCTGGTGGATGGCGGGGCGAAGGAAATCACCCTGCTAGGCCAAAATGTCAACGCATGGCGCGGCGAAAATGAACAAGGCCGCGCCGTAGGACTAGAAGACCTGATCCGTACGCTGGATCGTATCGAAGGATTGGCGCGGATCCGTTATGTCACCAGCCATCCCAATGATATGACGCAGGGCCTGATTGCGGCGCATGGCGATGTCGAAAAATTAATGCCTTATCTCCACCTGCCGGTACAAGCGGGCAGCGACCGAATATTGAAAGCCATGAACCGCAGCCATAGTGCGGACAGTTATCGCCGTATCATCGATGCCGTTCGCAACGTCCGCCCTGATATCGCCATATCGGGTGATTTCATCGTCGGTTTTCCGGGCGAAAGCGACGATGATTTTGAAGATACGATGCGGCTGGTGGCTGATATTGGCTATGCATCAGCCTATAGTTTCAAATATTCGCCCCGCCCCGGCACCCCCGCTGCGACCATGGCGAACCAAATTGCCCCCGAAATGATGGACGAACGGCTTCAGCGGTTACAACAGCTATTGGGACAGCAGCAATATGAATTTAATCAATCGGTTATCGGTCAAAGCTGTGATATATTATTAGAGCGCAGTGGCAAATATGAAGGGCAGTTGATCGGCAAATCGCCTTGGCTGCAATCGGCCCATGTCGATATGCCGGGGCTGAAAATCGGTGATATGGTCCGCGTTCGGGTCAATGAAGCAGGGTATAGCAGTATAACAGGAGAAGTCCTTATGCAGGCAGCGGCCTGAATGGCAAAAAAACAGCAGCCAAGCCGGGCGATATGTCCCGCCTCGAAATCAGCTTTGACAAACCCCATTTGATCGGCGGGGTATTCGGCGAATTTGACCAGAATCTGGTGGCGATCGAAAACCGGCTGGGCGTTTATATTTCGGCGCGCGGCAACAAGGTTCAGATAGAGGGCGAGGCCAGCGCCACCGCACGGGCGCGCGATGTGCTGAATGATATATATTCGCGCGTATTACGCGGCGAGGATATTGATCTGGAAACCGTTCAGGCGGTAATCGCCATGTCAAGCGAACCCACGCTGGAGGGCATTGTCCGCAAAAGCGCCGAAGCGCCGCAGGTGATGATCCGCACGCGCAAGAAAACGCTGGTGCCCAGAAGCGCGACACAGGTTCCTTATATGCAGGCACTGGCACGCGATGACATCATCTTCGCGCTGGGTCCGGCCGGCACCGGTAAAACCTATCTGGCGGTGGCGCAGGCGGTGGCGATGCTGATCACCGGCGCGGTGGACCGTTTGATCCTATCGCGCCCGGCGGTGGAAGCGGGCGAACATTTGGGCTTTCTCCCCGGCGATATGAAGGAAAAGGTCGATCCGTATTTGCGGCCTATCTATGATGCGCTTTATGACTGCCTGCCTGCCGAGCAAGTGGAACGCCGCATCGCCAATGGCGAGATTGAAATCGCCCCCCTCGCCTTCATGCGCGGCCGCACATTGGCCGACAGCTTCATCATATTGGACGAAGCGCAAAATACCACCGCAGCACAGATGAAAATGATGCTCACCCGGTTCGGCATGAACAGCCGCATGGTGATTTGCGGCGACCCGAAACAGGTTGATATTCCCGGCGGCGTCACCCGGTCCGGCCTGAACGATGCGGTCAGCCGTCTGGAAGGGATAGAGGGCATTTGCACCATCCGTTTCAACAGCGCCGACGTCGTCCGCCACCCGCTGGTCGGCCGGATCGTCGATGCTTATGAAGGCGGCGATGATTGATGATTATTATCTTAAATCAGAATGAGGAATCCAATCTATTCAAAGAAGTAAATGGCCAAGGCGGCTTTCAATCCCTGCTAAGCCGTTTAAGACAACAATATAACCGTCAAACAAGAGAACTTAGACTGACAGACCAAGATTTTGAGCGGATACCAAGATACGCATTTGATTATGGAAATGGAGGGTTTGAAGGTCGCTTAAGGAGTATTTTTGAGCAGCACTTAGGTCCAAATTTAGGGCGTTAATTTAGTTTGAAATATCCGCCGCGCACTGTTTTGAATGATCGGTAATCCGAAATCACCAATCGACTGATCGTGCAGATGATATGAATCAAATGCTTTTGAAACTTCGATCAAATCGCCCAGATGCACCGAGCATTGCAGCCTTCTTTGTGATTTCGAATCGATTTTTGGATTGAGGATGATTTTCGTTTCGACCTGCGCCAGAGCAGCCTTTCTATCTTGCGCCCATGCACGCGCCGCCAGATGCTGGTCTTGCGGAAAATTGTTCAGCAAAAGTCCTTCATGAAAATCGGTTACAATTTCCAAAGTCATGGCCCCATGAAGAGTGACTATAGCTTCTTGCGATAAAATGCATTCATGAACCTCAGCAAAAACTTTTTGCCCGCCCGACTGACGATAGCGTCCGACAATCATCCTGTAGGGCTGAATTACAGAAAAAAATCGCCGAGCGTCTGACAAGCCTATGGTATCATTGCCGCTAGCTTTAATGCTGGTGGCTAGTCCTTTTGAACGGTCAAATTTGGCTTCTATGTCAAAACCCGCTGTTACCGATCGTGATTGGTCGGATGCGCCAGGAAAAAGGCCGCACCCTTTAATAAAATCTTCAAAGCGTTTCCCGTGTAGCTGGTTTACACTCATGCAAAACAGGATTCATAGCTGGACACCAATTCGCCCTTGCCAATACTGGGATTACCGGCTGTTCGCCATTTTACAGGATTCCAGTCAATGGAATCTAACCTGTTGAATAAACGGCGCGCATCAATGTTCGCGCGTATGAAATAATGCGATTGGGGTGATTTTCTCAAACCATCAAAAGAAACCATACCGGCCCTTGCCCCTACACGCTGAAAAGCAAAATCTGCATCCCGTGCCTGAACAAAAGAAAAATCCGGATGCGTGCGGTTGGCGGCAATAATCGGACGCAATTCAGGGCTTTTCTGCCACACTTGAAAGACAGTAGGGACGGCATAAGGTTGGCCTTCAAATTCGAAGCTGTAATCATCCAGCTCTTTTTCCGCCAGCAGATGCATATTTCTGTCCAGACGGTTCACAAAATTCTGTTTTTGAAATGTACGCGGCAGGATAAAGGCGATGATTTCAGAAAACCCAGCGGCATGATCAAAGAACCGCCGCGCCAATGCCGCATTTTTTCCAAAGGGCGGATTGCCTACTGTCACAATTTTTTTTTCCGGCACTGGGGCGCACCAGTCAAAAAAATCAATTGGCAAAATAGCGCTGCTCGCCGGTGCAATATCGATAGCAACGGCGGATTTCGGTATAAAATCTAAAAAAGCGCCCTCTCCGGCGGATGGTTCAACCCAGAAAAAATCATCAAGATTCTCGGTGAATAATGATGATAGAAACTCTATACAATCCTGAGCGATCTCTTTTTTAGTATAAAATTTATCAAGGCTTCGCGCAGTTACCATGAAAAGCTCCCTGTGATATATTGTCTTTTTGTGCCTATTATGTTCCTTTATGTCAAGATGCTTGGAGTAAATACCCATGATTGAATTGGACCTGTCCGCCGAACGATGCTGGCCGGATGGAACCGATTGGCAGCTTTTGTGTGAAAAAGCGGTGGCGGCAGGGATTGCGGTGGCGCCCTATGCGCGGCTGAACGAAACCGCGGCGACGCTTTCGGTCAGTGTGCGTCTGGCTCAAAATGAAGAGGTCCACGCGCTCAACCGCAATTACAGGCAGAAGGATAAGCCGACCAATATCCTGTCCTTTCCCATGCTCGATGCGGTGCTGCTGGGAAGCCTTGCCAATACTGATGACGGTGAGGTGCTTTTGGGGGACATGATATTGGCTTATGAAATCTGCGCAGACGAAGCAGCGGAAAAAGATATTTCGCTATCACAGCATATCAGCCATTTGATTGTGCATGGCACGCTCCACCTGCTCGGATTTGACCATATGGAGGAGCATGAAGCGGAGACGATGGAGGCGATGGAAATAAAAGCGCTTGCATCATTGGGCCTGCCCAATCCATATATTGATATCTGACCAACAACAAAGAGGCCAAAATACCCCCATCATGCCAGAGGGTGACAGTTTAAGCAGCACGAGCCAAAGCCGGAGCAGCACAGACAGCGACAATGAAGGACGATTATGGCAGCGGTTAAGAACGATGTTCTTTGGCCCCGGTCACGAACCGACGCTGCGTGAGCAGCTGGAAGAAGCAATTGCCGAACATGAAGAAGAAAGCTGCGATGAAGATACAAGCGCCGGACCGAGCGGAGATTTGTCGGCAACAGAGCGGCTTATGCTACGCAATTTGCTGCATTTTTCCGAACACCGCGTCGACGATGTCATGGTCCCGCGCAGCGAGATTATCGCTGTAGTGGACACGGCCAGCTTTACAGAGATAACCGCAATTTTTGCCGAACATGGCCATAGCCGCTTGCCGGTTTATCATGACACGCTCGATAATATAATCGGCATGATCCATATCAAAGATATATTCGCGGTCTGGCCGAAGGCAGGGAGCAGCCTGGAAGCCTCGAAGCTTTTATGCGGCAACCGCGTTATGTTCCCGAAAGCATGGGCGTCATGGAATTGCTTAGCGAGATGCGCACCACACGGACCCATTTGGCGATCATCGTCGATGAATATTCGGGCACCGAAGGGCTCGTGACGATTGAGGATTTGGTCGAAGAAATTGTCGGCGAGATTGAAGATGAACATGATGATGAACCCGAAGCGCTGTTCCTTGAAACTGCGCCCGGTATATGGGAATGCGATGCCCGCGCGGAGCTGGACGACCTTGCCGCCGCCATTGATCCCAAGCTGGAGGATGTGGAAGAGGACGTTGATACATTGGGCGGCCTTGCCTTTGTGATCGCTGGACAAGTGCCTGCACCCGGCGACATATTAACCCATGAAGCCAGCGGCTGGTGTCTCGAAATCCTGAACGGCGACGAAAAACGTGTCACAAGGATAAAGCTATATGAAGCGGCAGGGGAAAGCGCATAAGAAAAGATTATTTATCTTTTCTTATCAATTATATATTCCTTAACCCGATAATTTTTCTTAATATAATCGCAAAATTCATCTGCGATTGCGTTGCGGGATTAGGGTAAAACTTGCCTGCATAAGTGGCGGTTCCGGCCATAGCAACTCGCGCATCCAACCGAGTCTAACGCATCGGAATGCTGAACAGGCTGGAATATTGAGAGGCAGGACAGGCGGGTTTTGTGATACTTTCCGCAAAAACAGACGGCGATGCAAAGGGACTGGCGCTTCGCCGTTATTCCGATTAGCTGTTCAATATGATACAATTTTTCTTGCGCCGAAAAACACTCTCGATCAGCTTGTTGATCATTGGTATTATCGCAGGCTGGCAGTATTTTGGACGATGGGGCAGCACTCCACCATTGAAGACGTGTCCGGCCATGTAATACCTGACAGTGTAGCAGAAATGCGTCGTGTCAAGTTGGGAGGCGTTGAGCAATCCATCACAATTCGGGGGCGAAACGCCAACGCCCCTATTCTGATCTGGTTACATGGTGGACCTGGGCAAGACGAAACGGGCCTTTGGCGTCGATATAACAGCGCTTTGGAGGATCACTTCGTCGTCGTGTATTGGACTCAGCGCGGTACAGGCCGGTCATATAGCAACAACATTCAAGCATCATCGATGACGATTGCGCAGTTTGTCAGCGATCTGCATGAGCTGGTTGGATACATTCAGCGCCGTTTTGGGCAGCAAAGGGTTGTCCTTGCAGGACATAGCTGGGGATCGAGTTTGGGCGTTGCTTATGCCCAAGCACACCCGGATAATGTGGCTGCCTTTGTGGGAGTGAGTCAGGTAGTCAACGCTCTTGCAGGTGAACGCCTGTCCTATCGATTCACAGTTGATGAAGCGAAACGACGCGGCGATACAGAAGCGCTGCGCGAATTGTCGGCGCTAGGGGAGCCCCCATACCCGATGTCATCCATCTTGGCGCAGCGGAACTGGCTTGAGAAGTTCGGTGGCGGTTCATTCCACCAACCAACATCCTTAATCAACCTGATGTGGCAGTCCTTTGGAGCCAGCGAACTCACGTTGCTTGATGGGATCTACTACCAACCCGGGGTAAATTTCTCGTTGAATTCGCTCGCAGCAGAAAATGCACGTGTCGATTGGTGGAGCAATGCAAGAAAGTTCCAGATGCCGGTATTCATCTTATCGGGTATCTTTGATCGTAATGCGGACGCAGGCTTGCAACGAGCATATTTCGACCGCATCAAAGCACCAGTTAAAGCGCACCACTGGTTTCGACAATCAGCCCATTCACCTCCGTTTGAAGAACCTGATGCCTTCAACCGCGTTATGATTGACGAGGTTTTACCGGTCGTTCAGGAGTGGCGGACTATTGGCGGACAGGAGCAATCCCTCTAGGATTTGCCGGGGGTCACTCGCCAAAATAGTCAGACCATCATATTCATTAAAGAGCGCGGAGCGGCAGGTTCAATATGGAAAGCTGTGATTCGCCAGGATGAAGGGGAAACATATCCGTTGCTTCTTTCATATCAGCGCGCAGGCGAGTGTGAAATCAAACGCGAACTGAAGCGCGGAGAAATCATTATTGACCGCAGGGGGAAATATGAACAGGCTGGGAACTGCCACCTATGACGCGCTTGCCAAATCCCCTGCTCTTTTCCGCCAAACCTCTGCTAGAGATTCTAGAGCAGCCAATTGCCGCAGTTCCCATGCTGCGCCCTCTATTCTGTGGCCGCCGCCGATCAGCAATTTGAAAACCCGTTTTATGGTCCAGTCATGGTTCGCCGCCGCCACCTGTTCAATCGCATCGCCCGGTGCGACAATGCCTTCTTCGATCACGCGAAAATACAGCCCGCATCTGCCGGTGCGGATGACTTCGCGGGACAGGCCGTGAAGCCCGAAATGATGGTCGATTTTCCAGCATGGCTGTCGCCCCTGTGCCACCTCGACCAGGGCTTTGCCGATGCGGAACCGGTCACCGATCCGCACCTGTTCCTCGGTTAATCCCGACGCGCTGATATTCTCGCCAAAGGCCCCGGCTGCGGATAGCAAAGGGTGCCCGTCCAGCTTTGCCGTCCAATAGGGATAATGTTCCGCGGGGTAAAGATGCACCGCCTTGTCCGCCCCGCCATGCACTTTTGTATCGGCCACCTGATCGCCTTCAAAACCAAGACGGCGGAGCATTACCGGAGCGCCGACAGCTTCGCGGGCCATGGCGCTTTGCGTGCCATCGGCGCGAAATGGCCTAGGGCCGCCGATCAAAAGGCATTGGATAGAGCTATGGATCATAACGGCCATTCTATAATCAATAATGCCCCTATTCCCATTGGCTTTTTCCATTCGTCCCGATAAAAGCGCGGGGATGAAGACGAGCGACCTCCGTATAGCGCTGTTCAGCGGCAATTATAATATGACCACCGACGGAGCCAATAAGGCGCTCAACCGGCTTGTCCGCTATTTGCTTGCGCATGGTGCGCAGGTGCGGGTCTATTCGCCGACGGTGGAAAAACCGGCCTTTGAACCGGCAGGCGATTTGATCAGCGTCCCGTCGGTTGCCATTCCGGGACGCTCCGAATATCGGCTGCCGCTGCATCTATCGGGACGGGTGAAGCGCGATATGGAGGCTTTTAATCCCAATATCGTCCATATTTCATCGCCCGACCGTGTTTCTCGCCAAGCCGCAAAATGGGCGCGGCGGCGCAATTTGCCGGTACTATGTTCGGTGCATACTCGGTTTGAAACCTATTTCCGTTATTATAACCTTGCCTTTGTGGAACCATTGGTGGTCGCTTGGCTGCGCAAATTATACCGCAAATGCGATGCGCTGGTCGCGCCGTCGGAAAGCTTTGCGCAGGTGCTGCGCGAACAACGGATGAATTTTGACATCGACATCTGGTCCCGCGGTGTGGACCGCGACATTTTTAACAGCGGCCAGCGCGATCTGAATTGGCGAAAAGCCCAAGGATGCGCAGATGACGTCGCGGTTATAGGGTTTTTGGGCCGGTTGGTGATGGAAAAGGGCCTGGATGTTTTTTCAGACAGCATTGATCAGCTAAACCGCCGCAAGGTTGCGCATAAAGTGATGGTAATCGGCGAAGGCCCGGCCCAGGCTTGGTTTGAATCGCGCCTGCCCGAAGCGGCTTTTGTCGGTTTTCAGGGCGGAGCGGATCTGGGCCGCGCGGTCGCAAGCATGGACATATTGTTCAATCCCAGCGTCACCGAAACATTCGGAAATGTCACGCTGGAGGCCATGGCCTGCGGTGTACCAGTGGTTGCCGCCAAAGCGACGGGCAGCCAGAGCTTGGTCGAAGATAAAAGCTCCGGCCGGCTGATTGCCCCGGGCGCGGTCGGTGCATTTGCAGACGCGCTACAACTTTACTGTCAGCACCCCGAAATCCGTGCCGAACATGGCATGGCGGGGGAAAAGCGGTCATTGGATTATAGCTGGGATGCGATAAATCAGGTCGTTGCAGACACCTATTTACGCCTGATCCGGCAACGCGGCGTGCGAAGCTTACGCGGTTAGCGCAACACACCAACGCTGCGCATTTTGACCACATAAAATAGCATCATCAACGTAATGATCCAGATTGCAGCAGACAGTCCGATATTATTCATCTCCGGGGGAATATCCGAATAAAACCGTTCAAATATCGTTGTGCCGATCATCCCGATCACCGACAGGACGATCGAAATAACCGCCCAGCGTGAACGCAACAAAAGCAACAGCGATCCGAAAAAAGCGCCCCAGACACCCAGCGCCCAAGCCGAATTGGCCCAAACCGGAAAGCTGTCAAAATAGGCAATATGCTCCGCCGTCATGCCGAGCGATTCCAGCTTGCCCAAACGTGTCATCATATAACTTAGTATACCGATGCCGTTCCACAGCAGCGTCACTACACCAATCGCCCATAAATGCCACGGCGTCTTAACAATTGAATATTGGTTCATATCCTTCTCTCCTATAATTATTCTATGCACATAGCGGCAAATGTGAAATTGTTTTTGCAACAGGCTGACAGGATAGGAAAAAAAACCTTAATATGCCGAGATGACCGATTTGTTCACCGATGATTCCCCGCAAGCACAGCGCCCGCGCACCCATGGCGATGCACCGCTGGCTGACCGGATACGGCCTGAACGGCTGACGGACATAGTGGGTCAGGACCATATCACCGGGCCACAGGGCGCCATTGGCCGGATGGTGGCGGCGGGCAAACTGTCATCGTTGATCCTTTGGGGGCCGCCGGGCACCGGAAAGACAAGCATCGCCCGCCTGCTCGCAAGCAGTGTCGGGATGCACTATATGGCGGTCAGCGCGGTTTTTTCCGGCGTGGCGGATTTGAAAAAAGCCTTTGCCGAGGCCGAGAAAGTCTCCGCAATGGGCAAAAAGACATTGTTATTCGTGGATGAGATTCACCGGTTTAACAAGGCGCAGCAGGATGGTTTCCTGCCTTTTGTCGAGCGCGGCGTCGTGACTCTGATCGGTGCAACGACCGAAAATCCCAGCTTCGAACTCAATGCCGCCTTGCTTAGCCGGGCGCAGGTGCTGGTGCTGAACCGGCTGGATGATACGGCATTGGAGGCTTTGATCACTCGCGCAGAGGCCGCAGAGGGAAAAACATTGCCCGTCACCCAAGAGGCCCGCCGCGCCCTGATCAGCAGCGCCGATGGCGATGGCCGTTTTTTGCTCAACCAAACAGAAACGCTGTTCAGCGTCAGCGTGGAAAAGCCACTGGACCCCGCCGCCATGGCGGCGCTGCTCCACCGTCGGATGCCGGTCTATGACAAAGGGGCAGATGGGCATTATAACCTGATCAGCGCCCTGCATAAATCCATGCGGGGCAGCGACCCGCAAGCCGCGCTATACTGGCTCGCGCGAATGCTGGTTGCGGGCGAAGAGCCGCTTTATGTGCTGCGCCGCATCACCCGTTTTGCTTCCGAAGATATTGGACTTGCCGATCCGCAGGCGCTTATACAATGCCTCGCGGCCAAGGATGCTTATGAATTTCTGGGCAGCCCGGAAGGCGAACTCGCCATTGTGCAAGCCTGTCTTTATTGCGCCACCGCACCCAAATCCAACGCGGCTTATAAGGCGCAAAAATCGGCGTGGAAAAGCGCAAAGGAAACCGGCAGCCTGATGCCGCCCGCCAATATATTGAACGCGCCCACCGGTTTGATGAAGGATCTGGGCTATGGTGCGGGCTATAGCTATGACCATGATAAGGAGGACGGTTTTTCCGGCGACACTTACTGGCCGGACGGGATGGCGCGTGAAGAATTTTACACACCTGTAGAGCGTGGCTTTGAGGCGAAATTGCGGGCGCGGCTGGAACATTGGGAAAGATTGAGAGATGAAAAACAAAGGTAAGCGCGCCAGCCTAGGCTGCACCGCTGCACGCAATCTGGCACGGCTCTGCCTGCTGGCTAACGCCTGACCCTGACAAAGGGGCGGCTTGCAATGTTGGATTTGCAATGCCAGCGTCTGGCCCATGACCATATGCCCGCCTATCTATTGCATCTTACCCATGACCGGCCATAAACAGCCTCTTATTTCCCTCCTATATTTGCCCCCATTGGGGTTGGCAACTTTGGCAACTTTGAAAGCGGAATGTATGACAGGTGACAACCGATGACGCACTACCTCGCTGCCGTCTGCACTGCACTCACTGGGCCGGATGCTATTGAAATACGGGATATGAAAACGGCGGCGCTTCAACCCGGTGAAGTGCGCGTTGCCATACAGGCTGCGGGCTTGAACTTTCCCGATTTATTGATGACCCGCGGCGAATATCAATTCCGGCCCGAAGCGCCATTTGTGCCCGGCATGGAATTCGCTGGCGAGGTTATCGAAACCGCAAAGGATGTTACCGATTTCAAACCGGGTGACAGGGTGATGGGCGGCAATAGGGGTGGCTGTTTTGCGCAGCAAATTGTTGTTCCAGCCGGTGCGCTTAGCCCCCTGCCCAATGCGCTATCCTTTGAGGAAGGTTGCTGCTGGCATACCGCCGCTATCACGGTATGGCACGCGTTAAATGACAAAGCGGCGATGCAGGCGGGCGAGAGTATTTTGGTGCTAGGGGCGAGCGGCGGGGTTGGTATGGCCGCTGTAAAATTGGCAAAGCATAAGGGCGGCTTTGTGATAGGCACTGCTTCTAATCCGGCAAAACGCGCGGCTGTGATTGCGGCGGGTGCGGATCACGCACTGGATCCCGCCGACCCCGAACTTGCAAATCAAGTCAAAGCGTTAACCGGCGGAAATGGCTGCAATATCGTTTTTGATCCGGTCGGCGGCGACCTTGCCATTACCGCAACACGCAGCATTGCAGTTGCGGGCCGTTATCTGATCGTTGGATTTGCAAGCGGAAAAATCCCCAGCTTTCCAGCCAATCATGCCTTGATCAAAGAATATAGCCTGATTGGCCTGCGTGCCGGGGAAAGCGGACGGCGTGATCCGGTCTTGGCGGAGCGGAATAAATCCGTGATGCAGGATCTGGCAGAGCAAGGCATTATGCGCCCGTATATATCACATCATTGCCATTGGATAAGATAAACGATGCTCTGCACCTATTGGCAAGAAGGGAGGTTATTGGCCGCGCAGTGCTGACCATAGCGTGACAAGTTTTTGCACCATAACGGGGCGCTTGGCTGGCCAAAATGCAAATGCTGTGTTAGCATTCTAAATAGGAGAGCAAAGCCGATGGGGCTTTGAAAACAGGGGAGCATTTCTATGGAATTTATGGGCTATGCCTTTGATCAGGAACTGGCCATGATCTGGGCGCAAAAACTGGCGATTATCGCCGTTATTCTGGCGGTAACATGGGCGCTAGCAAAGGCCGCAAAATGGTCTTTCGCCAAATTGGTTGATGCCGTTCCGCTGCTGCAAAGGGCGGGTGGCGACGGCGAAACTATTGGGATGTCGCTGGGCAAAATTGTCTCGCTGCTTGTCTGGCTGATCGGTTTGATCATGATATTACAGCGGCTTGGCTTTACCAGCGCGATTGAACCGATACAGGGGCTGCTTGATAATGTTATGGGCTATGTGCCCAATTTCCTTGGTGCGGCGCTTATCTTTTTCTTGGGCACTATGGTTGCCAAAATTGTCCGTGAACTGGTGCAAACATCACTGTCCACTGTCAATTTTGATAAATGGGCCAATTTGGGCGGAGCCGACAAAGTCACTGGCAACGCAACAATCAGCAAGACTCTGGCGACCATCGTCTTTGTTTTGATCATTGTGCCTGTGGGTATTGCCGCGCTAGATGTGCTGAATATACCAGCGATTACCGATCCGGCCAAATCCATGCTCGCCATGGTATTGGGCGCGGTGCCGCTGATCATTGGGGCGTCACTTATTCTGGGTCTTGGGTTTGTCATTGCCCGCTGGGTATCAAGCCTGCTTCAGGAATTGCTACCTGATTTAGGGGCGGACCGTGCCATTGCAGAGCTTGGCATATTGCCTGAAGGACGCAGCGCATCGGGCGTGATTGCGATGATTACCTCTATCGCAATCATGATATTCTTTGCCATTGCGGCCACCAATATGCTCGGTTTTCCGCAGCTGACCGGTATGCTAGAAACCGTGCTCGAAAAAGCGGGCAGCGTTGTGTTTGGCGCGGTGCTGATTGCCTTTGGCGTCGTGATCGCCCGTATTCTCAGCAATCTGATCGGGGCGGCGTCGGGTGAAGGACTGGCGCAGCGATTGGTCTATTTTGTTACCATCGGCCTGTTTGTCTTCATCGGACTGCAACAAATGGGCATTGGCAGCCCAATTGTCGAATATGCCTTTGGCGCATTGATGATCGGCGGCGCAGTGGCCTTTGCCCTCGCCTTTGGTCTTGGTGGGCGCGACGCGGCGGCTAAGGTGCTCAACGATTTGCAACCGGGTACAAAAGCGGCCCCCAAAGCTGCACCAAAAGCCGCAGCCAAAAAAGCACCGGTAAAGGCTCCGGTCAAAAAATAGGCAGGCGGTCAAAACGAAGCATGAAAAGGGGCGGGCGCAATACTGCCCCTTTTTTGCCTTTCCTATGACTGCGCAAACGGGCACAAACTCTCCATGCGCCGTTTCTCCCATTTTGCCTGTGTCGATTGGTCTGGAGCCGCAGGAGAGCGGCATTCCGGGATAAAAATCGCCCTGAACGGTCCCGACGGCCCGCCACAGCTGCTTCGTCCGGGTCATAAGTGGAGCCGCGGCGATGTCGCCGGCTGGCTGTTGCAACTGGCCCGCGAAAGCAGCAATATTTTGGTCGGCATGGACCTGTCTTTCGGTTTTCCTTTTGCCGATAAGGGATGCTATTTCCCTCAATGGGACGAAAGCCCGGCGGATGCCAAATCTTTATGGGCTTTTGTCGAACATATATGCACCCGCGATCCGCATATGGGCGCCGCCAGCTTTATCTCGCACCATGAAGGCCGCCGCCATTTCCGTCATGGCAAAGCGGATGTTGGCGATCTTTTTACCGGCGGTGTCGGACGACTTCGACTGGTTGAAGCGCATCAAAGGGCAACGCGGCAAGCCAATAGCTGGAGCTGCTTCAATCTGGTTGGCGCAGGGCAAGTGGGCAAAGGCTCGCTATGCGGAATGCGCCTGCTCCATCATTTGCACCCGCATATCCCGGTTTGGCCCTTTGACCCGTTGCCCGATACCGGCCCGGTGCTAATCGAAATATATACAGCCATGGCGGCGCGGGCGGCGGGGATTGGCGGAGGGCGCAGCAAGATTCGCGATTCCGGCACATTAGACAGGGCATTGGCCGCGCTCGATTCTACCCTACCCGCCCCGCTTGCCCGCTATGATGACCATAGCACAGATGCGATGATCACCGCCGCTTGGCTCCGCAAAGCCTCAGGAAATCGGGGGTTTTGGTATCCCGAAAAACTAAATTCGCATATTGCCGCAACTGAGGGCTGGACCTTTGGGGTAATTTGAGGCTATGGGCGCTCTTGGCCGGACAAGGCCAATCAAAAGCGCCGGCTTAGCTCAGTTGGTAGAGCATCTGATTTGTAATCAGAGGGCCGCGGGTTCGAATCCTGCAGCCGGCACCATTTTCCCTTATATGTCGCTTTCGTCCGTCCCTGCCCGGCGCAGGATGATTTTGATGAAGCCATCTGGCGATTCCATCCGCAATACATTGCCGGTCACGCGGTAATCAACAAGCAGATTGCCATCGGGTATCGTAATTTGCCGATCGTTAATCTGAAAGTTTTGCCATAGGTCATTGTCGCCGCGATAGGGGTTTTTATAGTAAGTGATAAACTGCTCATCCTCGGTGAATTCCACCATATCACCGCGGCGCAGGTCATCGACGCCATTATGACTGACCACCTTCCATTTGCCGATCACCGCGAGCGGGCGCAGTTCCTTTGGCTGCTCGCCTTTATAACCCGCGAATAAGGCTGCTTTGCCATGCATGGTGTTTATCAGCTTTTTTTCCTCGTCCAGCCCGGAAAGATCGGAGCTATCCATCCGGCTTTTCAGGCCATTGAGAAGGTTATAGGCCATTTTTGCATCGCCATTGCGATGATAGGCGCGAGTGGCTCCATCAAAGACAAAATATTGATCCACCAGCATCTGGGCGAGCCGCAATTTTTCGGCCGGTTTCGCATCGGGCGCAGCAATGGCGATGGCATCGCTGGCTTGCTTTCCATCCACCGCACTGACATAGCTGAGCGCTACATTCATCAGCGGCAAACCATCGTCCCTTTGTGCAGCGAGAAGATATTGGCTTTTCCGGTCCTTGCCCAGCGACGCAAAAATACCACCGCCATTCGAAGACAGAAATGCGGTGGGAACAGTGATGCTGACCGAACCATCCTTGCCCGATTGCATCAGCGCGTCGGGCACCCCGAACACCCCCGATATACTATAGCCCTCCCTAGGCGTCATGGTGATGGTGATGTCATGCGCGACCTCGCTCACCATATTGCGGAATTCTTTGGCCATGACCTGACGCGCATCATCCGGTCCGGTCAGGAAAAAGACATTGCCGCCCCGGACGCTGGAAATTTTACTGGCCAATGCGCCATCATATTGCACGCCAACCCCGATAGTGGTGAGGCCAATGCCCTGCACCGAGGCATTGCGGGCCATGCCCATGAAACTGCCCGTATCGGTATTGCCGGTATTGGGCTGCTCATCGGTGAACAGCATCATCCGGGTCTTGCCGCCAAATTGCTCTGCCTCCTTAAACGCGGCATCATAGCCGATTTTAAGCCCTGCCTCCATATTGGTTGAACCATTGATCGTGATGGCATCAATCGCGGCAAGCAGCTGCGCCTTATTCCCCTTCACCGTTACCGGTTGCTGGTGCACCAAGGATTGTGTTCCATAAATAGCAATGCCCATCCGATCTTCATCGCCCAATTCCTCAACCACTTGGCGCAGCGCGGCCTTAACCGTTTCAATTGGCTGTCCCGTCATTGACCCCGACCGTCGACCACGGCCATCAAGCTGATCGGTGCCCGCCGCCAGCTTTCGGCATCAATATTGCTGGAAAAGCCCAATCCGACAAACAGCTTGTCATCGGGGCGTGTCGGTAAATTGGCCGCCATCGCATGACCCATGAGGCAAAATAGCTGCGCACATTGCCGGTTTGCGGGCAAGTCCAGATCATGTTCACCCAAAAGCCCTTCTAAGGTCAGCGATTCCGGGCGGGGCAATGTTTGCGCGTCGAGCGCCATGGAACGGAAATGCTTTATGTCCTGGGCCCCGCCCTGACGGGCGCGGATGCCGGTTACGATAATGTTATTGTCTTCGGCTTCATCTTGCTGTTCGTCTTGGGCTGCGGCGGGCACAGAAGGGACCAAAGCCGCCAGACAAAGGGCCAAAGAAGCTCCGCCCAATAGATGAAAAGATAATTTGCGCATTATTATTCTCCCCATTTCGACTCCATTACCAGATGATACCATAACAAGTTTAGATTCCGTAACGGAAACTTTGCGCAACTTACTTTAATTGAATGATTAATCTTGTTAATTCGGGTCAAAGGCAAGGGCGTGACAAAAATGTAACAATGGTTGTTTTTGTGCAATCATTCCACTATATGTTTGCACGACAAGGCCCCGCTAGTTAAGGCTGTCTCAATTCCCGACTAAGGGTATAACATTGCTTGGAGAGGCAAAACATTCCCCCCATGAGAAGCCTGTAAAAGGCATTATAATAACGGAATATTTCGCAGGAGATGAATATATGAAAATCGTACATCGAGTAATAAAGGGCGCGATGCTGTCCACAATCAGCATCGCTGCTTTGGGAGTAGGCAGCGTTGCTTATGCACAGAATAATGCACCCGCCGATGAAAATGCCGAAGATCAGGCAGACGATAATAATGGATTTGACGACAATGAAATTGTTGTGACCGCAACCAAGCGCGAACAAACGCTGCAGGAAATTCCGGTTGCTGTTACCGTGACAAGCGCGGAAAGCATTGAAAAAGCGCAGGTCCGCGATCTTAATGACCTGCAAACCATTGCACCTACATTGCGCGTCGGGCAGCTGCAAAGCTCCGCCAACACCAATTTCATCATCCGTGGTTTCGGTAATGGCGCCAATAATGCCGGTATTGAACCTTCGGTCGGTGTATTCATCGACGGTGTATATCGTTCGCGTTCGGCTGCGCAAATTGGCGACCTTCCGAATTTGCAGCGGGTTGAAGTGTTGCGCGGTCCGCAATCAACGCTTTTCGGTAAAAACGCATCCGCCGGCGTTATCTCGATTGTCACCCGCGAACCACAATATGTGTTCGGCGGTTCGGTTGAGGCAAGCTATGGCAATTTCAACGCCATTATCGGTAAAGCCGATATTACCGGGCCGATTGCTGATAATATCGCCTTCAGCCTGGCTGCCAATTACAATAAACGGGATGGTTATGCCAATGACCTCAATCTCGGCACCAAAGTGAATGAGCGCAACCGTTATGGCTTCCGCGGCCAATTGCTGGTTGAACCATCGGATGTTTTCAAAATCCGTATTATCGGCGATTATGACAAGATTGATGAAGATTGCTGCGTAGCCGGTAATTTGTTTAACGGTCCTACTGGCGCCATCGTTAACGCATTGGCAGGTGGTATTGGCCTCGATGCCGAAAATCCATTTTCTTACGATGTTTACACCAATCTTCCATCGGAAAACCTGATCGATAATTTTGGCGGCTCGATCCAGATGGATTATGATTTAGGCACCATCGGCCTGACCTCCATCACCGCCTATCGCGGCGTTGACAGTTTTAGCAATCAGGATTCCGACTTTACAGCTGCCGATTTGCTTCAGAGAAACATTAATGACACGAAAATTCGCACCTTTACGCAGGAATTCCGGGTTTCATCCGATTTTGACGGGCCGTTTAACTTCCTGCTCGGCGGATATTATTTCAAAGAAAATATCGATATCGCCAATGACATCGAATATGGTGCCGACTTCCGTGCCTATGGCAATGCGCTTTTGGGTGCGGCAACCGGCGGAGCGTTGAACTTCAGCATTTTGGAAGGTGCCTTTGGCGCAAGCGATGCGGCAGCGGGCATTATCACTGATCCAACTGCGTATGCCGGTAGATTTTTCGCGCAGGGCACTGGCTACCCTAATGAAATTTACACACTCGACAATGATGCATTATCTTTGTTCGGTACGGTCGATTTCGATGTAACCGACAAGCTGACGCTGACCGGCGGGTTCAACTATACAAAGGATAACAAGGATTTCTCTAGCAATGTGACGGCGACCGACGCCTTTGCCGCTATTGATTTCAACGCCCCCCAATATGCGGCGTTCCGGCAACAATTGCTTATCGGCGGCGGTGCTCCTGCACAATTGGCCGCATATTTGGCAGCAAACCCAACCACGACAACAGTACCAGCGCCATTTGTCGGCGGACCAGCCGGTGCCACGGTGCCGCTATCGGCGCTTGGCATTGCGGATGCAAACCCGCTCGCCGGATTGCGCGCATTTCAATTCCAGCCGCGCCTTGTCAACTTCCCCAACTCGGTCGAAGATGGAAAGACCAATGATGACAAATTCACCTATTCACTCCGCTTGGCTTATGAAGCGACCGATAGCCTGAATGTCTATGCAAGCTATGCCACGGGTTTCAAGGCAAGCTCGGTTAACCTGTCGCGCGACAGCCGCCCTTTTGCTTCCGATGCCGCTGCATTGGGTAGCGCAGGGCTGCTTCAACCGAACCAGAATTTCGGCACCCGCTTTGCCGGTCCTGAAAATGCCGAAGTCTTTGAAATCGGCATTAAAGGTGCCTGGGATGTTGCCGCCTTTAACCTGACATTGTTCAAACAGTCGATTAAAGGTTTCCAAACCAATATCTTTACCGGAACCGGTTTTGCGCTTGCCAATGCGGGCGAACAAAGCACCGATGGTATTGAATTTGACGGTTCGGTATCGCCGACCGACAATTTGAAATTTTCCGCCGCCTTGGTCTATCTGGATCCCAAATATGACAGCTACCCCAATTCGACCACTGGTGATTTGACAGGAACAAGGCCATCAGGCATTCCCGCCATTTCCACCACGCTGGGCGTTGATTATGACCTGCCTTTGGGTGCGGATAATGTGCTGAACCTCCATGCCGATTATCACTATGAATCGAAGGTATTCCTGTTCGATGACAATGTTAGTAATCCGGCTGCGGACGCTTTTGCAAAGGCCAATTTTTCGCGGACAGTTAACGCGCTCAGCGCATCGGCCAGCGTGATCCTGGACAATGGGTTACAAGTCAGCGTGTGGGGCCGCAACCTGACCGGTGCGGAATATATCACCACTGCATTCCCTTCGGTGGGTCAGGCAGGCAGCTTCTCCGGCTATCCCAGCCAGCCGCGCACCTATGGCGTGACCGCGAAGTATAAATTTTAAGCCAATAGGTTTAGCAAAGATCGATAAGGCCGGTTCCTGCAATGGGGCCGGCCTTTTTCTTTGCCCTTTGCCCCAGCTCTCTGGCCTAGCTCTTCGGGCGGAACAGCGCTTGACGTTTGCACAGCGCAAAGCAGCCAGCAGCGCTTACTCTGCGCTTGCAAGAGCTTCACCAGAAACGCCTATTTCAGAATTCAAGGAAATGGTGCCCGAGGGCGGATTTGAACCACCGACACGCGGATTTTCAATCCGCTGCTCTACCCCTGAGCTACTCGGGCCACCAATGGAACGGCAAGCATCAAAACCTGCCGGAAGCGAAGCCTATAGAGAGCCAATGCGCCCCTTGGCAAGCGCAAAATCAGTCTTTTTCGTCGATTGCCAAACTATCCGCATAATCGGCGGGCGGGCCGGGCAAACGATAGCCATCGCCCAGCCATTGCAACAGATCACGATCCTTGCAACCTTGGCTGCAAAAGGGTTTGCTTGCATTACTTACAGGCTTTTTGCAGATAGGGCATTTTTCAGGAAAGCTATTCGGCATAGCCGCCACCTATGGCCAATTTGGAGTCGCTGTGCAAGCGTATCGGCCGACCCATCCGCCGTGCCAATTCATCCGTCCAACCACTATTCTTCTCAAAACTGCGGATCAGCGCCGGGTGGCACACAAGCCGCAGATCGCCGCTCCCGTTGCTCCTCTCCGCACGGCGCAGCAAATCCAGCGCATGGCCCTTTGTCCGGGCGTGCTGCATGATTTCAGGCAGCGAAGGCCCAGTGCGGCGCTTTACCAATTGCAGAAGCCCGAACCCGTTGACGGCGGTGCGTTCAAAATCGCCGGTCATCGCCGCATCCAATGCCTCCGCCACCATTTGCCGGTCCGCTTTTGACGGAAGGCCCGGAAAATCAATGCCAATCGATCCTTGCAAATCCAGCCGCCGCACCGCCTTTGCCGCTGCTTCTGCCCCCGCCATAGCAAGCGCAAGCGGCGGCAATTCCCCATCGACATCAATCAAGGTCATGGCGGGCGTAATCGCAACAAACAATGTGCCGCCGTCAAAGCCAATAACCCCGCTTTGCGCTTCTTCGATCACGTCATACCAGCCCGCTTCGGCAAAATGGTCCGCCTCATACGCATGGCAGCGGCGCACCTCAATCCCCTGCCCGCTAATGAGCTCCAGCACAGTCGGCGCGGCCTGTGCCTGCCTATCCTCCACGGGGCGAGCGAGCGGCAATTTGAAGCGGCCTTTTTCGGCTATCGCGGCGCGGCGTATCTCCACCATCATGGCTGCGCCTTCGCTCACCGCTTTGGGGAGCGGCGATATCAATAAATCCGCGCCGTCATCCAGCTGCCCGATGCCGCGCTTTCCCGCAGCCAATTGTTTGACCAGCTTTGCCCGCGCAACCATGCCCGCTTTCACACCGCCATGACGGCCGATGCGGGCTTCCACAATGCGTCCTTGATCATTTAATAAAGCGCGTTCTTCACCAATGCCGTCTTCATAGAGCCAGATCGCCATATCCAGCGCTCAATCCAGTGGATAGCCCGCCGCACGCAGCAAAGCCCTTGTCTCATAAAGCGGCAGGCCGATCACCCCGCTATGGTTGCCCGACATCCAATTGACTAGGGCTTCGGCCCGGCCCTGTATGGCATATCCGCCTGCCTTACCCAGCCCTTCGCCGCTTTTTATATAAGCGTCGATCTCGGTCTCGCTTAACTGTTTGAAGCGGACAATGCTGTCGCTGATCCGGCTACGATGCTTGCCATCAGGGCCAATGACGCAAACCGCGCTCAACACATGATGCCGCCGCCCGCTTAACAGGCGCAGAAAACCGCGCTGCATCTCGGCATCTTCCGCTTGCTGCAAAATCCGCCGGCCCACCGCGACCGTAGTGTCCCCGGCAAGGACAATCTCATCCGCCCCGCGCGGCACGGCAGCGGCTTTTTCTTCGGCCATACGCAGGGCATAGATACGGGGGATTTCACCCTTTAACGGGCTTTCATCAATATCGGGGGACAGGATAATGTCCGGCACCACGCCAATACGCGACAATAAATCACGGCGACGCGGGCTGGATGATGCCAATATTAGTTTGAACCGGTCACCCATGAACGGGCGGACCTTATTTGAAACGGTAAGTGATCCGGCCCTTGGTCAGATCATAAGGGGTGAGTTCCACCAGCACCTCATCCCCGACCAGCACACGAATACGGTTTTTGCGCATCTTACCTGCTGTATGGCCCAATACCTCATGGCCATTTTCCAATTCAACGCGAAACATCGCATTGGGCAGCAATTCGCGGATAGTGCCGCGCATTTCGAGAAGTTCTTCTTTTGCCATCCGGCCTCTAATTCCTATAAAAACAAACTTTGAAAGCGCCCTTAGCGGCTATTTTATGAAAAGGGAAGCATTTGCGAAAGCTTGAAGTGTTATAGGATTACCGCTGTAATGCCATTCGTGCGACAATTTGATACAGCATGAGCATTGTAATAGATTTCTCTCTCCATAAATTATCCAAAATCCAGAATAAAGAGATAATGATGCCGCCCTCTTCCTATCATCGCCTTTTTGGCCGAACCTCCCATATTGGCATGATGACGGCGCTTGCCTCGATAATATGCGCCCCTGATCTTATGGCGCAGGATGAAGGCAATGTCCAAATTGGCGAAGATGGCAAAAGCGAGATTGTTGTCACGGCGCAGCGGCTGCGCGGTGCGGTTGAAACCGACATAGCGCCGCTGGAACAACTGGACGAAGCCGATATACAATCCGTGGGTGTCTCGTCCATTGCTGATTTGCTGGCCGCTATTGCGCCGCAAACCAATTCTGGCCGGGGGCGTGGGTCGGGTCAGCCGGTTGTGCTGATCAACGGGCAGCGCGTATCGGGCTTTCGCGAACTGCGCAATATTCCGCCCGAAGCCATTAGACAGGTGCAAATTTTCCCTGAGGAATTATCACTGCAATATGGGTATCGCCCTGACCAACGTGTGATCAATTTCATACTGAAGGATAATTTTGCCAGTTTTACAGGTGAGATTGAAACAGGCAGCCCGCAGCAAGGCGGCTATGTTAAAAATGAAGCGGAGAAGACGTTCACCACCATTGGCAAAGCATCGCGTTTGAACCTGAATGCTGAATTTGAACGTAGCGGTAATTTGACCGAGGATGAACGCGGGATAGAGCAAGATAGCGACGACAATATCTTTGAATTTGACGGCGACCTGAACCAGTTTCGTTCGTTACTGCCTGCTACTGAAAGCTTTGATATTAACGGCAGCTACAGCCGGTCGGTTGCGCCGCAAACCAATTTTTCGCTCAACGCCAATTACCGGCTTGATAACAGCGTCAGCTTGCTTGGCCTGCCCACGGCCAGCCTGATCCTGCCGGGCAGTAGCCCCTTTTCGCCCACAGCCAGCGATATCGTCATCAACCGCGCCTTTGCCTCCCCACGCCCGCTGGAAAGGGAAAGCGTCACGCATACGGGCAATTTCGGGTTTTCCTTTAACAGCCTGCTCGGTGGATGGCGGTGGGCCTTGTCCGGTGATTATTCACGCACCGATCAAACCGTCCTGACATTCAGAAACGCCGATTTTTCGGCGCTTCAGGCGGGATTGACGGCGGGCACGGTCAATCCTTTTGCTGATGGTTTCGGCGATGATCTGGTTTTCTCGCCCCCCGAACGTGCCGAAAGCCTGAACCGCAATTTGACACTGTTGAACAGCTTCACCGGTACCCTATTCGATTTGCCCGCAGGGCCAGTGCAATTGACCTTCAAAACCGGGTTTAACCGACAGGTTCTGAACAGCCTTTCGCAAACATCGCTATCATCATCAAACGCCGCCCTTCGACGAAGCAATGTGAATGGCGGGATCAATATCGATTTTCCGCTGGTCGAGCGCGACGTTGGATCGCTTGGCTTTTTGGGCGAGATCGCACTCAACGGCAATTATGGGTTGAGCGAACTATCCGATTTCGGGCGGCTCACCGAATATGGTGCAGGTTTACGATGGTCGCCGACCAAGCCATTGAGCTTCTCCGTTTCCTTGATCGGCGACGAAAACGCGCCCGGCATCTCGCAATTGGGCAGTCCGCTCCAGATATCTCCTAATGTCAGCGTCTTCGATTTCAGCCGGGGCGAAACGACATTGGTCAATATCATTTCCGGCGGCAATAACGCGCTCATAGCCGAAAAACGGCGCGATTTGAAATTGTCGCTCAATTGGGAACCACAGCGCCTCTTGGGCCTGTCCACGGATGGGCTGAATATACAAGCCGAATATTTCCGCAACCGCAGCCGCAATACCAGCAATAGCTTTCCCTTGCTCACCCCCGAAACAGAGGCAGCCTTTGCCGACCGCGTGGTGCGGGACAGCGATGGCCGCTTGATCAGTATCGACCGGCGACCTGTCAATTACGCCGAAGAAAATGCACAAAGCATCCGTTGGGGATTCAACTTTTCCGGCGGAATCGGGGAGCAGCGCGGTAGAGGCAGGTCTGGCGGTATGCGTGACGGCGAAGAAAGGAGCGGCGGCCGCCAAAGCGGTGGTGAAGGCTCGCCATCTGGCGGGCAAAGGCCTGAAGGCGCAGCCAATACCAGTGGTGCTACCAATGCGCCGCCGGGACGCGGCAAGCCCAGAGCGGACGGACCGTCTGCTGGCGGAGGCCCGCGTATAGGCGGTCCGGGTAGGGGCGGCGGGGCTGGTCTGGGCAGGCGGCCAGGGCGCTGGCAAATTTCGCTGTTCCACACTTACCAGATTGAGGACGAGATATTGATCGCAGCGGGCATCCCAAAGCTTGACCTGCTGAATGGTTCGGCGACCAGCACATTGGGCGGGACGCCCCGGCACCGTATCGAATTGTCGGGCGGCCTGTTCAATAAGGGGCTGGGAATGCGTGTTTCCGGTAATTATCGCGGTCCCACAACTGCCGATGGCGACAGCCTTACCGGCAGCAATGATCTGCGCTTTGGCGACCTTGCCTCCATTGACCTGCGCTTTTTCATCAATCTTGATGATCGCGGCAATTTAACCAAGAAGGTGAAATTCTTGAAAGGCGTCAGGATTGCTTTTCGTATCGACAATATCCTGAACGATGTGATTGATGTGCGCGACGAAAACGGGTTGGTGCCGCTCAGCTATCAACCGGGCATTTTGGACCCCAATCGCCGCTATTTTGAGGTCAGCTTGCGTAAGCAGTTTTGAAATCAGCCATAGCTCGCTATTTTCAACTTCGTTAGCGCCCGCCATATATAGGCCTTTGCCCTGTTGCTTACCGGATAACGGCCTGGCGCTTTCGGGCTTAGGCCGAGTTTGCGGATCATCGCATTCATCGCGCGGGCATCGGCCTCTGCAAAGCTCCAATCCGACCGCCATGTGATCGAGAGCGAGATGGATGGTTCCGGCCCGTTCTTAACAAAATGCGGCGCCATTACCGGCACGAACAGGGCGTCGCCGGGGGAAAGCAGCCAAGCCGTCCCGGCCTGTGCCATGCTGTCATCCCAGACAAGGTTGCGTGGGCCGCCGCTATGATAAGCTTCGTGCGTTTCATCGGGGGCAAAGCGCGGATCGCCGGCCGGGAACTGCGTCATCGTCTTTGTCCCGCGCAGCTGCAACAAGATATTATGTTCAGGGTCAAAATGATAAGGAGTCACCGTGCCGGGTGATGAAATAAAGATAAAACCCTGTGGGCGCAGCATTTCGCCAGTTTTCTGCTCAATATGCGGTTTCAGCTCGCCCAATAGGCCGAGCAATAGTTCGCTATATTCGGGCATTTGTTCGATATTCTTGAGCACAGCCCAGCTACCGCTCTCCTCAACCCGGCGGATGGTTTCGCCGATCGGCAGGCCGTTGTCCGGGACATCTTCTGGCGCAATCCCGATAGGCAAGTCGCCGCGGTTATATTCAACCGATTTTTCGGGCAAAACCTCCCCCAATTGCGCCAGCGCCTCTAGCGTTAACAACGGATGGTCGCCCAGACAATGGTTTAACCGGTGCGGCGTTTCGGGGTAGTTTTCGCTAAAATAAACACGGTTCTTCGAATCGAAAATAGCGGTCATGATACCCTCTTTCTTTCCATTTTCGCGGTTTCAGCTTGTAGAAGCAGGGCAAATATTGCGCGGCGCGCCCGCCCGCCAATAGCCAGAGAATATCGGCCAATGGCGCGACGTTCGGTCCACAGACTGTCAATCATCGGATGCCCTTCGGCAGCGCAGCTATCGCACCATTGCACATCGCCGCGCAGCAACAGATCCAAATTTTCAATCTGCAGCAATACGCCCGGTGAATAACGGGCATAATCCTCGTCAAAGGCGGTTTTGAAGGAAAAGCTTCCTGGCTGGCAGATAAAATTGACCAACATGGCAATCGGTTTTTTGTCGAGCCGCAAGTCCAGCCTTTCGAGCTTTCCCTGCCGCGCCGCACCGGTTAACGCCTGCCGAAACAGGGACCGGGTTTCATCGGCGCAGTCCATGGCGGAGCTTTTCTGCCCCTTCCACCCGCGCCGCTCCAGCGTCAGAAACTCATCAATCCACACCTCTAACCCTTCATCGTCCGCTGCCCTGTTAAAACTGAGCGTGCCAAGCTCGGCCAAACGGTTTTTCTGACGGCGCAGCTCCTTGCGTTTTTTTGTCCGCATAGCGTTTTCATAATAAAGCTGCGGGGATAGTTCGCTTTTCAGGAAAGCGCGCTCATGGCGGTGGACCAGTTCCATTCTGCGCCCCTGTGCGCTGCATATCTCGCCAAGGGCATTTTGCAATGCGCCGCCAATTGTCAACCCGTTCAGATGCAGGAAAATATCCTGACCACCATGGCCATCTACATGATCCAGAAAAACGTTCCAAAACGCGGTTTCATACCCCCTACGGACCAGCGGAACGCCCAGAAACGCATTGGGGTGCAACCAATTTTGAATATGCGGTAATGGCCAGCGGCCATATTGTGCCTCCCGCGCCAACGGCATAAGCCCCGCCAGCCGTCCTTGTCCCTCGCCCATTTCCCATAAGGTAAACAACCGGACATTCGTGCGAGCCGCAAAAGCACGCAGCGCAGGCAGCAAAAACCAATATTCGCAAAAAGCATTGGTTTCTGCCGCATTTGCGCTCAGATCGGCCCATGCGGTCAGGATATCTGCCTCATCAAGCGCGTCGATGTTAATCAGGCGCGGCGCAAGGGGTAAAGCGGCCTGCCCCGCCGCATCGCTTCCCCGCTGATAAACCTGTTGCCGCATCATTGCCCCCTGACGCACTCATACAATCTGTATCGTGCGGGATTATCAGCAATAAGCAAAAATATTGCTAACGCGCAGGGCGGGGATGATCCAAATAAAAACCCCGCCGGAAACGCTTCGGCGGGGTTAATATTTACCTATTAAAAAGCGGGTTTAGCCGACCGTTCCTCCTGCAGCCAAGGCTGCGAGCAGGAGCAGCGCGACGATATTGGTGATTTTGATCATCGGATTCACCGCAGGGCCAGCGGTATCCTTATAAGGATCTCCGACTGTGTCGCCTGTAACTGCGGCTTTATGAGCTTCGCTGCCCTTGCCGCCATGATTGCCATCTTCAATATATTTTTTCGCATTATCCCATGCGCCGCCGCCTGCTGTCATCGACAAGGCGACAAATATGCCGGAAATGATAACACCGAGCAACAGAGCGCCAAGCGCGGCAAAACCGTTGGCCGGTCCCGCAACCCAATTGATTGCGAAATAAACCGCAATCGGGGCCAGCACGGGCAGCAATGACGGAATGATCATCTCCTTAATCGCCGCCTTGGTTACCAAATCCACGGTGCGGGCATAGTTGGGGCGCGATGTACCCGCCATAATGCCTTTATCCTTGGCAAACTGATCGCGGACATCAACAACCACATCACCCGCTGCACGGCCCACGGCAGTCATGCCCATGGCTCCGAAGAGATAAGGCAGCAAAGCACCGAGCAAAAGCCCAACGATCACATAAGGGTTTTCCAGACTGAAATTCACCTCTAATGCAGGGAAAAATTCCTTCAAATCGGCGGTATAGGCGGAAAATAGCACCAATGCGGCAAGCCCGGCCGAACCAATGGCATATCCCTTTGTCACTGCTTTTGTGGTATTGCCCACCGCGTCCAGCGCATCGGTTTTTTCCCGTACGCTTTCGTCCAGATCCGCCATTTCGGCAATGCCGCCCGCATTGTCGGTAACAGGGCCATAAGCATCAAGCGCCACCACCATTCCGGCCAGTGCCAGCATTGATGTCGCGGCAAAGGCAATACCCATCAATCCTGCAAGCTGATAGGTGATAATGATACCGATAACGATCACCAATGTTGGCAAAGCGGTCGCCTCCAGGCTGATCGCAAGACCTTGGATCACATTGGTGCCGTGCCCTGTTTCCGATGATTTGGCGATCGAACGCACGGGGCGGTATGCGGTGCCGGTATAATATTCGGTGATCCATATGATCAGTCCGGTAATCGCCAGCCCCACCATCATCGACCAGAAAAGCGACATGGCGGTAAAGCTGCTGTCACCTACGCTATAGGCTGCATCCATGCTGCCCAGCGCATATTGGGTGGCGAAATAAATCGCCGGAATCGAGAGAAGTGCGGTGGTGATAAACCCCTTATACAAAGCCCCCATGATATTGTTCGACGCACCCAGACGGACCATATAGGTGCCGATAATTGATGTGATGATGCACACACCGCCGACAATCAGCGGTAAGCCCATAAGGGCGGTCAAGGCCGCATTATCAAGCCCCTGTAACCAGCAGCGCCGTCAACACCATGGTC
>JAAURJ010000055.1 GCA_012032285.1 Sphingomonadales bacterium
TCGGCATTCAATTGAGCGAAAGCAGGAAGGCTTGATCCGTTCGATGGTCGCGACCGGCGACACGGCTGGCGCGCAATCAATTATCCTGGGCGAACTGGAACGACAGTTCGGCGGCGCGGCGAAGGCGGCGGCTGACACTTCCCCCTGGCGTCGCGCCCAGGTCGCAATCGGACAGGCTGGCGACGCTATCGGCGCGATCCTGATCCCCGTCATTGAAAAGATCGCGGGCTTCGTCGAAGGCGTTGCGCTGTCCTTCACTGGGCTGTCCCCTGGAATGCAAAACTTCATAGTGATCGCGGGCGGCGTTGCCGCCGCCGTCGGTCCCTTGCTGATCATCGCTGGAAGCCTTGTGTCGGCATGGGGCGCAATCGTCCCTATGTTCGCTGGGCTGGCGACGATCCTGGGAACGGCTGGCTTCACGGCAACCCTGGGCGCGCTTGCCGCCGCCGCCGCGCCCTTCATTGCGGCGGGCGTTGCGCTTGCCGCCGCCTGGGCTTTGTTCGGCGACAAGATCGGTCCGGTCCTATCGTCGCTGGGCGCGAAGTTTTCGGAAGTCCTGGGACCGAAACTTATATCGCTGTTCAACACGGTTAAGACCGCTTTGACCCAGCTATGGAACGGACCGTTCGGCGATGCTGTTCGCGTCGTGATCGACGTCCTGGGCGACTTTGGCGCGGCTTATGCGTCGGTCCTGGGCGAAGCCCTGGTTCGCGTCCTTAGCGCCGCCGTGTCGCTGGTCGAAGGCGCGTTCAAGCAAATCGTCGGCGCGGTCACGCTGGTCGTCCAGTTGCTTTCCGGCGACTTCGCGGGCGCATGGGAAACGGCGAAGGGGCTGGTTAAGAACGCGGTCGATACCTTTATCAATTTGCTGAACAGCCTGGTCCCAGGGGCAGGGACCGCGCTTCGCAACATGGCGACCGGCATTTACACGAAGCTGTCTGAAATCGCTTCTTCAATGCTGCAAATGGGACGGGACATTATAGGCGGACTGGTTCGCGGGATCATGGCCGCGCCTGAAGCTGTCTGGAACGCGCTGAAGTCGGTCGTTCTTCGCGGCGTCCAGAACATTCGGGAGTTCCTGGGCATCGCTTCGCCGTCGCGGCTGTTCATGGAAATGGGAGGTTTCATTACAGACGGCCTTGCAATCGGGATCGAAAACGGATCGCCGGACGTCGAAGCCGCAATGGGAAGCCTAGGCGAAGTTGTCGCGAACGGCCTGGAAGGCATATCCGGCGCGGCGGACGTGACCGTCGGGACTGACACTGAAGGCGAAGACAGCGAAGACAATGATCCGGCTTCCGCCGCTGAAGGCGCGGGCGCGTCGCTTCGCGACAGTTTCAAGCGGACGTTCACTGAAGGGATCAAAGCCGCGCTGAAGGGCGACCTGAAGGGCTTCTTCCAGAACTGGTTCGAAGAAGTAGGGAACCGCGCGCTTGACAGCATTCTGAACCAACTGGCGGACGGCTTGCTTCAGGTTCTAGGACAGGCGTTCGGCGGGGCTGGCGCTGGCGCTGGCGACGGCGGGCTGGGCAACATATTGACCAGCGTCTTTTCATCGCTGTTCGGCGGCGGCTTCGCGCATGGCGGCGCGGTTCACGCAAATGTCCCGATCCTGGTCGGCGAAAATCGGCCGGAAATGTTCGTCCCTTCGACGGCTGGGCGGATCATTCCTAACCTGAACGAACTTCGCGGCGGACAGGGACGCCAGCGTGAAGGCGGCGACGTTCATGTGAATTTCAACGGACCAGTGTCGAACCCGCAAGAGGTCCGCCGATCCGCCGCCCAGGCCGGTCGCGAACTGTTGCGGCTTAATCAAATGGGTCAAAGGGGCGCTTGATTGTGGACTTCGACAATGACACATTTCCGGCGGCTATTTCGCTGAACAGCGTCGCCGGTCCAGAGTTTTCGACGGAAGTGACCGAGACAGCGGGCGGCTTTGAAAAGCGGAACCAGAACTGGGCGGGCGCGCGGCTTCGCTTCAACGTCGCCACCGGCGTTCGAACTGAAGCTGACTATGAAATCTTGCTGAACTTCTTCTATGCCCGCGCCGGTCGCGCGCGCGGCTTCAGGTTCCAGGACTGGTCCGACTTCAAATCTGGAAACATTGACGACAATCCGACATTTGCCGATCAAGTCCTGGGCGTCGGCGACGGCGCGAACCAGTTCTTCTATTTGCGGAAGACCTATTCGTCCGGCGGCGTGACCTATACCCGCCGGATCACGCGACCAGTCAACGGGACCGTGACCGTCGGACTGGGCGGAATTAACCAGGCGACCGGCTGGACAGTCAGCAATGACACCGGCCTGATCACGTTCGCGACGCCGCCCGCTCTGGGCGTTGCCGTGTCGGCTGGGTTCCTTTTCGACGTTCCCGCGCGCTTCGACATAGATCGGCTGGAACCCGTCCACATGTTCAAAGGCGTCGTTCAATTGCCTGAACTTCCAATAGTGGAAATCCGCGAATGAGCCGTTTTGTCAAATACCCAAAGCCAGGGGCGAATGCGACGATCCGCCGGTTCGAACCGGCTTACTGGACCGTTGACTTCCCGCTGGCGATGATGGCGACTATTGTCACGCCGTCGGCGAATTCGCTTCGCGTGAAGGCTTTGTTCCGGACGAACCGCGACCTTATGGGCGTGATCTGGGAAGTCGAAGATCGCGACGATCACGGTTCCTATGCCTATCCGCGCCGGAAGGATTGCACCGGATGCGTTCTGGAATTCGACTGGGTTTCGACCGGAATTCGGAGCATGGACAAATTGCAGTCCGTCACGTTGACCGTCGAGACGTTTAGCAGCGGGACACACTTCGTCCGCATTTGGAACTATAAGACCAGCGGGACGCCGGACAATTGCCATATCCGGATCGTCATGGATCAATCGACACTTTCCGGCTTTTACAGCGACACGTTCGTTCCCTGGAACGACGTCAAGCGCATGTTCATTTCCCTGTTGCCTTCGACCGCCGGTCGCGGCGATTGTTCGCTTGCGGCAACGGCGACGGACGGCGCTTCGACGATCACGCTGAACGTCGGCGACAGTGGACCGATCACACCTGGCGCGACCGTCCTGATCCTGGGTTCCAGCTTCGACGTCCCAGCTTACACGGTCACGTCAACAACGTCGGGACCAGTCCAGACAGTGACGATCACGCCGCCGATCCAGACAGCGGGCGGGTTCCCTATCGCGGCTGGCGCGGAAGTCTTCGTCAACACGGCGACCGACGAACAGATCGGCGAAAGCGCGGCGCAAGTTGACATTTCGAACATCAGCGTGACCGGACCGAATAGCACCCTTCCCATTTTGACGACGCCGCAACCGGCGCACAATCTGCGAATGACGGACGGCTTCGATAATGCCTATCCGTTCACGCCGAAACGGCTAGTCGATCAAATGGTGAAGCTGGGATATAGCGGCGATTATGTCCTTTATATGGGGATCAGCAAGTTTCATTCGCAGTCCTGGAACGCTTCAGAAAGCCGCTATGTCGTCGATCCGGCGAAGCCAAAGCTGAACGCGCCGACTGTTGAATGGTTGACCGACTTCTTCGCGCGGCTTCATGCGGCTGGGTTCAAGATCATTGTGTCGGTTTCCTTCGAAGTCCTGGCGGCGTTCATGCCGACGGCATGGAAGCAAAGGGACTATGTTGGGAACGAAGCGCAAACCGGCTGGGTTCCCCCCGTCGTCGCTGATTGCGCCGACAAACACAGACGGGCGCGCTTACCTTCGCGACGTCTTCCTGGATACGTTTTACCTCTTGCCAGCGGCGCGCTGGACCGCGCGCGCATCGGCGGTGGACAATGCGTGGTATTCGGTATGCTGGTCGCCTGAATTGGGATTGTTCGCGGCAGTGGCGCTCAGCGGCGCGGGTGATCGTGTGATGACGTCGCCTTATGGTGCGGACGCGGCTGTTCACGCCCAGATAGGTGAACCGTGGTGGTGGGACGGAAGCTATAGCACAAACGCGCCGCATATTTATGACGCGATCACTGAAGCCGCCTATGTCACGGCGACCGGACTTCCCGTCCCCTCACCGCGCCATACGTCGATCCTGGAAACGCCGACGACCGCCCAGCGTCACTATTTGGAATGGTGCAGGGACCAGCTAGGCGCGGTCACGGCTTGGCTGATCGCCCAGATCAAGATCAGCTATCCTTCAGTGACAACCTATCTATTGATCTTCACGCCGCAAATTTTGCGCGGCGAAACGCCCATGTTGCGGACGCTGAACTTCCCTGAAGCCGACTGGAAGTTCCCAGCGTTCGACGTTTTGCAGATCGAAGACTATGATCGCGTCGTCCTGGGCGATTATGCCTTTACCGACTTGACCTGGGAATTGGCGCTTAACGTCCTGGATTACCCGATCAAACAGGTTCACTATTTCGCGGGTTTCAATCTGTTGCCCGAAACGACCTGGATATGGTTCAACACTGACATTGCGATTTATAGAGCCTTCCAGCGAAATCCCCTGGAAGTCTTCGTCTGGTCGCGCGAACAAGTCATGCGCGACGGCTGGCTGTTCGACCGGCAATCCTGGAAGCTATACCCTAACACGACGCGCCTAGCGCAATGCTGGAAGATCGAGCGGACCGACGGCGTGACACAAGCCTTCACGTCGTTCGACCAGCCTTTGACCGTTGACGGGACGACCTATGAACCGGCGAACAGCTTCAGCGCTTCCCAGTTCGCTTCAGACAGCGACATGTCGGTCGCGGACGTCGAACTGTTAGGCGCGCTGGACGCGGACGACATAACGGCGGAAGCATTGCTGGCGGGCGTCTATGATCATGCTGAAGTCGAACTGTTCGTCGTCGATTGGTCCGATCTGACAATTCCGAAAACGATTGTCCGGCGCGGCTGGATTGGCAACATTAGCCAGTCTGGGATCACGTTCAGGGCGGAACTTCGCGGGCTGGGACAGCGAATTCAACAGCCGATCATTGAAAGCTATTCGCCGGAATGCCGCGTCGATCTGTTTTCGCCACGTTGCGGCGCGTCGCGCGCGGCGTTCGCGGTCACCGCGACCGTCACTTCATTGACCGACGGCACACTGGGCGTTGCTTCCGATAACCGCGTCTTCTTTTCCAATACGCTGAACCAGGAAGACGACTGGTTCAAATATGGCGAACTGATCTGGACGACCGGCGCGAACGCTGGGCACACGACTGAAATCCGTTCGTTCAAAAAAGGGCGGATCGAACTTTGGGAACCAATGGGACTGAACGTCGCCGTCGGCGATACTTTCACAATTCACGCCGGTTGCGACAAGTCGCTGGCAACATGCCGCGCCAAGTTCAACAATGTCGTGAACTTCAGAGGCGAACCGCATGTTCCAGGCAATGACGCCATGCTGGCTTATCCGGATAGCCAATGATGATCGACAAGGCTGAAGTCGTCGCTGAAGCGCGGACCTGGCTGGGGACGCCCTTTCACCATCAAGGGCGCGTGAAGGGCGTCGGCGTCGATTGCGCTGGCGTCGTTCTGGAAACGGCGCGGGCGCTGGGGATCGACGCCCTGGACCTTCGCGGTTACGGACACCGCCCAGACAGCGACGAAATGATCCAGCATTGTCGCAAGCAAATGAAGGAAGTCGATCTGGAAGACGCCCAGGACGGCGACATTATCCTGATCGAAATCGACCGCGCTCCGCAACATCTGGCGATCTTGACCGACGTCGGAATGATACACGCTTACGCCCAGCGCCGCCGCGTCGTCGAACATGTCATAGACCAGCAATGGCGCGACCGCTTCAGGGCGGCGTTCCGCCTTCCAGGGGTTCGATAGATGGCAACGCTTGCACTAAACGCAGTTTCTGTCTTAGGTGGACCTTTGGGAGTTTTGCCCGCCGCCGCCCTTAACGCCGTGGGGATACCTATTTCTGGCGGCATAATTGGCGATCTTTTAGGGATAGGCCCAGTTAGCAGATCGGAAGGTCCGCGTTTGAGCGACTTAAGAGTTCAGTCGTCAACCTATGGTAATCCGATCCCGCGCGTCTTTGGACCGGAAAACCGCTTGTCTGGCAATGTGATCTGGTCAACTGGCTTAGTCGAAACAAAGACGACGAAAAAGCAAGGCGGCAAGGGCGGCGGCGCAAAGACGAAGACGACGACCTACTCCTATCACGTCGATTGCGCGATAGGTCTATGTCGCGGCCCCGCAATTGTAAAGCGCATCTGGGCCGACGGGAAGCTGTTTCGCGACCTGAACAGCATTCAAAAAACACTGTTGAAGTTCGCGTCTATGCTGGCTGGGAAGACCAGCTTCCCGATCCGACAATTCAAGCCGCCCTGGGCGCTGGCAATGTTCCAGCCTATCGCGGGCTTTGCTATGTCGTTTTCGACCGGCTGGAACTTGCCGAATTTGGGAACCGGCTTCCGAACTTTACCTTCGAAGTAGAAGCGCATTCGACCGCGACAGTCGCGACCGTGATCGACGAACTGACACAAGCGGCGAACGTCCCCTATATGGACGCGGCGCGGACCGACTATCTGGACCTTCGCGGCTATACAATCGGGCGCGTGACAACAATTCGCGGCGCGCTGGAACCCTTGCGCCAAGCCTTTTTCTTCGACGCGACGGAAGCTGAAGGCGAACTTCAGTTCTTCCCGTCGGACGGGACGCCAGTCGCCCGCGTTCCCAGTCACGACCTGGGCGCGCATCAATTCGGAACGGATCGACCGAACCCTTATGAGTTGACGCGATCCGCCGACATAGAACTTCCGCGCCAGGTCACGGTCCAGTTTCTTGATCCGGCGCGGGACTATCAGGAAAACAGCCAGCGCGCGCGGCGTTCGACCAGGCCAAGCGACAATGACGTCGCGGTCGAATTGCCGATAGTTCTGGCGGCAAGCGAAGCGAAGTCGATAGCTGAACAGATTGTTTCGACCGCCTGGACCAGTCGGGACGCCTTCAGCTATCTGTTGCCGATCCAATATCTACACGTCGAAGCCGGACATAAGATCGTCGTCGGACATGCCGACGGAAAGGACCGGACGCTTCGCGTGAAGCGGCGCGAACTTCGCCTTCCTGGTTCGCTTATGGTCGAATGTTCGAACGACGCGACCGCGATCCTATCCGTTTCGTCGTCCGCCGCCGCCGCGCCGGTCCCAGTCCAGCAAGTGACCTTGCCTGGGTTGACGGTCGCGCACCTTATGGACTTGCCGATCTTGCTGGACGCCGACGACAATTCCGGTTTCTATGTTGCCGGATCGGGCGCATCGTCCGGCTGGCGGTCCGCCAGTCTTTACCGTTCGGTTGACGGAGGCGTGAACTTCGACAGCTTCGAAGACATTGAACAGGGCGCAATCATCGGAGTGACCGGCGACGTCCTGGGCGTTGCCCAGCCCTTCGCCTGGGACAATGCGAACAGCGTGACCGTCACACTGTTGAACCCAGCGGACGCGCTTTCCAGCTTGACCGCGCTTCAGGTTTTGAACGGCGGGAATGCCGCCGTAATCGGAAACGAGATTATCCAGTTCCAGAACGCGGACCTGATCGGTCCCCTTCAATATCGGCTATCCGGATTGCTTCGCGGTCGCAAGGGGACGGAAGACCAGATCGCAGTTCATGCGGCTGGCGACCGCTTCATTCTGTTGACCGGCGGGGGGATATTCCGTCCCGACGTCGCGGCGGCTGAACTGGGCGTGTCGCGGCAATATCGCGCGGCGGCGGCTGGGACGGTCCTAGGCGACGCGCCGGTATTCAGCTTCACGCATTCCGGACGCTGGGCGAAGCCCTATCCCGTCGCGCATGTCAAAGGATCGCGCAACGGTTCGGGCGACCTGGCGCTGGCATGGATCAGGCGGACCAGGTTCGAAGCGCCCTGGCTGGACGGACAGGACGCGCCGCTGGGAGAGGCAAGCGAAGCCTATGAAATCGACGTCATGAACGGCGCGGCGGTCGTCCGGACGATCACGACGGCGACGCCCGCCGCGACCTATACCCAGGCGGAACAAGTCGCCGACTTTGGTTCAGCCCAGGCGTCGATCACGGTTCGAATTTACCAGATCAGCAACCGCATAGGGCGGGGCTTTGCGACAGAGGAAACGCTATGACGACGACGCCGAAACTGGGGCTTCCCTATTTGACAACGGGACAGGCGCAAAAGGAAGTGACGCATAATGAAGCGTTGAACCTGATCGACGTCGCGTCCCAGCCCATTGTCCAAAACATGACGACCGCCGCGCCGCCAGGATCGCCGACGAACGGTCAAGCCTGGATCGTCGCCGCGTCGCCGACTGGCGCATGGGCTGGGCAAGTGAACAAGATCGCGACCTGGTTCGACGGCTGGCACTTCATAACGCCGACGGAAGGCTTCCGCGTCTATGATCTGGGCGGAGACACTGAACGCTTCTTCAATGGCACGGCATGGGGCGACGCAACGCCCGCCGCGAACGTCCCTTCATTGTCGCTTGGCTGGATCGGCTATGGCGGCGGGTTCGGCGGACCGCGCTATTACAAGACGCCGGACGGTCGCGTCACGATTGAAGGTCTAATGCAAGCGGGAACCGACGGGACCGTCTTCACCTTGCTTGCGGGCTTCCGCCCAGCGGACACGCTTATGTTCGGATGCTGGTCCGGCGGCGGCGCATATCGCGTTGACGTGAACGCGGCTGGCGACGTGATCCTTTCGGGATCGAATACCGTCTTCAGTTCTCTATCGGGCGTTTCATTCTTCGCAGCGTGAAGGGGAATGGTAGTGACAAAAACAACACCGTTAAAGGGGGAAAGTATAGTGTCGCCTTGGATTGAAACTGCAATAGCTAAATACGGCTGGATATGGATCGGCTTAACCTTTGGGCTTGCCGCAAAATATGCGTTGCTGATCAAGCGCGGCGTCCGCATCCGGCCAGCGCTGTTCTTTGCCGACGTTCTATTGCTCCCCCTGGTCGCGCTTATTGCCTATTCGGCGATCCATCAATCCGGCGTGTCCGGCGAAGCGGCGGCGCTTTTAACGGCGCTGGCGACCGTCGGTGCGGACCGTATCGTCAAGTTCTACACAGATCGCTTCGTCGATCAGATCGCCGCCACAGACGCCGCGATAACCGTTCCGACTGAACCGGAAAACTAAACCCAAAAATTAGGAGACATAGCTATGGCTATCACACTGGGACAGCGGTCGCTGTCACGGCTGGACGGCGTTCACCCTGATCTGGTCCGCGTCGTCAAGCGCGCGGCGGCAATGGCGACCGCCGACGAAGACTTCACCGTCCTGGAAGGCATTCGTTCGAAAGAACAAATGTGCATAAACTATGGCAAGGGCCGGACCGCCGCCCAGTGCGAAGCGAAGGGCGTTCCTGGCAAATATGCCCAGCCCAAAGTCGCAAAAGTGACCTGGCTTTCGGACCCTTTCAATTCGAACCATAGGCGCGCGCCGACGGATATGGCCGCGCGGTCGATCTAGCGCCGTTCCCGATTGACTGGAATGATCACGCGCGTTTCGACCGGCTGGCGAACCTTATGTTCCGCGCCGCGTCAATCGAAGGCGTCGCGATCCGCTGGGGCGCGGACTGGGACCGCGACGGCAAAGCCCGCGAACGCGGCGAAAGCGACAGCCCGCATTTCGAACTAGCCTGAAGAAAGGAACTGACATGGGGATCGGACTGGGACTGAAGCTGTTAGGGATCGGAAAGAAGATCGGCGGCTGGATTGTCGGCGGGATCGCTTGGCTGTTCGACGACTGGCGACGGCTGGCTGGGCTTGCCGTGATCCTGGCGTTCGCCTTTTTCGTCCTTCAGAACCGTTCGCTTCGATCCGATCTTGTCGATCAGGTCGCCGCGACCGCGAAGGAAGCGAAGCGCGCCGACGCCGCTGAAATCGACTTCGACCAGTTGAAACAACAGCATTATTCGTTCGTCGCAGACGTTCAGGCGAAGACGGCTGAAGCTGAACGGCTGGATCGGGAAAACGCCGCCCGCGTCGATAGGGAAATGATAACGATCAGAGAAAGGACCGCGCATGAATATGAAGTTCGCCTTAGTGATACTCGCAACGCTCTTGACCAGTTGCGCCAGCGGATCGCGGACGCTTCCGCCGGAAGTGAAGGTCACGGCGACGGAACGGATATGTCCGACGCTTACGCCGCCAGATGCAAGGCTTTTGGCTTCGCCGACTGTGACACGCTTCTTGCCGCGCTTCCCGAATTACTCGCCGCCGCCGAAGAAAACACCGCCACCCTGATCGAACTTCAGAACTGGGTTCGGTCAACCCTGGCGATTGACCTGGACGGGAACGTCGATCCGCCGCCGGACTGATCGGCTGGACACAATCATTTGCACAAAATGCAAAGGCGATTATCCCCTTTCCATACGTAGAATATTCTGCTATATAATGGCTTATGACAAAGCCACAAAACATCGCTCAGTTCTTCAAACAGTTTCCAGATGATGAAACCTGCCTAAACCATCTGTTTGAAACCCGCTTCGGCCAAGGCTATGAATGCCCCTCATGCGAACGCGCCTCTAACTGGTATCGCATCAAAGCCGAACGCGCCTATTCCTGCCAGTGGTGCGGACACCATTTGCACCCGACAGTCGGCACCCCGTTTGAAAAGAGCCGCACGTCGCTGCAATTATGGTTCTATGCGATCTATATGTTCACCACGACGCGCAACGGCGTTGCTGCCAAGGAATTGCAGCGCCAGCTTGGCGTAACTTACAAGACAGCATGGCGCATGGCTGGCCTTATCCGCGAGCACATGGCCGATGTTGACGGCGACGGTTCGCTTGGCGGCGCATGGGAAGCTGTGGAAATTGACGAAACCTATGTTGGCGGCATCCGCAAGGGCGGTAAGCGTGGTCGCGGTGCTGACGGCAAAACGGTTATTCTCGGTATGATGGATGCTGACGAAGTGGTGACTAAGGTTGTTGCAAACGTCCGGCGCGATACCTTGTTGCCGCATATAAATGCAACCGTGGCTAAAGGCTCACTGGTCAACACTGACGAACTGAAAAGCTACAACAGCCTTCCCGATCATGGCTACCGGCATATCACCGTCAATCATGGTGCTGGCCAGTATGTCGGCAAGTTTGGCGCTACTGTGAACGGGATGGAAGGCTTCTGGTCGCAATTGAAGCGGTCAATCAACGGCACTCATATTCACGTATCAGGCAAGCACCTATGGAAATATGCAAAGGAAGCCGAATATCGGTTTAACCGGCGTCACCGTCCGGAGACGATGTTTTCGGAACTGGTTTCGACTTTCCAGCCATCTTCTCCAAAGTAGCGTCAAAGGCATCGGCGTCGCCTTTCGGGCCGCGCTTATGCTCTTTGATGAACTGGGCTAGTTTACCCTTCTCAATGGCTTCTTTAAGCGTCGTCATTGGCTACCATTCGCTACCGACCTTAAAGGCTCTCGCCGCTCCATTTCCGCATCCGCCATAGCCTTGTCCCAGATTAGATCGTGCATCATGGCACTTGCCCGCATCGCTTCGAGTAATGAATTGAGCGATAACCCAATAATGAACGCAAAAATTACTGCGTCTAGTAACGCTGGAAGGCTAACCGGCAGCAGCACTAGCCCAAAGAAACTGATAGTCGCTGCCACAATTAACGCGCCATGCACAAGATCGACAAAGAAAATATGGATGTCGAGCAGGGATGATCGCCGCAAAACGTGGAGAAATCCGTTGTTCCTATGATTTCATAGATTTTGGAAAACGCGCCCCAACCTATCGCCAGCAAAAGCCCGTTAAAGGCCAGAATACCACCATACACCGCCAAGGATGATCCTAGGTTTTTATTTAGCCAAAAACTATTCGGAACAAATCCGGCGATGATAGCGCCGCTTATGACGCAACCGATCAGACGCAAAGGAATATAAGCAAAAATTCCGCGTTTTTTTGCTCCAATCGAAAGGGCTTTAGCTAACGTGGATGCAAATGAAGGTCTAGGCTCAATCGGTCCCATAGAATCGACCGATTGTATCGACAATTTTCTCTTTGTCAACAACTCCATCGTCCGATTCAAACATTATTTTCAAGAACCTAGGCTTCTCTCGCTCGGCAAAATTCTTCTCCTTGTCCATGTGGAATTTAGCTTTTGGCACTCGCGCTTCATCGCCTTCTGGCGTGATTGCCCGAATGCCACTTTGCCCGTATCCGGCATCAACCATCTGTTGTGTTTCAGTAACCAGCCCACCGCTCGATTGCATTGTCTCGCCTGACAACGGTTTTAATCGGCCAGCATCGAAGGCAACGCGGTCGGCCTTCATGGCCTCTGATCGCAACTCGTTAAAATCCGATAACCGAATGGGGTTTAACGGGCGAACTTGGTAGTCGTACTGGATTAACTCCCACCCCGCTACAATGTTCGTCACTTCACCATCTGTCAGGTGCATGACATCAAATGACGCATCTTCAAACATGAAATCCAAAATGGAGCGAAGCCCTTTAACCGCGATGGATTGAGGAATGTTATTTTCGTTGTTCCGGTCTTCAATTGCCATGCAACCCAACGCAGGAATGGCAATGACGTGCGCGCTCTTAATGTGGTCGTCTTGGACTAGTTCAAATGTTCGCTGGTCTGCACTTGGGTTGTATCCCGTCTTCCGGCGATAGCCCGGCTGATAGCCAACTTGGAAGCTTAAGCCCTCAAATTTGGCAGTATCAATTCTCTCAAACTCCATAACCAAAGCATTGGCGTTAGGCTTTTCACCCGCCGTATAATAAGTTGCATTCTGCCCCTGATTTTCAGCGAAAAACTGTCGTTGTCCTACTTCACTAAGAATCGTGTCGTCTACAGCAATTCTATATCGGCAAATAATATATGGAACTGTTCTCATAAACCCTCCTGTTTTCAGAAGGAAAGCGTTACTCCTATATTTCGAGTCGAGTCAATCACGTATGCCAAGGGGATAATCGCCAATGCAAATCAATCGAACGGGGCAGGCGCTACGGCGTCCGCCCTTTTTTCGCGTCTGGGGCTTCTTCGATCTTCACGCCTACGCCCAGGTATGTCGGCGCGCGATCATAGTCGTCACGGCTTGCCCAGCCACGCGCTACGGCGTCGGACAAGGCTTCGTCGCGCGTCGCGCGCCAGCGGGTTCTTTGACGGTCGAATAGGGTTGCACGGTAGCGGGACATAGGCTTGACCTTGCCAGCTACAGCGGTCGCGTTCAACCGTTTGCGGCTGGCTTCGCCGTCGTCCATATCTTGTCGCCCGCTGGCGCGATGATCAGAACGCGGGCGCGATCCTTCGTCCAGGCGATGATCTTTGAAGGCGCGATAGTCCGCATTAAACCGCCGCTTTAAGGAAGCGTGGTAACGAACAATTCCCTTCGCCCGCTCCAAATCTTTGGATTTCCTCAAAGATTTGAATTATAACAAGAAAAAATGCTTGTTTTAGCCTGTGTAGGAATTGTGTAGAAAAATTTGGGGATTAGCCTGCGTTTCGCGGTGGCGCGAAACCCGCAGAATCGCGTTAGGCTCGTTTCAGAACAATTCGCCCTGCCTGCTGCTTTGCGCCTGCGCCTGCCATGCGGGCTTGGTCGCTTCCTCGTCCAGCCATGCTGTCACCTGCGCTACCACATCGCCGCCATGCGCTTCGATGGTGCCGATGGGGTGGTAGTAGGAACGCCAGCCTTCGGTGCTGATTGGCAAGGGCGCGCGGTCTGGTGCGATGCTGCGGATTTGCAGAAGGGCGATGGCGTTAAACATGCGCGGCGTATAGGTCGCCTCAATGGTGATGCCCTGCCAGATGAAACGGTAGGCCAGCGATGGGTATTCCATATCAGCACCCCGCAAACACATGCACCACGTCATGGGCGGTGCTGATGCCAAAGAGTTCGCCGTTCAATTCCGCGTCACGCGCAATGCCTTGCCAGTCGATATAGAAACGCAACGATTGTGGGATAGGGGTGGTTTCCTCGGTCAACTCCTGCACATATTCGGCAAGGCTGCTATGCTCGCCCATATAGCGGTCGGCGATGGCTTCTTTCGCCTCCTCAAGGTCGCCGCTGTAATAGTCCAGCAATGCCGCGCCTATCTCGCCGTGTTCGGCGATGAAGCTGGCGAGTGCGCTTACGCGCTCAAAGCCAGTGTATTCCTCAATACGGACACCACCAAAATCTTCAATGTCGTGGATTGCCCATTCCTCCGCGCCTGCAATAGGTGACGCTGCCAGCATGGCTTTTACGTCGTCGTAGATGCTCCACGGCTCCTGCGCCGCGTCTATCCACGCGCCATGCAGATAGCCGTTATTGTAAGCTGCCAAACATGCTACATACACTCGTGGTTCAAAGGTGGTTTTGAAGCTGTTTCCCATGACTTTTCTCCATTGGGTTTGGGTTTCAGGTCGCGTCTGAAACCCTGCCTCGTGGCGAACAGCGGGGGGCAAGCGGAGTGAGCTGCTTCGCGGGGAACCGTCTGCACGAAACGTGAGTGAAGGAAGATGGGCGGAAGACGCTTCGCAGTGCGCGAGGGGCAGCGCCCCAGCCTTATGCGTTAGCGACCGTTACCGAATGGCCGAGACTACAGGCTCGGGGCGCGACAGCGCGTAGGGCGCGGGCCGAAGGCAACGCTAATTCTTGATTTGTTCTTATTTTAGATTCCCGACTTCCCATCAGCTATGCTAACGCTATGCTTTGCAAAACCTCACCTCTGGAGTGATCTTCTTGAAAAGCGATGACGTTCAGTCTGACACTGCGGCAGTGGACGATGTTCAAGCTGAACGGAAATTGGTGTTCATCAGCCATGCCAATCCAGAAGATAATGAGTTCGTTTCATGGCTTGGAACACGTTTAATTGCTGCGGGATATGACGTTTGGGCCGATATCTTCCAATTGGTAGGTGGTGAAACGTTTTGGCGGGACATTGGCGTTGCGATTAAAGACGAAGCAGCCACCGTCATCACGGTGTTATCGCGTTCGTCATATCGGAAGGATGGCGTTCTGGATGAAATAGCAATGGCTGTAGGCACAGGCCGCAAGCTAGCGAAGCCATCATTTGTTATACCGGTCCGCCTTGATGATCTGCCGTTCGTCGACTTTCCTGAACAGCTTATCAGGTTGAATGCAATCGACTTCGCGGCAAACTGGGCTGATGGGCTTGCTCGCGTGCAAGAGGCTCTGGTTAAGGCTGGGGTCCCAAAGGAAAATTCAGCGCAAACCAGCGCGTTTGATCAGTGGCGTGGTTTCCGTATGCGCCAAAGCGGCGCAACTGTTGAGACTGCCGAGCAGCTTTCAAGCAATTGGCTACGAATCATTGAGCTGCCGCAACACATCAATTTTTGCCGATTTGGTTCCGACTCGAAGGCGGTTGCGAAAGCGCTATCGTCCTTTTCGACGCCCATTGTTCCCCGAGATAGATTGGGGCTTAGCTTTGCAAATGCTGCGAGCATCGTGCTCGACGATGGGCCATCAATGAGCGTCGAGCACGCCTATGAGTTCGATCTGCCGAAGTTCCTAGTTGGCGAACGCCAAACCGTGCCAGGCCCAGAGGTGAGGCGTGGCGATGCCTCAAACATGGTGACCAATTTGCTGCGTCAAGCATGGGAGAATTTTGCGCGCTCACGGGGCTTGTTACCGTATGAGTTTTCCAACAGCACCGGATGGTTCGTTCCACTCGGCTTGATGGACGGCAATAAGTCCACTTATGTCGATGCAGCGGGAAAGTCACGTTGGAAGCGGCTGGTAGGTCGAAGCGAAAAGCGTCAGGTTTACTGGCACTTCGCAGTGACAGCCTATGCCAACCTAGGCGACGATCCTCATTTCGTTCTGCGTCCGCAAGTCGTGTTTACCACGGACGGCAATTCACCCCTCGATAGCAAAGCGCGTGCAGCGTCATTGCGCCGCAGTTTTGCAAAAATTGGTGGAATGATCGTTGGCACGGCCTGCTGTTGGCATTCGTGAACTTCTTGGCAGAGGGACAAGAAGAATTCCGACTGCCGCTGGGAGGTGATCAGATTGCAAGAATCGACGGGCGGTTGCTGAGCTTCGAGTCAAACGTATCGATTGTCGGAGATTCTCTAGCAATCGCTGACGACGATTCGTCCGACGATGATGAAACAGAGGCCGACGCGCTCGATGATGGTGAGGACACAATTCCTGCCCATGAATATGACGATGAGGAGTTGGCATGAGCAATCGCATCCTTACCCAACTCCCCGAGCCGTTGCTTGGCTTTGGCTTTGGTCAACAGATGGAACACCCGAAGGACGGGCTATTCCTATTCGGCCCGCTCGCGGACAATGCCAACCCAGCTGAAATGAGGATTGGCATCGTCGGCACTCCTGACGGAATTGCGTGTTTTTACGAATGGGCAAAACGCATCAGGGGGCATATTCCGTCTGCGAACGACAAGGCTGCTCACCACGCCAGTTGGCCAGGATTGGACTTGTAACGGTTTTGTGCCGGTCGAATGAGCACATTACGCTACCTTTGCCTCGAACGCCAGCGGGCTGATATGGCCTAGGTAGGAATGGCGTCTTTTGCTGTTATAAAATCCGTTGATATAT
>JAAURJ010000056.1 GCA_012032285.1 Sphingomonadales bacterium
CGCGAGATCAGCTTGCTGCGTCGCCACCAAATCAGCAGGCCGATACTGCGATACCCATTTGCCCAGCGTCGATTTGCCAACACCCAAATCTGACGCAACACGCGCCCGCGACAACCCGCTGCTCAGCACAATCCGCACCGCTTCCTGCTTGAACTCTTCACTATGTTTAATCATTTTACCGGTCTCCATTCTATGAGCTTCTATCGCTCATTCGACCGGCACAAAACCGTTACAAGTCCAGACAGTATTCATCAACTCGCGCGGCGTCTTCCCGAATATCGGGTCGGTCGGTTTGAGCTGCTTGCGGTCGCGAACGCGCTCGAAGGGCAGGATTGCACCGGGCATCGATTTGCAGAAACCGACGCCGCGCTTGCCGCGCACTTCGATTTCCAGAATGCGCTCACCGGTTGATTCATCATCTACGATCTTAACGTCGCGCAGTTGAATCCGTGCCGATTCGTCAGGCCGAAGCCCAGTGTTGCCCATGAACAGAACATAGTCGTGAAACGTTTCGCAGACTTCACGCCAGCGCGGCTTAGGTGGATTTTTCGCCCGCTCGCGCGTGGCCTCATATAGCAGCTTATATTCCTCGGGCGAAAACCAAGCGCGATGTTCCAGTTTGCCGGAAGTCTTATAGGGAGCGGACATATCCGGGATCGCAGCAATCCAGCCTTTCCGATTGGCAGTTTTTAAGACCTGACGGAGTGTGACAATCTCACCGTGCAAAGTGGCCCGTGCCGGTCGCTTTGGCTTGCCGGTTTTAGGATCGATGCGCGAAGTCTGGCGATGAACTCGGTATTCTTGCACCTTGCCCGCTGTAATATCCGCTAACGCGGTATCACCAAAGAAGGGCGCGAGATGCACGCGGACGTGAATGGACTTCGATTCCACATATCCGGCATTTCGCTGCCCTTGGGTGATAACCTCAAACTCATCGATAAAGGCTTTGGCCGCGTCGGCGAAACTGGGACCAGTTGGCTCTCGCCGCTTACGTCCATCAATGGGTGCAAGAGGTTCGGCGATTGGTGCCTGAACTGGGTTGCTTAGCAAAGTGGCGGTGCCGCGTCGCATTTGGCGATCCTCGACGCATCGCTCCATATACCAGTCGCGCGCGAAATCCTTGGCGGCGGCAAGACTGACCTCTTTGGTTGTCTGCCGATGGTTGCGTCTGCTCAGATAGGTTGAGCATTGCCAGAAGCGACTTTTCTCACGCCGATAAACGTGAAGTGCGCCATCCATTAGAACGTGATTTTCTGCTGTCATAACGAAACTCCAAAGTGTGTAAGACATGTGTAAGTCTTTTTGGAAGTCTCGTCCTTGCTCAAACTACTGGTATTAAAGGGTTTTTGGCTTAAAAATTTAGGTAGAAGGCAATTTTGAGTCGTGAGAGACTGTCAAAATGAGAATCCAGTCAGCAATGGGCCGCACCGAGAAATCAGATCATCACCTTCCAAAACATCCATAGAGCGGTCAGCAAAAGCAAGGCTGCGAAAACACGCGATGAGTTGGTCCGATATTCCTTGCGGCTAAGCAAGGCATGGGCTTGTCCTGATAACAGGATAATCATTAGATGCACAGCTGTTGCAACCGCAGTATATATGAACACCAATAATATGGATTGTGGTCTGGCGGCGTGGTTCGCGGAAATAAAAGCGGGAATGACCAAAACGAAAAACAGCATTGCTTTTGGATTGAGCAAATTGATGAGCAGCCCGCGTTTGAAATATGTTGCGGCCCCAGCACCAGAATCTGTTATCATATTATCGGAACTTTGCTTCGGCCACGCATCCCAAGCCAAATACAGCAGAAAAACCACCCCTCCATATTGCAGTATATTATATAGAGCTGGATATTCTTGAATGAATTGCGAAAAGCCCAACACCGCTGCAAAACCAATAATCAACAACCCGGTTGCCACGCCCAATGTTGCAGCGAGGCCGGCATATCTGCCATTCGAAGCTGTTAACAATGCGAGCCAAGCCATATTTGGCCCGGGTGTCAATTCCACCAAAAGGGCAGTCAGCAAAAAAGAAGCAAGACCCGGCGAAACCGGTTGCTCCGATATAATCAATATACCCGTGCCTTCGGTTCGATATACTCCGCCTCATCCGTCAAAGTGAATTCATGCACCGGGCGGTAGTCGATTTTGACATCTCCGCCCTTGCCGCCCCATCCTTCGAACCAAGCGGTGGTGTGCTTCATCCAGTTATTGTCGTCGCGATCTTTATAATCCTCATGCATATGGGCGCCGCGGCTTTCCTTGCGATTTTCCGCACTGGCCATAGTGACAACCGCCTGACCGACCAAATTGTCCAATTCCAGCGTTTCGATTAAATCTGTGTTCCAGATTAGCGACGTGTCAGTAACATGGACATCGGTAAGCCGTTTATTGACTTCTGTCATACGGGTCACCCCTTCGCTCAACAGTTCGCTGTCGCGGAAAACGGCAGCGTGTTTCTGCATCGTTTGCTGCATTTCAAGACGGATTTGCGCAGTTGGTGATCCGCCCTTGGCATGGCGGAAATGATCCACCCGGGCGATCGCCATATCCGCCGCATCCTTGGGCAGCGCTTTATGCGCGGTTCCAGGCTTAATTGTCTCTTTCAAACGCAGCCCTGTGGCCCGGCCAAATACAACAAGATCGATCAGGCTGTTGGACCCTAACCGGTTGGCGCCGTGCACAGATACACAGGCCGCCTCGCCCACCGCGAACAGACCAGGGACAATGGCATCGGGGTTTGCAGGGTCGCCGGTCACCACTTCGCCATGATAATTACAAGGAATACCGCCCATATTATAATGGACAGTGGGGGTCACCGGCAACGCTTGCCGTGTCAGGTCTACGCCTGCAAAAATCTTTCCTGTCTCGGTAATCCCCGGCAGGCGCTGTGCCAGAACAGCGGGATCAATATGATCAAGGTGCAGATAGATATGGTCCTTATTCGGTCCGACGCCGCGCCCTTCACGGATTTCGGTCGCCATGCAGCGTGATACAACATCGCGGCTGGCAAGATCTTTGGCCGATGGCGCATAGCGTTCCATGAACCGTTCGCCCTCGCTGTTGGTCAAATAACCACCCTCGCCGCGAGCGCCTTCGGTAATCAGAACCCCTGCGCCATAAATGCCTGTGGGGTGGAATTGGACAAATTCCATATCCTGTAATGGCAGGCCCGCGCGCAATACCATACCGCCGCCATCGCCTGTACAAGTGTGCGCCGATGTCGCGCTGAAATAGCAGCGGCCATAGCCGCCGGTCGCCAGCACTACAGCATGGCTGCGGAAACGATGAATGCTGCCGTCTTCCATGCACATTGCGATAACGCCCCGGCATTCACCGCCTTCCATAATCAGGTCGAGCGCAAAATATTCGATGAAGAAATCGGCATCATATTTCAGGCTTTGTTGATAAAGTGCGTGCAGCATCGCGTGGCCAGTGCGGTCGGCGGCGGCGCAGGTGCGCTGCACCGGCGGGCCTTTGCCCATATTCTGCATATGCCCGCCAAAGGGGCGCTGGTAAATGGTGCCATCTTCGTTGCGGCTGAACGGTACGCCAGCGTGCTCTAGCTCATAGACAGCCTGAGGCGCTTCCCGAACCAGATATTCGATCGCATCCTGATCGCCAAGCCAGTCGCTGCCCTTGACCGTGTCATACATATGCCAGGTCCAATGATCGGGCGTATTGTTGCCCAGCGATGCGGCAATCCCGCCTTGTGCCGCCACCGTATGCGAGCGCGTAGGAAAAACCTTTGAGATGCAAGCGGTTTTCAGCCCCGCCTCGGCGCTGCCCATGGTAGCGCGAAGACCGCTTCCGCCCGCACCAACAATAACGGCGTCATAGATATGATCAATGATCTTATAGGCGCTCTGCGTATTTTCGGTCATTATTCGGAAGCTCCGGTAAAGGCGAGTTTGGCAATCATGAAAATGCCGAATGTGGCGGTGCCAATAACATAAAAGTTGAGCAAGATGATCGCACCCAGTTTCAGTCCGGCATCGTGCACATAATCTTCGATCAAAACCTGCAGGCCAAGGCGTATATGCCAGAACAGGCAGGCAATCATCAGGATCATCGACACCGCGACCAATGGTTGCGCCAACCAGTTTGCCAATGTTTCATATTCAAAATTCGGCATGAGACAGAGCGAGATTAAAAACCAGATGGTTAGCAATATATTGCCAACTGCGGTTACACGCTGAGAAATCCAATGTTGGCTGCCATGGCCTGCCGAGCCGAGCCCGCGCACTTTTCCGATTCCGGTTCCGTTACCCATGGATCAAACCCCCAATATACGCATGGCAACGAACAAAGCCGCAGCTGCTGTTGACAAAAATGCCATGATGAAAGTGATTTGCGACCACATTTTATTCGACTTCAATTCAAAACCGGCCCCCATGTCCATCACCAAATGGCGCAAGCCGGAATAAAAATGCTGAAAAAAGGCATAGGTTACGCCCAAAGCAACAATCCGGAAAAACCAGTTGGATGCGGTTTGAAGTCCTGTCGCTTTATCCCCGGCACTCACCACATAGCTTTGGAATGTCGCATAGCTCTCTGGCCCTGCGGAAATAGCCGACAACCACCAGACCAAGGTTAACATTCCGGCCGTCGCCAGAATAAATCCTGTTATCCTGTGGATGATAGAGGCCATCATATGCACGCCCCACCGATATTGCATCAAATGCGGCGACAATGGCCTATTCTTTTTACCCGCTGCGCTTTGTCCCATGGACATTATTCCCTGTAAGATATTCAGATTCTTTTCAAGCGCTCCGTTCTTTAGCCATTTGACCGTGCCGTGCAAGGGAAAGCGCAATGCGTTTTATGCAATCGTGGATAACTTAGCGTTAACCATTTTTTGCGAAGAGGGTAGCCAAGAAAATTCTGGAGACTAGGGGCGCATTTATATGGATCATAAGCATATAATAGATTTTATACGTGAAGACAGTAAGTTGATCGCGGATATGAAGGCTATCGGAGAAGTTTTATCCGGCGCCGAAAGCGATATTGCCACTGCTTTCTGGACTGAATGGGGTATGGAGCCAAAGGTAAAAGCGCTTTGGGGCGAGGATAATTTTCGTTCGAGCATAGAAAAAAGCACCCTTTTCGTCGGCGTGAAATATCGGAATGCCGATCAATTGGAATGGCTATACTCCATTGAAGATCGCGGCAGACAAGCTCATCAAGCAGAAATACCCTATATCAGCTTTGTAATGGCATCGAGCGCCGCACAAAAAGAAACAATGAACATTTTGCGCGAACGGTTGGCAGATGATTTGCCCACATTACAAAATTTCGCTGATGTTATCATGCGCACCTCTATGATCGAAACAGGCATGATGGCAGAAGCCTATTCAAAACAAGCTCATGACCAAATTGTTTCCGATCAGAGCCAATTGGCCAATGCATATCGTGAGGACATTGCGTCCAATATCCAAAATTATTCCTCTGAAAGCAGAGGTTTGCGTGAAAGTGCGTCGCGGGCAAATGATTCGGCCAATGGTATGCTTGCCAAAACATCTGAAGTGGCATCTGCCGCTGAACAATCCGCCGCAGCCATGAGAGAAGCAGCAGAAACAGCAGGTTCGTTAATTGCATTGATCAATGATACACGTGATGAGGTGGAGGGAGCGGCAGAGATAACAGCGCAGGCAACCGAACACGCGCAGACGGCCGTTTCTGTCTCAGAAACTTTGTCACAACAGGCATCAGCGATTGAATCAATTTTAAGCCTGATCCGCGAAATTGCCGGACAAACCAACTTGCTTGCGCTCAATGCCACTATTGAAGCCGCGCGTGCGGGCGATGCAGGGCGCGGTTTTGCGGTTGTTGCTCAGGAGGTAAAAAGCCTTGCCAACCAAACCGCCGATGCAACCGATGATATTGGTGCCAAAATCGCGGCGATCCAGACTGCAACGGCAAAGTCAGTCGATGCTACCATGGCCATCCGCGAAACGGTTGAAAATGTGCATACCAGCTCCAGCCGGATCAGAGAGGCGATGGACAGGCAATCGAACAGCGTGACCGCCATCACCGCGGCCGTTGATGAAACGGCACTGGCGGCCGATATGATGTCGGGCACGATAACTTCTATAACCAATGATACGCAAATGATTGTCAATCAGATTGCGGAGCTTTCAAACGGTTTTGTATCCGCTGATCGCAAATTGGCAGAGATTAATGAACGCGGCCAACAATTTGTAGCTAAATTAATAGGATAGCAATCACAGAGTTGTGGAATTTGGCTAATAAGTGGAGCAGAAAATGAGCAAAAATGAAATGAGTGGACAGTTTATGGATACGGATTTTATCAAACTATTCCAGTTTGATAGTGACCTGTCTCGTAACAGCAGCGAAATTTTCGAGATATTGCAAAATGATTTTGATGCTCTTGCCGAAGCTTATTGGCAATATTGGATCGATCTGGGAATGGTTCCAGATACCAATCACCCTTCACATAAAGCTGCTCTCAAACAAACAGCCGACTATGTGCGCTCGCGTTATAGAGACATTAGCGGCGAGGAATGTTCCAAGTTGCTATGGGAGCGTATTTCCGAAGCTTGCAAAAGAAATATTCCGCTTGAACATATTTTGGCAGCAACCACCCATGCCACACCCTCTGTAATGGATACGGTCGCTCGTCATTGCTATGATGACTATGCCCGCTTTCAAAGGCTGGCTTCGGCTATCTGCATTTGCTCTTCCATGGAATTGTCTCTGATTTCGCATTGCTATGCGATGCATAAAAAACAAGAGATGGCTGTAAAACAAAGCGACTATAGTGGTCAATTTGAGGCGGATATTAGTTCGGCCGCCAATGATGTTGCCGAACAATCAGGCGCCATTCGCCGTCAAGCCGCCAACAGTGCGCAAATGGCCAATGGTATGCTGAGCAAAGCATCCGAAGTTGCCGCAGCCTCAGAACAGTCGGCCGTTGCCATGCGCGAAGCCGCACAAACCGCAGCCGGGCTTATCCGCGCGATTGAAGAGGCCCGCAATCAGGTGGAGGCCGCCTCCAGCGTCGCCAACCGCGCCGTGGAGCAGGCCAATGCCGGCGTAACCGCAACCGATACTTTGTCCGAACAGTCCCAGTCGATTGAATCGATATTGGGCCTGATCCGCGAAATTGCGGGACAAACCAATTTGCTCGCCCTAAATGCCACGATCGAGGCGGCCCGCGCAGGCGATGCTGGACGCGGATTTGCCGTTGTTGCGCAGGAAGTCAAAAGCCTTGCCAACCAAACCGCCGATGCGACCGATGAAATTGCCAAGAAAATTTCGGCTATTCAGGTGGCCACAAAAGCATCGGTTGAATCCAATACATCCATTCGTGATACAGTAGACGAGGTTCGCATTTCTGCCGAAAATATTCGTAAAGCGATGGAGGATCAGGCGCAAACCGTGACCATGATCACCGCATCTGTCGACGAAACCGCGCTAGCCGCAGACCTTATGTCCAACACCATTTCTGCGATCCGCAGCGATACAGAAAATGTCGTTTCTGAAATCAGCGCATTGGAAACAGGATTTGACCGCGTGAATGACAAAATTAGCTCGCTAAAAGAAAATGCGGCCAAATTTGTCAGCGGCCTTCGCTAACCCAATCAGCCATCATATCCCCTTCCCCAAAACCGCATCGGCGGTTAGGGAGGGGAAATGGACAAAAGCGATATCAATATTTTGGTAACGGGTGCGAGCCGTGGGATTGGCAAATCTATTTCCCAGCAGCTTATATCCCATGGCAGCAATGTCGTTGGCCATGCCAGCACCGATACAGACGGGCTGATCGGGTGCAATCTGGAAGGGGAAAATGCCGCAAAGGAGCTTTGGGACAAAGCTTTGGCAAGGCTTAATGGCCGTATAGATGTCTTGATCAACAATGCCGGCATATTTGAGCCAAACCCGATTACAAGCCCTGACGATCATTGGAATGTCCATTGGGCACGCACCCTGCACATCAACCTAACTATATCGGCGCAGCTATGCCGTTTGGCTGTCCTGCATTGGCAGGAGCGGGGGGCATCAGGGCGCATTGTCAATATCGCAAGCCGTGCGGCCAATCGCGGCGACGGACCTGATCATTGGCATTATGCCGCATCAAAAGGCGGAATGGTGGCAATGACCAAAGCATCGCCCGCGCTTATGCGGCACAGAAAATTTACGCCTTTGCTATATGCCCCGGTTACACCATGACCGGCATGGCCGAAGAATATATGGAAAGCCGCGGCGGCGCACAATTGCTATCCGATATTCCGCTGGGCCGCGTTGCCATGCCAGACGAAATTGCGGCCATTGCCCGCTTTTGCGCACTGGATGCCCCGCCCTCCATGACGGCGCCGTGCTCGATGCCAATGGGGCCAGCTATGTCCGGTAGATTATCTGCGCTAGCGATTACCAGTTGCTTGACGGCATCCTGTATTGCCAATCAGCCGCCTGTGATGCCACCACAATCCACACAATGGGTAAGTCAATGCCAGGACTGGGATGAATGGAACAAGGCTGGCCCGCCCTATAAAATTCATGGCAACAGCTATTATGTCGGGACGTGCGGAATATCGGCCATTTTGATTGCTGGTGATAATGGACATATATTGATCGATACCGGCACTGAAAAAGGGGCCGAAATGGTCAAGGCCAATATCAAAAAACTGGGCTTTAACCCTGAAGATATTTCCATATTGCTTAGCAGCCATGAGCATTTCGACCATGTTGGCGGCTTTGCTAAAATGAAAAGCTGGACCGGAGCGGATATAGTAACAAGCACAGCGGCTGCGGGGGTTTTAACCAGCGGAAAGGACAGCGAGGATGACCCTCAATTTGCCATGCATCCGCCTATGGCTGCTGTTGCTGTAAGCCGCACGGTTAAAAACGGCGATATAGTGCGGCTGGGCAATATCAAATTGACCACTATGGAAACCCCCGGGCATACACCCGGTGCGCTAAGTTGGAGTTGGGAAAGCTGCGCGGGGAAGGACTGTCTTAATATTGTTTATGCAGACAGCCTTAGTCCAGTAAGCAGCGATAGTTTCCGGTTTTCGGATCATGCCAATTATCTTGCCTCTTATCGCGAGGCAATAAAGAGGATCGCGGCTAGCAAATGCGACATATTGCTGACACCGCATCCTTCGGCCAGTGATATGCATAAGCGCCTGAAAGCCGGGACCATGAGAGATTCTTCAGCCTGCATTTCCTACGCACAGGCGATTTCCAAAAGACTGGATGAGCGCCTTGCCAAGGAAACCCAATGACGGATAACTGGATCATCACCCTGCCCTGCACCCGCGCCGAAGCCGAAGCATTGGGACAGGATTGGGAGCTTTTGTCTGGACTAGATCCCATCCCCACAATTGTTGGTGAAGAGGTGGTCGCTTTTGATGACAATAGCTGGCGCATCATCGCCTATTTTGAAACGAAACCCGGCAAAGACATTATCGCCGCACTACAAAGCCGGATCAACGGCGGACAAACGATAAAAGCTGTCCCCCAAAAACTGCCCGATGAAGATTGGTTGATGCTAAGCCAAAAAGGGTTAAAACCTGTTCAAGCAGGCCGTTTCTTTATCCATAGCGCGGAATATCAAAACACGGTTCCGGATGGCTGCACGCCCTTCATCATTCCGGCCAGCCAGGCATTTGGTACCGGCGGCCATGAAACGACATCGGGCTGCCTTATCATGTTGGACCGATTAAAACGGCAAGGCCGACACTATAATCATATTGCCGATATTGGCACAGGGACCGGGCTGCTCGCTTTTGCTGCGCAGCATTTATGGCCCCATGCCTACATCACCGCGTCTGATATCGATCCGGTCAGCATTGAAGTGACAGCTGGCAATGCCGCGCTCAATAATTTGCCGGTTGGTCAGGAAATGGGCCGTATAGCGCTGTGCGCGGCCATGGGCACCGACCATGAAATGATCCAACGGCGCAGCCCATATGACTTGATCATCGCCAATATTTTGGCAGGGCCGCTGATCGAACTTGCCCCCTCTTTTGCCGATATTATCTGCGAGGGCGGGTCGCTGATACTGGCAGGATTATTGGATCAGCAGGCATCTGCCATAGTGCGCAGTTACCGGCGGCAGGGATTCCACCTTATCCAGCGACAGGATAAGGGCGATTGGCCCTGCCTGCACCTAATCAAACGCCGCCGCTATGGCTGGCAGCGCCCACTGCGCGCACAACGCGGCACCAGCCAACCGCCCGGTGATTATGGCACATGGTGATACAGCCTTGCACAGGCCGTTTTTCATCGACATAAGACAGGCCAATGACTGATCCAAAGCCCGACCCTGTCTCTTCGCTTTCCGAGCACCGCGCAAATGCGGAGCGGGATGCTTTGACACAGGCTCTGCTGCGCACCGGCGAAGGAGACAAAAACGCCTTTGAATTTGTCTATAAGCAGACATCGGCGAAACTTTTTGGTGTTTGCCTTCGTATCTTCCCCGATAGGATAGAAGCCGAGGAAGCATTGCAAGATGCATTTATAAATATCTGGAACCGGGCAGCCCGGTTTGAACAAGGCCGCGCCAGCCCGATCAGCTGGCTCGTCACCGTAACGCGTAACCGCGCGATAGACCGTTTGCGTGCGCAAAGAAAGGCGCAGTATGAACCTGCTGAAAAAGCAGCCGAAATCGCCGATGATGCACCCTTGGCTGATGCAATGATCGCAGCTGAAAATGAAGGCGCAGCCTTGCATGATTGTATCGAAACATTGAACACAAAGGACGCAGATTTTATTCGTTCCGCCTTTTTGAAAGGCGCAACCTATGCGCAGTTGGCGGAGCATGAAAAACTGCCGCTGGGCACAGTGAAGAGCCGGATCCGCCGGGCGCTTATTTCATTGCGCGGCTGCATGGAGGTGCGGATATGAGCGCGATGACCGAAGCCGATATCGCCCTTGCCGGGGAATATGTGCTGGGCCTGCTTGATAATGCGGCGCAGGCACAGGCAGAAGCTCGCATGGCCAGCGATCCGCTATTTGCGCGGGAAGTCGAAAATTGGCGCAATTATCTTGTCCCGATGGTGATGGGACAAGACGAAACGCCACCCGCTTTTATATGGGAAAAGATAAGCGGCACAGTTTCCGCAAGCAAAATTGAACAGGATAATCCAAAACGGCCTCATTTCTGGCGATATGCGGGCATAGCCGGCGGCGGAATAGCTGCGGCGCTGGCGGCTATCCTCTTTCTGCAAAGCCTGCCTGACAGTGTGCCAGATCAGGAGGCAGGAGAAGAAAGCTTCGCAGAGGCAGCGGCGGAAAGAATGGAAGCGCCAAATGAGGCCGCCGCAGATGCGGCAGCAGCGGCACCGGCATTTGATGCTGTGCCAGCCAATTTGGCCGCTTCGATTGTCGGCGCAGATGGAAAATACCGGTTAACAGCCCGGTATGACAACAAAGCCAAACAGATGCTGATCAACGCACAGGCGCTCAATGTCGCACCGCTTTACCCCGAAGTTTGGATCGTGCCAAAGGACGGTAAAGCCCGCTCTCTGGGCTTGGTCGCTGCAAAGGGGGAGAGCAGGCTAGTGATAGCAAGCGATATGCAGAAATATATTTATGAAGGTGCGGCGATTGTTATCACCCCCGAACCCGAAGGCGGGGCGCCAGGCGGGGTCGCAACAGGCCCTGCTATTGCCACTGGCAAATTAGTGCAAAGCTAAGCTTTTGAAGCCGCATAGGCCTGCGTGCCATGGTGCAGCATGGCATCGTCCTCCAAAATATCGGCAATGGCAATATCAGGCATGGTTTCAAGCCGATGGTAAAGCGGCGCGAAATCTGTTCCCGCCGTGCTTTTCAGCAATGCTTCCAAGCTTTGGATTACGAAATAATTTTGCTGAAAATCATCAATCCGGTATCGTGTCCGCATCACCCGTAACAGGTCAAATGCAATCCGGTTGGGGCTGTCATCATCCAAAGCAAAAATGCTCTCGGCATAGCTGGATACAATCCCCGCCCCATAAATACGCAGCCCGTCGCTTTGCTGTATCAAACCGAATTCGACCGTATACCAATATAGCCGCGCCAAATGGTCAAGTGCGCTAAACCCCAAGCTGCGCAGGCCGCCCTTGCCATAGGCGACCATATAATCGGCAAATACCGGATCGGCGAGCATTGGCACATGGCCGAAAACATCGTGGAAAATATCGGGTTCCTGCAAATAATCCAGCTGCTGTGGTTGGCGGATGAAATTGCCTGCTGGAAATCTCCGGTTGGCAAGATGGTCAAAAAAGACATCATCGGGCACCAGCCCCGGCACCGCAACCACTTGCCAACCTGTCGCCGCCATCAATCGTTGGTTAAGCTCTTGATAGTCAGGAATACCGGGCTTTGACAATTTCAGCACGTCCAGCCCGCGCAGAAACGCATCCGCCGCACGCCCGGGCAGCATCTCCGATTGCCGCGCAAATAACCGGTCCCACATTTCATGTTCATGGGCATCAAAAGCCTCCCAATTTTGCGGGATTGTCCAATCGGCATTTGCGCCCAAAGGCGGCTTATCATAAACGTGCAAATTATCTGCCATGCTTGCATGATTAGCATAGCGAAAGCTTATTGGAAACCGGTTACAAATGAAACTTTTCTGGATCAATAGCCCTTGGACCGCCGTGCGCGCGATTGCCGGATGGGTGCTTTTTGTTGCCGGTATCTATATGGCCAGCGCATGGATTGGCAGCAGCATTGCGGCCAATAACAACTGGAAACCTGCATCCAAAGGTATCGATATATTCGTAGAAACCAACGGCGTCCATGTCAGCATTATCGTTCCGATGGCGGCGGCGGGCGAGGATATGGGCGATTTGATCCGGCCTGAACATCTCAGCGATCCCGATCTATATGGCACCCATGCGATGATCGGCTGGGGTCATGCCGGTGTTTATCGCAATGCCCGCACATGGGCCGATGTTCGCGCGGCGGATATTGGCAGCGCGGTTATCGGGTCAGGTGACAGTTTGCTCCACATATATCATCTTATCCGTCCGAAGCCTTTAATCTACCGCAAAAAACTGCGTATTTCGGATATAGAATATCGCCGCTTAATCAAATCAATAAGGGCCAGTTTTAAGCTTGGTTCTAATAATGCGCCCATCCCTTATGCCGCCTATGGGCCTAATAATATATTCTATGAGGCCAATGGCCGTTATAGCGCAATTACGACTTGCAATGAATGGACTGGCCAAATGCTGCGCAGAGCCGGGGTGAAAGTCGGCATATGGACACCGATGCCGGGCGGCGTAATGAAGTGGTTTTGATGTTCTGAACCTAAGCCCTCACCCATTGCCGCAGCGCTTCGGGGTCACGCACCACTAAGCCGCGATATTTGCGGACAACCAGCCCCGCCTGCTCCATTTCGGTGACCAGCTTGCTAATCGTCATCCTAGATACGCCGATTAACTCGGCAAGCTCGCTCTGCCGCACAATCAATGTTACCGGCGCAGGCCGCTCTCCGCAAAGCGCAATAATCATCCTGCCCATTCGCTTTTTGCAGGGCTATTGCGCAACATTACTAAAGCGTCCAGCGATTCTTGCAATTGCCGGGCCAAAGTCCGCGTCACTTGCAGCATAGTTTCGGGGGATTGGGAAAGGGCGTCCATGAACGCAGTTTCACTAACCCATTTCAATTTTGTACGGCCCACGGCAATAGCATCCATCACCTTGCCAAATCCGCCAAGGCAGGCAAGTTCACCAAAGCTATCATCCTGACCAAAGATAAGGACAACCTGCAAATTTCCCTCTGCGCTAAACCGGCCCAATTTCACTTGACCGCTTTCGATCAACCAAAATCCGTTGGCCGGGTCACCGCGTTGCTGGATAATTTGTCCATCCTCAAAATCTCTGCGAACTGCTGATTTCAATAGCTTGGACCTAACATCCACTGGCAATGAGCGGAACAAAATCGGCGAACCGATGGTGCGCCCGGACGCTTCAAATTTGGGTTTATTTCGAGAATGTAAACTAGTTGGCATTGTTAGCTGTTCTTTGTCACTAAACCGTCATGGAAATCAAGTCCCTTCGGAGTCGCATCCATGCCGCCTTACCTTTGGTTCATTCTGGGAATTTTTCTGGTTTTTGGACTATTGGAGCTGCTGTTTACAGGGCTTTTTTCAAAAAGCGGGCAGAATAGGGATGATGCAATTGTTGAAATTGTAGGCTCCACTGTTCTGCTCGCACTGACTCAGCCTTTTATTATTTTTATCACCGGCTGGGCATTGGGGCAATGGTTGCCGCAATATGCAGGGGCGCTCGCCAATCTCAATATTTTCGCCGCCATTGGGCTATTCCTGATTTTCGATGATATGATGCAATATTGGTTGCACCGGGCGTCGCATACCTTTCCTTGGCTTTACCACCTGCACCGCGCCCATCATAATGCTCAGTATATGAGCGTGCGGCTCGTTTACCGGAATAATTTCTTTTACTATCTGTTGATGCCCAGCATCTGGTTTTCGGCGGCCCTAGTTTATATGGGGCTTGGCTGGGTCTATGCTGGCTTTATCGTGGTTAAAATGCTGGTCATAATCGGTGCTCATAGCGATGTGGCATGGGACAAACCGCTATATTCCATAAAATGGCTCTCACCGTTTATGTGGGTGGTGGAAAGGACTATATCCACACCCGCCACGCATCACGCCCATCATGGCCGGCACAAGGATGATCCGGCAGTCAATTATAAGGGCAATTTCGGTAATTTGCTGTTTTTATGGGATATAATTTTCGGAACGGCGAAAATCACGCGCCGCTATCCCGAAAGCTATGGAGTGGAAAATTTGCCCCATATTGGCGCGGGACAGCAATTGGCCTGGCCGATATTCCGTTCAAAAAAGGGCATAGCAAATGAAGATTTGGACGCGGCTACTAGAGGGGGTTCCGCCGTCCAGATGGTGCGCTGACTAGAAGCTTTCGCTCGTCAGCGCACCAGTTTTATCCGACGTAAATAACCGCCCATTCGGCTTCATCAATTACACGGATACCAAGCTCTGTTGCTTTTTTCAGCTTTGATCCAGCCCCTGGCCCGGCAACGACAAGGTCGGTCTTTGCGCTTACCGATCCCGCAGCCTTTGCACCCAGGCTTTCGGCCTGCGCCTTGGCTTCATCCCGGCTTATAGTTTCCAGCTTTCCAGTAAAGACAATCGTTTTGCCAGCCCAGTCGCTATCCCGGATATTGGAAACATATTCGGGCGGATGAACTTCGGACAGAAGATCATCCCAAACCTGCCGGTTATGCTCCTCATGGAAAAATTCGGCGAGCGCAGCGGCAACGGTAGGGCCAATCCCATCAATGTCAGTCAGTTCAGCCAAAGCGGCTTCATCGCCGCCAGCCAGCTTGGTGCCCAAATCGCGGACTGCATCCATAGTCTTGTAATTTTTCACCAAATCCTTTGCGGTGGTCGAACCGATATGGCGGATGCCCAGTCCGAATAACAGCCTAGCGGGATCGGGGGACCGCTTTGCCTCAATCGCGGCAAGCAAGTTATCCACAGATTTTTCCTGCCAGCCATCCTTGCCCACTAATTCGCTGCGATGATCACGCAGCCGGAAAATATCGGCAGGGCAATCAAGCCAGCCATAGCCCAAAAATTCGGCAATGCTTTTTTCACCCAGCCCTTCAATATCGAGCGCGGCGCGGCTGACAAAATGAACAAGCCGCTGGAAACGCTGCGCCGGGCAGATAAGTCCGCCGGTACAACGGACATCGACCTCGCCCTCTTCTGCCACAGCCTCGCTGCCGCAATCGGGGCAGTGGCCGGGAAAATGATAGGTTTCACGCGCCACATCACGGGTCATATTTTCGGCAACCTGCGGGATGACATCACCCGCCCTTTGTATCTTTACCCTGTCGCCAACACGCAGGCCCAAGCGCGCAATCTCGTCACGGTTATGCAGCGTGACATTGCTCACCACAACGCCGCCCACTGTCACCGGCATCAACCGTCCGACCGGCGTCAGCTTTCCGGTGCGGCCTACCTGTATATCAATTGCCTCCAATGTGGTTTCGGCCTGTTCCGCAGGGAATTTATGCGCAATGGCCCAGCGCGGTGCCTTTGTAACAAAACCAAGCCTGTCCTGCCAATCGAGCCGGTCTACTTTATAAACGACACCGTCAATATCATAGGCAAGCTCCGCCCGTTGTTGCTGAATATGCTGATAATGGGCAAGCGCCTCTTTTGCTCCATCCACTTTTTTGAACAAGGGCGAAACAGGTATGCCCCAATCTGCTATGATATGCACCATCTCCTCTTGGGTCATGGCGGGCATAGTGCTGGTTTCACCCCAGCCATGCGCC
>JAAURJ010000057.1 GCA_012032285.1 Sphingomonadales bacterium
AACTGGAACGACAGATGCGAAAGACCGTGACTTTGGGCTCCACGATGGGCGAGCTGCTCCAATGGTACCCGGGGGGCCAAGCGCATCCTCTTCCAGCGCTGGCACATCGGCGGCTGCGGCTCCTGCGGGTTCGACGAGAGCCAATCCTTCGAGTCCGTGCTCGAGGGCCGCGGCGTGCCCAAAGAGGAGATCGCGGCGCCGTCGCCCTGGTGACCCTGATCGGCCGCACGATCCGCTCGGGCGTGCCGCTGCCGGCAGGGCTGAGGCAGAACCTGCCGCTGCTCGGCCGACGCCTGAACAAGGCGGTGCCGCGTTTCCTCCAGATCCTGCGCTTCGCCGTGCTGATCGCCGTCATCCTGATGGTGCTGGACTTCTGGGGGTTGATGGACGTCTCCGGCTGGCTCGCAGCGCCGCGCGGGGAGGCCTTCGTCGGCGCCCTGATCGCGGCGCTCGCGATCGTCGCGGTCGCCTATCTGATCTGGCTCGCCGTGATGTCCTGGATCGAATATCGCCTGTCCGAGACCGTCGGCCTGCAAGCCGGCGCGCGCGAGCGCACGCTGCTCTCCCTGCTCGGCAATGCCGTGACCATCGCGCTCGCCGCCCTCGGCATCATGCTGGCGGTCTCGGAGCTCGGCATCAATATCGGTCCGCTGCTGGCCGGCGCCGCGTCATCGGCCTTGCCATCGGCTTTGGCGCGCAGTCCCTCGTCCAGGACATCATCACCGGCGTGTTCATTCAGTTCGAGAACGCCATCAACACCGGCGACGTGGTCACGGTGGCGGGCGTCACCGGCACGGTCGAGCGCCTGAGTGTCCGCTCCATCGGCATCCGCGATGTTGCCGGCACCTACCATCTGATCCCGTTCAGCAGGGTCGACGCCGTCGCCAACTTCAACCGCGGCTTCGCCTATCACGTCGCCGAGGTCGGCATCGCCTACAAGGAGAGCGTGGCCGCGGCCAAGGAGGGCATGGTCGAGGCGTTCCGCCGGCTGAAGGAGAGCGAGCTCGGCAGTGCGATCATCGCCGATCTCGACATGCATGGTGTCACCGCGCTCGGCGACAGCGCGGTCGTGGTGCGGGCGCGCATCTGCACGGAGCCGGGTCAGCAATGGGCTGTCGGCCGTGCCTACAACGAGCTTGTGAAGGAGGTCTTCGACGAGCGCGACATCGAAATGCCGTTCCCGCACATGACCGTCTTCATGGGCACCGACAAGGAAGGCAGGACCCAGATGGAGCCTTTGCCGGACAGGCGCTAGTGTTTCGCGATTCGACGGCGGGAGGTCCGGCTCAGGCGTCGAACCGGCCCTGCTCGACATTCTTGTTCAGCGTCTCCGCCGGGAACATCCGGCCGTTCATCACGCCCCAGACGCCCGGAGCGAGCAGCTGTGCTGCGACGATCGCGCCGCCGAGATTGAACTCGCCGTCCGACGCATAGAGCGAGAAGGGCCGCATCGCGCCGGTCAGGACGATGGTTTTGCCTTTCACACCGGACAATGCGCGGGCGGTTTCAACCATAGTGTCGGTGCCGTGGGTGATTAAAATCTGCGCGGCATCGCTCTTCGTAACGGCCATTCTTATCACTGCCCGGTCGGCGTCTGTCATATCAAGGCTGTCCTTGCGTAGCAGCTGCGTCACGCGGTGCGGGGCATGGACGTTGTTTTCCGACAGCATATCGGGCACGGCGGCGGGGCCTATCTGATATTCGGACAGCGCATCAAAATACACCTTGTCGATCGTTCCGCCGGTGGTGAATATTTCGATCACAGCCAACCCGCGCGCTTGAAACGGATATAAAGCGTGACGCAAATGATCAGAATCAAGCCCCAGACGGCGGCATAGCCGTATTCCCACTTCAGTTCCGGTATATGATCAAAATTCATCCCATAAATCCCGGCTATCGCAGTGGGCACAGCGAGAATAGCCGCCCATGCGGCAAGTTGCCGGGTGATTACCCCCTGACGCTGCTGTTCCAAGAGGCCGCTGGTTTCAATCACACTGGTCAGCGTGTCGCGTAGCCCCTCCACACGGTAATTGACGCGGCGGACATGATCGGCAAGATCCCGAAAATAAGGGTCAATGTCATGGTCAATTTGGGGCAAGTCAATATTAACAAAGCGATTGGCCATATCTTCCATCGGACCCAATATGCGTTGCAGCCGGAAAAGATCGCGGCGCAAAGAAAATAACCGGGCTGTCTCTGCTTGGCCTAAGAAGTTATCAAGGCTCCGGTCCTCCATCGCCAAAACCTGTTCCTCGACCACATCAATGACTTCAAAATAGCCATCGACAATGAAATCAAGGATTGCATGTAGGATATAATCCGGACCATTTTTTAGCAACCAAGGCGTCGCCTCCAGCCGCTTGCGCACCGGCGCATGGCTACGCGCCGAACCATGGCGCACGGTGATAATAAATTGTCGCCCGATAAAGACAGCGGTGTTGCCATAAGCGATGCGACTGTTTCCATCTGTTCCTTCCAGATGCATCGTGCGGGCCACCACAAATAGATGGTCGCCATAGCTTTCCATCTTGGGCAGATGCTTGGGGTCCAGCGCATCTTCAACCGCCAGTTCATGCAGGCCGAATTGCTGACTGATCAGATTCAGAGTCGCATCATCAGATTCATGCAGGCCGATCCAGATAAAATCTGATGCCCTCTCAAGCTTTGCACTCGCCTGCTCCAGCGTCACCTCGCTAAGTAAGCGCCCATCGCGATAGATACGGGCGGCAACTAAGCTCACCCCAGCGCCTCTGCAATCAACCGCCGCGAATTTGCTACGCCGTATAATTTGATGAAACTGCCCATACGCGGGCCTGCGCTGCTGCCCAAAAGCGTTTCATACAGCGCCTTGAACCAGTCGCGCAGATTTTCAAATCCGCCCTCTTTGCCGATGGTATAGACGATCGTTTGAATATCCTCTGCCGCCGCACTTTCGTCCAGCTCCGCCAGTTCAGCGTCCAGCCTTTGCAAGGCGGCTGCCTCCATGCTTTCTGGTTTGCGCCGCTTCAGTGTCGGCGCAACAAAATCGCGAGTATAGGCCATGGCATTGTCGATGAGAGCATCTAGCTCCGGATATGTTACCCTATCGGCGCCCTCCACATAGTTGGACAAATAACCCCAAATTTGATCCTTGGTCACATCCGCGCCCATCACGCCGACCAAGTTGAGCAATAGGCCAAAGCTGACCGGCAGCACCGTTTCCGGCACCATTTGTCCGCGTGAGACATGGACATGATGCACGGGATTACCCAGCTTCTTATCCGGTTCCTGATCCGGATAAGTCCCGCGCATTTGCAGATACTCATCCACCGCCTTAGGAATGACGCCGATATGCAGCTGCTTTGCCGCCTTAGGTTCGCGGTAAGCGAAAAAGGCAAGGCTTTCCTCGCTCCCATAATCCAGCCATTGCTCCAGGCTCAACCCATTGCCCTTGGACTTTGAGATTTTTTCGCCTTTTTCATCAAGGAACATCTCATAGATCAATCCTTCGGGTTTGCGTCCGCCCAATGCCTTGGCAATTTTACCCGACTGAATACCGCTATCGGTCAAATCCTTCCCATACATTTCATAATCAACGCCCAGCGCGACCCAGCGCATTGCCCAGTCGACTTTCCATTGCAGTTTCGCGCCGCCCGCCAAAATGCAATGTTCGATCCGCTCGCCATCATCTTCAAACGCGACCATCCCGCTATCGGCATCGAGCACCTCCACCGGCACTTGCAAAACATGGCCGGTTTTCGGCGACACTGGCAATATCGGCGAATAGGTCGCAGCGCGTTCGGCGCGCAAGGTTGGCAGCATGATGTCAAGGATCGCCTGGTTGCAGCGCAGCACACCCCGCAGCGCATCGTCAAACGCGCCGCTGGTATAGCGTTCAGTCGAGCTGACAAATTCATAGTCAAAGCCGAACCGGTCCAAAAATTCGCGCAGCTTCGCATTGTTATGCGCGGCAAAGCTTTCATATTTGCCAAACGGATCGCGCACCTGCGTCAACGGTTTGTGCAAATCTTGTGTCAGCATATCGCCATTGGGAACATTATCGGGCACTTTGCGCAGGCCGTCCATATCATCGCTGAACGCCACCAGCCGGGTCGGTGCGCCGCCGGTCATCAGTTCATAAGCGCGGCGGACCATGGTGGTGCGCAGCACCTCGTTAAAGGTGCCAATATGCGGCAGGCCCGACGGGCCATAGCCGGTTTCAAATAGCATGGGCGACCCATCGGCTTTGCCATTGGGAAAGCGTTTGACCAACCGCCGCGCCTCTTCAAAAGGCCATGCCTTGCTGTTTTGGGCTGCTTCCTCAAATTCGCTCACTTTTCGCGTTTCCTTTTCGTTCCTGATTCGCCTATGCAATAGGGTGTGAGCTTTCCCCTAAACTTTCCTGCGCTTCATGCAAGCCATGCCGGTATCTGGATTGCGGACCCCGGTGGCACTGCCGCCCGTGTGAGCAAGGGCGAAGCGGTGGGCCGCGCGGCAGAAACGCCGGTTATATTGCTCAACGCGCCGCTGGTCGCACAGCGGCTGGGCTATGCCGATCTGTCGGGGCTGGACCTTTTGGAACTGTTCGCTTTTGTCCATCCCGCACGGTTCATGGTTCCCACGCCCAAGGGACTGGCGCAGGCATTGGACATAGAGCCTTCTCGCTACCTTCCTCCTGAAGGAGAGGGGGAGCAGGACAGCAATATACCCCTGCTTTACAATGCCGCTGCACAAAAGCTTCTTGCTGTCCTATCGGACCCTGCATGGCCGCAGCGCGAAGGCGCATGGGACAGCGCACAGGCGCTTATGCGGCTGCGCTGGCCATGGGCGAATGCGGTGCTGCGGCATTTGAAAAAACCGGAAAAACCAGAACGCCTGTTGTTTTCGCGCCTGCCCGAATGGGAAGAAACGCCGCCAAGGCCCGCCCCGCGCCCGATTAGCCTGCATGATCAAGATGTTCAGGCGCAGCTGGCGGCTTTAACCGGATCGGATGCGGAGATACGCGATGGACAGCGGCAATTCGCCGCCGCAGTAGCGCAGATATTTGGCCCGCGCAGCCATAAGGGGCAGCCCAATATGCTGCTCGCCGAAGCGGGCACCGGCATTGGTAAAACTTTGGGCTATCTGGCCCCCGCATCGCTATGGAGCGAGCGGGCCGACGGGGCGGTTTGGATTTCCACTTATACCAAAGCGCTGCAACGCCAATTGGTGCGCGAGGCAAGGCGGATTTACCCCGATGACGAACAGTTTCGGCAAAAGGTTGCGGTGCGAAAAGGGCGGGAAAATTATCTGTGCCTGCTCAATTTGGAGGATGCGTTGCAAGGCGGATTTTCGGGGCGTGCGGCGATAGTGGCGCATCTCGTGGCCCGCTGGGCTGCCTATACATCGGATGGCGATATGGTCGGCGGTGATTTGCCGGGCTGGCTAACCACATTATTTCGGCGCAATGGTCCGGCGGCGCTGACCGACAGGCGCGGCGAGTGTATTTATGCCGGATGTCCGCATTACCGCAAATGCTTTATCGAACGCTCCGCGCGGACAAGCCAGAACGCGAATATCATCATCGCCAACCATGCGTTGATGATGGTCAACGCCGCGCGGGGCCGCGATGAGGCGAACCGGCCTAGCCGGATCATCTTTGATGAGGGCCATCATCTTTTTGACGCAGCCGATTCGATGTTTGCCGCCGCGTTGACCGGGCAGGAGGCGATTGAACTGCGCCGCTGGATCATCGGCCCCGAAGGCAAGGCGCGCGGGCGCAGGCGCGGCCTGTCGGCACGGCTTGCCGATGTTGCAAGCTATGACAGCGAGGGCGGCATGGCGATTGAAACCGCGCGTATTTCCGCCGAAGCCTGCCCGGGGAGGGATGGCTGCTGCGCTTGCAGGAAAATGCGCCGTCGGGGCCTCTGGAAAAGCTGCTCGCCGCCATTCGCGCAATGGTTTTTGCCCGTGATGAAAATGGCGAAGGCGATGCGGGCTACGGCCTTGAAACCGAATTGGCGCAGCCCAATGCCGCGCTGATCGATGCGGCGAGCGAAGCGCAGCAGGCGCTGGAGTCCATCTCCAAACCCCTGACTTTACTGGGGCAACGGCTGGAAGCAATCATCACTGATCCGCCCGACTGGCTCGATGGTGCGGCTCGGGCGCGGATTGAAGGCGCCGCGGGCAGTCTGGTTTGGCGTATTGATACACTGCGCAGCTGGAGCGCCATGCTCGCCCGCATGGGCACAGAACCGCATCCCGACTTTGCCGACTGGCTGGCGATCGACCGGGTTGAGGGCCGCGAATATGATATTGGGATGCACCGCCACTGGATCGACCCAATGAAGCCGGTGGCGGAAATTGTCCTGAAACCCGGTCACGGCGTTCTGGCAACATCAGCCACTTTGCGCAGCGGCGGCGATTGGACCAATGCAGAGGCACGCACCGGTGCGGTGCATCTGGACCATGGGGCGCAGCATTTTAGCGCGGCCAGCCCGTTTGACTATGCCCAGCAAGCAGAGGTGATGATCATCACCGATGTGAAGCGCGGCGACCTGGCGGCGCTGGCGGGCGCTTATGCCGCGTTGATCACTGCCTCGGGCGGCGGAGCATTGGGACTGTTCACCGCGATACGGCGCCTCAAAAGCGTCCATGCCCGGATTGCCGACCGGCTCGCCCGTGATGGCTTACCGCTTTTTGCGCAGCATATCGACCCGATCGACACCGGCACTTTGGTCGATATTTTCCGCGATGATCCCCATGCCAGCCTGCTAGGAACGGATGCGTTGCGCGACGGGGTTGATGTGCCCGGCCATTCGCTGCGGCTGGTGATTATGGAGCAGATCCCTTGGCCGCGGCCTGATATATTGCACCGCGCCCGCCGGCTTGCCTCCGCGCAGCAATCCGGCGGGGGCAGCGCTTATGACGACCGCATCATCCGCGCCCGGCTGGCGCAGGCCTTTGGCCGTCTGATCCGGGGTAAAGGTGATAAAGGGCATTTTGTGCTGCTGTCCGCCGCCGCTCCGTCGCGTTTGATGAGCGCCTTTCCCGCAGGAACCCCTATCCGCCGCGTCACATTGGACCAAGCCGTCATAGCGGTAAAATCGGGTCTTTCACCTGCAACAAATTTCGGGCAGGAGGGAGCGATACCATCGCTGGATGAGGATATTCCATTTTGAAAACGCTTACCCTTTGCGCCATGCCAAATCCAGTTGGGATGATCCGGTCGCCCGCGATTTTGACAGGCCGTTGAACAAAAAGGGAGAAAAAGCGGCGCGGATCATGGGCCAATATATGAAAGCACAGGGCCTGACCTTTGACCATATTATCGCCAGCCCGGCCGTGCGCGTCATTGAAACCGTCGATCATGTCGCCAGCGGCTATGGCAAACGCATCGAACCCATATGGGAAAGGCGCATCTACCTTGCATCATCCGCGACATTGATGGATGTGCTGCGCGAAATGGATGACGGTGCGGGACATATATTGATGCTGGGCCATAATCCGGGGATGGAGGATTTGATTCTGGACCTTGTGCCCGAAACAGACGGCGAAATGCGGTCCAGTGTCTATGAAAATACCCGACCGCCGCGCTGGCCCAAATCGATATTAATATAGACCATTGGGCCGATATAGACCGCGGCAAGGGACGCCTCACCCGCTTTGTCCGTCCGCGCGACCTGGACCCGGATCTTGGCCCGGATGATGAATATTAGTGGATGATCGCTGTATTGCGAACCGTCATTGCTATGGTGCATCGCCCCCAAAGCCATAGATAGAGTGCCGCCAAAGCGGTGCTAAATAGGTTCTGAATTGCGCCGTTTCGCTCGCAATGACGAAAAAATGCGATGTTATGCCAGCTGAGTCAGAATATAGAGATCAGGCCGCCGCCAATGCGTTGGCAAGCCTATTACGGATCATTTTTAACGCCTCGACTGAAATGCCGGAGGAATCGGCAGGCGGCGCACACGTAACACCAATATCAACGCCATTTGCTTGATCCTGCGCCCCCGCTTTATCACCGCCATTTTGCAAATATTTGCGTGCGCCCTTGATGGTATAGCCTTCGCCATTCAAAAGACGGTTGATGGTTTGCAACAAGACAATGTCTTCGCTGCGATAATGCCGCCGTCCGCCCGCACGTTTTAGCGGTTGGAGCATAGGAAACTGCTCCTCCCAATAGCGTAATATATGGGTTTTCACGCCCAGCATTTTTGCCATTTCACCAATGGTGCGAAATGCGCTTGTTGATTTATCCAAAATGTTACTCCCGCGGCAATTTATTTGACGCGTTCACGCATACCTTGGCTGGCGCGAAACGTCAAAACCCGGCGCGGCGTGATTGGTACTTCCACCCCGGTTTTGGGATTGCGCCCTATGCGTTCGCCCTTGTCACGCAAAACAAAGGTACCAAAGCCCGAAATTTTCACATTTTCGCCCGCAATCAATGCACCCGTCATGTGATCCAAGATGGATTCGATAATCGCCGCCGATTCGGCCCGTGACAATCCGATTTGGCGATTTAAAGTCTCGGCCAAATCGGCCCGTGTTAATGTACCTGCGTCAGCCATATAATGTCTCCAGCACCGTTTTAGCTAATCTAAGATTGTAGATCATACAGGTAAATGACTGTAATGTAAAATATCACAAAAGCAATTGTGAACTGATCCGTTTAAGCGATTAAAATCGCACGATCGATGCGCCCCAGGTGAAGCCGCCGCCCATCGCCTCCAGCACGATCAAATCGCCTTGTTTTATCCGCCCGTCGCGCACCGCCAAGTCCAGCGCCAGCGGCACCGACGCCGCCGATGTGTTGGCGTGCTGATCTACGGTCAAAATCACCTTTTCTGCGGCCAAACCCAATTTGCGCACCGTGGCATGGATAATGCGGGCATTAGCCTGATGCGGGACGACCCAGTCAATATCCCCTGAATCGATCTGCGCCGCATCCAATGCCTCGCCCATGACATCGGCCAGATTGGTGACCGCATGGCGGAACACTTCCTGCCCCTTCATGCGAAGTTTGCCGACCGTGCCGGTGGTGGACGGACCGCCGTCAACATAGAGAAGCTGATTATGCTGACCGTCGGCATGAAGCTTCGTCGCCAGCACGCCGCGCTCACCCATCTCTCCTGACAGCAGCACCGCGCCGGCCCCGTCGCCAAACAGCACACAGGTTGTGCGGTCTTCCCAGTCCAAAATCCGGCTGAATGTTTCCGACCCAATCACCAACGCGTTTTTCGCTGACCCCGCACGGATCATGCTTTCGGCAACCGAAAAGGCATAGAGGAAACCAGAACATACCGCGGCAACATCAAATGCGACGCAGCCATTTGCACCCAATATATCCTGCACAATCGTCGCGCTCGCCGGAAAGGTTTGATCGGGCGTGGCGGTGGCGACGATAATCAGGTCAATATCACCTGCCTCCATCCCTGCACTGTCCAAAGCCTGCCGTGCTGCCGCCGCGCCCAAGGTCGCGGTAGTTTCGCCGGGACCGGCGATATGGCGGAATTTTATGCCCGTGCGTTCAGTGATCCATTCATCCGATGTGTCGACGCGCTCGGCCAGCTGCGCATTGGACACGCGCTGTTTGGGTAGCGCCGAACCGGTTCCTTTGATAACGGCACGATAAGCAGACGCATTCATGCCGAAACAGCGCCGCCATTGGCAATGCTCTCCAGATCGCGGCTGATCCGGTCGGTGATATTTTCCTCAACCAGCCGCGCCGCAACCTCCACCGCATTGGCCACGCCCGCAACACTGGCGCTGCCATGGCTTTTGACGACCACACCGTTCAACCCCATGAACACCGCGCCATTATGGTTATTGGGGTCAAGATGATGACGCAGCAATTCGGTCGCCGGGCGCGAAACCAAAAAACCGACCTTAGATCGCAGCGAGCTGGTAAAAGCACGTTTGAGCAAATCCGTCACAAATCGCGCCGAACCTTCAATCGCTTTGAGCGCAATATTGCCGGAAAAACCGTCGCAAACAACAACATCGCATTCGCCTCTGTTGATTTTATCAGCCTCGATAAAGCCTTGGAAATCCATGGCCAGACCAGTCGAAACATGCAAATGCGTGGCGGCATCGCGCAGCTCTTCCGTGCCCTTCATATCCTCTGTCCCGATATTGAGCAGGCGCACGCGCGGTTTATCAAAGCCATAGATAACGCGCGAATAAGCCGCGCCCATGACCGCAAATTGGACCAGATTGCCAGCATCGCATTCGGTGTTCGCGCCGAGATCAAGCATCACCACATCATTGTCGATCAAAGTGGGGAGCAATGCCGCAAGCGCCGGCCGGTCAATGCCGGGCATAGTGCGCAGCGCCAGCTTTGCCATCGCCATTAACGCGCCGGTATTGCCCGCGCTGACTGCTGCACTGGCCTCACCCGCCTTTACCGCATTAATGGCAAGCCCCATGGAACTGCCGCGTGATTTGCGCAGCGCCTGACTTGGCTTGTCATCGCCCGATACGACCTCATCGGTGTGCAGTATTTCGGATGCGTTGCGCAAATTGGGATGGTCATCCAGCGCGGCTTTAATCCGCGCCTCATCCCCCACAAGCAGGAATTTGAAATCGCTGTGGCGGTGGCGGGCGAGCGCGGCCCCGGCCACCATAACAGACACGCCCTCATCGCCGCCCATCGCGTCAATGGCGATACGCGGGGTCATGGTCACTGTCTATTCTCCCTGAAATTGCGTAATGTCAGGAAACCGGCCAATGGGTATTAGCCAGCCGCCAAAATTTCGCGGCCGTTATAATGGCCACACGCATCGCACATATGATGCGGGCGTTTCAATTCGCCGCAATTGGGACATTCCTGATACGCTTCTGCTTTAAGCGAATCGTGGCTACGGCGCATATTGCGCTTCGAAGGGGTGGTTTTTCTCTTAGGGACAGCCATTTCGGCACCTGTTCCGTTTCAAATCAAATAATGGTCATAAATGCATAAGCCAATAAGCCGATAGTGGCAAGAACGGGCAAAAACACAGCCCCGCCAGAATCACCAGCCCATCGCTCAAGCACTCGGGTGAGCGGCGCGTATAGCCAATTTTCTGTGCTTTGCAACCATAGACGTGATGTGTAGGAAGAATCTCTGATAACAGGAGGGATATTCCAGCATGAAATTAGAAATTACTTTGACAATCGTAGCCGCCGCCGCTCTGCTCAATATATGGCTCATGATGCGCTGCGGAAAAGCGCGTATGGCGAATAATATCTCCGTTGGCGATGGCGGCAATGAATTCCTGATACGGCGGATGCGCGCCCATGCCAATTACGCCGAAAACACGCCGATCGTGCTGATATTGATCGCTGTTCTGGAACTGACCGGTGGCACATCCACTTGGTTATGGGCGGTCGGCGTAATCTATATTTTCGGCCGCATCGCCCACGCCTTTGGCATGGAAGGCGGATCAATCGAAAAAGCGCGTATGGTCGGCACGCTGATCACATTGGCGGCTCAGCTTGGTCTTGCCGCTATGGCGCTGATCGCGGTATATTCGAAGCTGCTGGGGTGAATATATGCCGAGCGCGTATTTGTGGCCCGGCGACCTGTCACCCGATAGGTTGGCACATAATCTCCAGCCATGCCTTATCATCGCCGCTCAAAAGGCTGCCGACAATATCCAGCACTTGGGCATGATAATGATTCACCCATGCGGTTTCAGCAGGCGATAACAGGCTTGGCTCGATCAGCTTCGGTTCCAGCGGGGCCCAGGTCAGGTTTTCAAATTCCAGATAGTCGCCCTTCGCCCCGTCAATCGCAGCTTCGCGGACCAGAACCAGATTTTCAATGCGGATGCCGAATGCGCCTTCCTTATAATAGCCCGGTTCATTGGACAGGATCATGCCAGCACGCAGCGGTTCGCCGGTGCCCGCCTGCACGCCTGCGCTCATGCCGATACGCTGCGGCCCTTCATGCACGGCCAGATAGCTGCCGACACCATGGCCGGTGCCATGGGCATAATCCACGCCGTCCGCCCAAAGATATTGCCGCGCCAATACATCCAGCGATCCACCTGCCGTACCATCTGGGAAACGCGCGGTGGCCAGAGCGATATGCCCCTTCAAAACCTGCGTATAGCGTTTGCGCATTTCGCCGCTAGGCTCGCCCACTGCAACCACACGGGTTACATCGGTGGTGCCGTCCAGATATTGTCCGCCGCTATCGACCAGATAAAGGTCGCCATCCTGTATCGCGCGATTAGTCTCTTCATTGACCGAATAATGGCACAAGGCGCCATGCGGGCCGGTCGCCGAAATGGTGCGGAAGCTGATATCCTTCAAAACCCCGGTCGCCTCCCGAAATTCACGCAGTTTCGTGGCGGCCGACAATTCATCCTGCCCGCCCTTGACCAGTTCCTCACTGCACCAGCGCAGGAACCGGGTCAACGCCGCGCCATCGCGGATATGGGCGTCGCGTGTCCCCTGCCGTTCGCGCTCATTCTTGATTGCCTTGGGCAGGATGGCGGGATCACGCATCTTCACAATTTGTGCGCCGCCCGCCATTAATGCCTGCGATATGGCGGCCACCGACAAATCGGGGTCGACCGCAACTTTTTGCCCGATAGCGTGCCAAGCTGCGCCGTCAATTCATCATAGCGGCGCACGGTAACCTGATTGCCTAAATGGGTTTGCACCTGCGGTGTCATTTTTTCGGGCGCCACGAACAGCTCCGCCGTGCCGTCTTTATGCAGCAGGGTGAAAGCCAGCGGCACCGGTGTGTTGGCGACATCACTGCCGCGAATATTGAACACCCACGCCACCGAATCAAGCGCCGCAATCACCGCCGCATCCAAGCCGTTTGCCCGCAGTGTTTCAGCCATTTCAGTGCGTTTCTGATCGCTGCTTTTACCGGCGTCTGCATCGCTGTGAACCGCAAGCGGCGCATCCGAGCGCGCCGGTTGATCGGACCAGACGGCATCAATCGGATTATCCTCCACCGCCACCATTTCCGCGCCGACACTGGCCGCCGCATCGCTCGCCATTTGAACCCAAGCGCCTGTGTGCAGCCATGCATCATAGCCGATTTTCGCACCCGCTTGTGCATTGGCCTTGATCCATTCATGGGGTTTTATTTGCGCGACAGAAACATATTCATAATGGTTGCCATCCACCTGTTCGCGCACTTGCACCGTATAGCGCCCATCGGTGAAAATCGCCGCCTTATCCGTCATCACCACCGCGCTGCCCGCGCTGCCGCCAAAGCCGGTGAGCCAACCCAAACGCTGCGCATATTCACCGACATATTCGCTCATATGTTCATCGCTGATCGGCACCACAAAACCGGAAAGGCCGCGCCGTTTCAATTCTTCGCGTAGGGCCGACAGGCGGGCTTCATGGGTTTGCATCAACATGGCTGCTCCTAATTGCTTGAATATCGAATTGACCGGTAACATAAGCGCTTCGCTGACAATTTACCACCGGCATTTGGACAGGATATGATGGTCAATAAAAACCCTGACTGGTTTTTTTCTACTCTTTGCCCTGCCTGCCGGTCCCGCCTGTCTTGCCGTCACCTTTAATGAAAGCTTGCCTGAAAATATGACAGAAAAACCTGCCCCCAACCTTACACCTCCTGTTGCAGAGAAACGCCCGTACAGTTTCACCCATCATGGAATAACGGTCGAAGATCCCTATCATTGGTTGAAAGATCAAAGCTATCCGGTGGTCGATGATGCCGATGTGCTGGGCTATCTTAAAGCGGAAAACAGCTATTTCGAGGCGCATATGGCCGCGCAAAAACCTTTGGTCGACACGCTATTTGAAGAAATGAAAGCGCGGATCAAGGAAGATGACAGCACGGTTCCGCAAAAGGATGGCGACTGGGTATATTGGAGCGAATTTGAAGCGGGCACACAATATCGCAAGCATTACCGCAAGGCCGCAGACGGCAGCGGCGCACACCAGTTGATCCTTGATGAAAATGAATTGGCGGCAGGAAAGGACTATTTTCGGCTGGGCGAACTATCGGTAAGCCCGAATGGCAAGCTGATGGCCTATAGTTATGACGATAATGGTTCGGAACGCTTTGCCGTCCATGTCCGCAATTTGGAAACCGGTTCAGAAACCGGGAATATTATCCCCGGCACCTTATCGAGCATTGTCTGGTCATCGAACAATATCGGCTTTGTATACGGCCTTGCCAATGAAAACTGGCGGACCGACAATCTGAAATATCACCGGTTGGGGGATGATCCGGCCAATGATGTAGAAATTTTCCGTGAAGCCGATGAAGGCTTCAGGGTGGACGTCGGACTGTCAGCCCAGGAAGACTATATATTTTTCCAAACCGGCGACAATGAAACTAGCGAAATTTATATTGTTCCCGCTAATGATCTGCTGTCCGAACCGATGTTGGTCAAAAAACGGAAAAAAGGCGTGCAATATTCGGTGGATATTAGGGACAATGAAATTTTTGTCCTGACCAATGACGATCATGTCAATTTCCGCATTGCCACCGCATCGCTGGGTAATCCGGGCGATTGGACAAGCCTGATAGCGGGATCAAGCAGCGTCTATCTCACCGGATTTTCGCTGTTCAAAGATTTCTTTGTCACCGAGAGCCGCATTGACGGCCTGGATCAGGTCGAGATACGCAGCTATAATGGCGCGGCTGTGACCGACCGGATCAAATTTCCCGAAGCAAGCTATGATGCCGGCCTGTCGAACAATCCCGAATATGCTGTCACCAAATTGCGCCTGTCCTATGAAAGCATGGTTACCCCGGATACGGTCTATGATTATCATGTCATGAAAAAACGCCTAGAAACGCTTAAGGTCCAGGAAATTCCCTCTGGATATGATCCCGCAGAATATGAAACCGAACGGTTGATGATTACCGTGCGCGACGGCACACAAGTGCCGGTATCGGTGCTGTATAGAAAGGGCTTCAAAAAGAGGGATCACAGCCTCTCCATCTTTATGCCTATGGGGCCTATGGCTATGCCGTGCCGCCGGGGTTCAGCACGACACGTTTCAGCCTTGTGGATCGCGGCTTTGCCTATGCCATCGCGCATATCCGCGGCGGCGATGATTTGGGCTATGGCTGGTATCTGGACGGCAAGCTGAAAAAACGCACCAACACGTTCAACGATTTTGTCGATGTCGGCAAAGGTTTGATCGAACGCGGCTATACCAGCGCAGGCAAGCTGACGGCGTCGGGGGGCAGCGCGGGCGGCGAATTAATGGGCGCTGTCACCAATCAAGCCCCGGAGATTTTCGGCGCGGTGGTGGCGCATGTGCCCTTTGTCGATGTGCTAAATACAATGCTGGATGAAAGCCTACCGCTCACCCCCGGCGAATGGCCCGAATGGGGCAATCCCATAACCAGCAAAGAGGATTTTGAATTCATCCGCAGCTATTCCCCCTATGACCAGGTGGAAGCAAAGGCCTATCCGCCGATGCTCTATACCGGCGGGCTGAACGATCCACGCGTGACCTATTGGGAACCCGCCAAAATGGTCGCCAAGCTGCGCGATATGAAAACCGACGATAATCTGCTACTTCTGAAAATCAACATGGGCGCGGGCCATGGCGGTAAATCGGGCCGGTGGAACAGCATATATGAAACCGCAGAGGAGCAAGCGTTCATATTGTGGCAGTTGGGGATGGAGCAGTGACAAAGTCCCAGCGCTTTTTGGCCCGGGTTTCATGCGTTACCGCAGCGATTACCGGTTTGTCTGGTGAGCAGTTAATTGCCTGCGTTATCCAAGGGCCACCACCGTGCCAAGCAGGTGAAAACATGGAATCTTGCCGCGAACGCGCACAGATATGGTATGATGAAAGGGAAGCGGCACGTATAGAATATGAAAAGAAAACACCTCAAGAACGCGCGCTGATTGAACAGGCGGGGCTTTGGGATAATCATGAATTTATATTTGTTGCGCGTATCGACAAAATAAAGATCGATGGGAAAATTTACCCACAACCTCAAAAGAAGAAAACAACTCCGAAATCAGCAAAGACGAAAAATTCACGAGATATTGTGCTGCCCCCTATTCCTGCACCCATGCCAGTCGTCCCGATGGGCGGGCAATATGAAGCCTTCATTCGTCCCGTTCACTGGATAAAAGGAACCCCCTCCTTCACTGCGGCCTGGCGCTCAGTTGGCGGTTGGAACAGCTGCGGTTCTATGCCTGATGGTGCACTGGCCTATAGCGATCCAGATGACGAATTTATAATTTTGCAAATTGGGCCACGCGCGTGAGTGATAAAAAGGGCCTGCAAATTGAAGACAAATATC
>JAAURJ010000092.1 GCA_012032285.1 Sphingomonadales bacterium
CGCTACTGTTCAGGGTGCGCTCGCGGGGACGCAGTTTTCTGGTGATAAATCGCGAACGATCCGTCAGGATTTGGTAACGGCTACCATTGAAAAAAGTTATGGGGGTTCGCTTCAGCTTGATGCTGAACTTGGCTCACAGACTGTAACATCAATTACTTCATATCGTGAATATGATAACCGCGAGATTCGCGATGGCGATTTCATTGACACCGCCTTCGTTGGTATCAATCAGTTGCATGACGACGGCCCGCAAACAAGCCAGACGTTCACGCAAGAACTGCGACTGACATCTCCCGGCAAGCAGTTTTTCGATTATGTAATTGGGGCATTCTACTCTCGTGCAGAAACAGAGCGGACATTTACGCGTAGGGATATTGTTTGTACACCAGCGACAGTGCCGTTTACGACGCTAACACCATGCGGCAGCGCTGGGCAAACCCCTCAACTTTTCCAAATGGGTCTGCTACCTTTGGATCTGTTTTTAAGAATCTCGCCTTGTTTGGTCAGGGAACGATTAATGTGATTAATCGGTTTCGCCTGATCGGCGGAGTGCGCTATACAATTGATCAACTTGATGTATTTCACAGTCGAGTTACCGCCCTTGCCGGGCCAGGCTTCAACCGAATTTTGATGCTGGCGTGTTTAACAACGGTGCCACAGTAACAGCACCAAATGGCACCGTTAGCTTCGTTGCTGGTCCATCAAACGGCATACCGTTCCGGAATAAAGCGACCAATACGAACTTTTCTGGCAAAGCCGGAGCGCAGTTTGACGTTACCAGCAATTCAACCGCCTACGCAACTTACTCCCGTGGATATAAAGGGCCGGCATTTAATATTTTCTTCAACCTAACCGCTACCGGTGCGGCCCAATCGCTGCTGAAACGGCGGACAGTTATGAGGCGGGGATTAAGAACACGCTGTTCGGCGGTAAGCTTGTCCTCAACCTTGCGGCATATTATGCCAAATATAAGAATTTTCAGGCGAATAACCCCGATATCGTCGCAGGCGTTGTCGTTACGCGTTTTACAAATGCGGGACGGATTTCAACGCGTGGGGGTGAGCTTGATCTGATCTGGCGGCCAATCAACAACCTCAACATCAACGGCGGCTTTGCTTATACTGATGCCAAGGTTGACCAGTTCTTCCTGCCGCCCGGTGGCAATCCGGCAGGTGTCGCTCCCTCGGGAACGCCACTTGCTTATGCGCCAAAGTATAAGGCGTCACTTGGCGGCGATTACACGATTGAAACTGGCGGTGCGATCAACATCGTGCTTGGTGCGCAAGCCTCGGCACAGTCGAAGCAACTGTCACTGTTCGATCCGAGCGCTGCGCTGCGCGCGGCCGGAACGATTGGCGGATATACGCTGGTTGATCTGTCGGCGGCGATTGTCGACGTCAATGATCGCTTCAAACTGACGTTCCAGGTGAAGAATGTGTTTGATACCAGCTTTGCATCGTCAATCACCAACGGCGGGCCAGGGGGCAGCTTCCGCTTCCTGATCCCGCGTGAGGCGGATCGCTATTTCGGCATTACTGCCAAGGTCAATTTCGGAGGAAATTGATACTCTTGCAGGCCGTAGCGCCAAGGGGAAGAGAGGCCGGGAGAGCAATTTCCCGGCCTCTTGTTTCTGTATGGTATGTGCCAAGACGTTAGGGGAGACCGTGATGCGAACAATTTATGAAGCGATGACGCAACAATGAAGATCATCACCCCGCGCCTTCGCTGGACGCTCTTTGGATTGCTCTGTGTTGCGGGGATCTTCAATGCGATGGATCGTCCGGTCATCGCGATCCTGAAGCCCGATATGTCGGCCGATTTCGGTTGGACGGATGAGGATTTTGGGAACCTTGCTTTTTATACGCAAATAGCGGCGGCCTTCTCATTCCTGTTCACAGGCTGGCTGGTCGACCGGATTGGCGTCCGCCGTTCGATGATCGCCGGGGTTACGACGTGGAGCTTTGCCGCAATGGCGCATGGCTGGGCAGTGGCCGCGTGGCATGTTGTCGCGGCGCGGATCGGGCTTGGCGCAACTGAAGCAGTGCAGACGCCGCTTACCATTAAGACAGTGGCGACGCTGTTTCCGCCCAACAAGCGCTCCTTTGCCTTTGGCGTGGGCACCGCCATTGCGGGCACAGGCACCATCGCGATGCCGTTCATGATTCCGGCGATGGCAGCAGCCTTTGGCTGGCGCGGTGCGCTGATCTTCGCTGGTCTGGGCGGTTTCGTCACGCTTGCGCTGTGGCTGTGGTTCGCGCGGGGCGTGAAATTTGATGACGGCGCAGAGGATGCGACGCGCGATATGTCAGATGACGGCGCGCCTTATGGCCCGATCCTGCTGGAACGGCGGACGTGGGCAATCGTGATTGCCAAAACACTGTCTGACTCGACGTGGTGGCTGATCAATTTCTGGCTGCCCGATTTTTACCGCAAAACCTATGATCTAACGACCGAGCAACTCGCCATCCCGCTGGCGCTGGCCTTTCTTGGTTCGGGCGGCGGCGCGCTGCTTGCGGGTTGGGCGTCGACGCGGTTGCTTGAGGCTGGATGGAGCGTCAACCGGGTGCGCAAGACCGTGATGCTCGTCTCTGCGCTGATCGTCACGCCGTTGCCTCTCGTGCTGCAACTTAATAGTTTCTGGCCTGTGGCGATCATGATGGGCGTGGTGATGGCGGGGCATCAGGGCTTTTCGTTGTCGATATTCTCAACGATCACTGATGTGGTGCCGCGCGCCAAGGTTGGCCGGGTGACTGCCTTCGGCGCATTTATGGGCAATATGGGCGGGGCCGCGATTGCCAAGATCACCGGACTCGTGCTGGTGGCGGGGATTGGTTACACTCCGCTCTTCATCTTTGCCGCTGTGTCTTATTTGCTTGCACTTGTCTGGTTGCAGTTGCTGCTTCCCGAGATCAAGCGGGCTGAGCCATGACGCAGCAATCCATGCGCGGCTATCCTCTGGCGGCTGACCTCTACGGCGATTTGCTTGATACCAGTGCGCCGGCGCAAAAAATCGGCTGGCGTGATCATTTTTCGGGGCTGGCGATTACGGCGGTGGCCGCACTTGCGGCAATGTGGCTATCCGAACATTACGGCGCACCAAAGATGCTGATGGGATTGCTCATTGGCCTTGCCTTCAACTTCGCCAATGCCGATGCGCGGCTCCATCCGGGGCTAAACCTTGCCTCAAAAACGCTCCTGCGCTGGGGGATCGTGCTTGCGGGCGCACAAATTACGATCTGGCAGATTGCCGATCTTGGCTGGGTCAGCTTTCTGTGGATTGCGGCAACGGTCGCGCTGGTTACGCTCGCGGGGGTGGCTATAGCGCGCCTGCTTGGCTTGGGGAGCGCCTTTGGTGTGCTTGCTGGCGGTGCAGTTGCCATTTGCGGCGCATCGGCAGCACTTGCGCTATCAAGTGTTCTTGGTGAGAAGCGCTC
>JAAURJ010000016.1 GCA_012032285.1 Sphingomonadales bacterium
ATAGCCTCCATTTTGGACGCCTGCTGGCGACGATGCCTGCAAAAATTAGCCCCATCAGCATCAATTGAGCCTCGCTCCCTTTAAGGAACTTGGCCCAATCTGGAATTTGCAGACCGCGAATATCCTCCCTGTATTCCTCGCCACACGGACCTCGGTCGTCATTCAGGCACACAACGTCTCCTGTGGCATACATCGGGCCGCGAGGGAGATAATGATTCACATAATATATGCCGGCACAGAGACTAATAACAGCGAACCATATTGCACCAGATGCCCAGCGCCAAAACGTGTCCACAGAGTCTGCTGAAATCGTGCGAAAATAACTGGTGCGCGCCAGACCTATCCAACAGGCCCATCCGCACAGCCAAGGTATGCCGCCGTAAATCAGGAGAGACCGCCAATCCCATCCATTCTCAAGAAATACGATAAATAGCCAAAGTGGACCGATCCAGCGTGGAAACGGCGATGGTGGCAATGGTTGTGTATTCGGCGATGGCATTGCTGAAGTCCTTCCCAACCGAAGTCATATCAATTCAACAAGCTGTCGTCATCATTCACAATCCGCATCATCCTCACCCACACCAATGACGAGGTGTGCGAGCTCAATGACGCCGCGCGCGGGCGGCTGCGTGACGCGGGCGAACTGGGATTGACGTGTCGATCAAAGCTAATCGCGGCGAGCGCCAGCTCGCCAGCGGCGACCGCATAATGTTCCTGCGCAACGAACGCGGGCTGGGCGTCAAGAACGGCACGCTTGGCACTGTCGAACGGATTAGCGCGCAACGCATGGCCGTGCGCACCGACGATGGCCGCAGGGTCGCCTTTGATACCAAAAACTATGCCCACATCGATCATGGCTATGCCGCCACGATCCACAAGGCGCAGGGCATGACGGTGGACCGCGCCCATGTGCTGGCGACGCCGGGCATGGACAGCCACGGTGCCTATGTCGCGCTGTCCCGACACCGTGACGGCCTTGCTCTGCATTATGGGCGCGAGGACTTCGCCGATCAGTCAAAGCTGGTCCGCACGTTGGGCCGCGAGCGCGGCAAGGACATGGCCAGCGACTACAAGCCTGAGCAGCAGTTTGCCGAACGGCGCGGCATCACCTTCCGCGAGCGCGTTGCCGAAATCGTCCGCAAGATCGTGCCAGAGAGGGCGAAAGGGATCTTTGCCAACTTCCGGCCCGCGCTCGAAACGCAGCGCGACATCGCCTTGGCACCGAAGCCGAAGACAAGGCCGCTCGACATGCAGCGCGGTGTCGAACGCTACGCCCGCGCCATTGAGGACATCGGGCGGACGCAGGCCAAAGGGTTGGAGGCCATGCCGCACCAGATTGCGGCGCGCGAGAAGGCCTATGGCACGCTGAATGACCAAAAACCCCATGTAGGCCGCGATCTTGTATCCGCGTTCAACCGCCAGCCCGAACTTGTCAGCGAGGCCGCCAGCGGGCGCACTGGCAACACTATCCGCGCGATGCAGCTTGAGGCGGAAATCCGCACCAACCCGCAACTGCGCGCCGACCGCTTCGTCAGCGACTGGCAGCGGCTCAACCGTCAGCGCGAAATTGCCTTCCGCACCGCAGACCGGCCCCGCGCCAATGCCGCAACCGCCAGCATGGGCGCGATGGTGAAGGGGCTGGAGCGCGACCCGCAGGTCGATTCCCTGCTGCGCAATCGCAAGATCGAGCTGGGCCTGCACTCCGGCGTTTCGGGCGGCATCAGCCACCAGCTCAACGACTATCTTGGCCTCAGTCGCGGACGCGACCTGGGCATCGGCATGTGAAGGAGAAGAACGATGGAACAAAATCTGACTGTTGAGAAGCCGACGGAGATCGACAGCAACGATCCTGCCAGCAAGGAGTTCAGAAGGCTCAAACGCGAAGTCGGGTTGCTGCGGATCGCGGTTGAGAAACTCGCCGATGAACCGGCCAGCATCGTCATTCCCGACTACACCGAGACGCTTGAAGGCATATCGGAGCAGATGCAAGCGACCGCCGACCAGCTCGCCAAATGGGCTGAGAAGCCCGCTTTGCGGCTGACGGAGCAAGCCTTGAGCGAGGCCATTGCGAAAGCGGGCAATGATGCACGAGCCGACGACCATGCCGCGCTTGCGAAAGCGACCAGCACGATGCGGGAAACAGAGCGCCGAATCGCCGACGTGGTTGCATCTGCCCGGACCGCCGACCAGCAGCGCACATGGATATGGCGGGCTGGCCTGATGGGTGCAGCCATCGGCGCATTCGCTGCGTTCGCGTTGCCTTTCATTGCCATAAGCATCGCACCGACAAGCTGGCATTGGCCTGAAAATCGCGCAACGAGCATCTTGGGCGGCGATATGTGGTTCGCAGGCGAGCGCTTACAAGCGCGTGCCGACCAAGATCGCTGGGTGATGCGATCGGACTTCGAGCGCATGACTGACGGCAGCCGCGAGCGCCTTGCCAGATGTTTGCGAGCGGCGGCCAAGGCTCAGCGGCCCACAAAATGCGAAATCACCTTGAAGGCGCCACAGCCGGAGGCCCGATAGGCGGGGATTTTGATGTCGATGCAGCGCAATGTTGGCGGCCATCGCCTTTCGTGCCGCAGCACCTCGTTTCCATTCACCCTTTCCTGACCGCGCGCGGTCGTGCGTCAATGTCCGGCCCGCGCCCGTGCGCCAGCGCACCCGTGTAGGACATGACGCCCGCCCTTGGTCGCGCGGCTTTTCGGAGGGTGGCAACGAGCCGAACGGACACGAAAGGATTTCATCATGGCACGCTCAAACACCGCAGCAACACACGAACCCAAAACGCCCGCCTTCCAAGCCTGGCACGTCACCAACAAGGGCGACGACAGTTTCTGGACCAAGGTTGGAGCCGCATGGCCGCACCGCGATGGCAAGGGGCTTTCACTGATACTCTCGGTCATCCCGATGAACGGCCAGATCGTTCTCCGCGAACCGCAGCCCAGACAGTGAAGCAGCATCGGGGCGTGATCAATCGCGCCCCGAATCCTGTTGCTTTAGCGTCTGGAGTCGATCATCGACAGTCCAAGGCAATGCCATCAAGCCCCGAACGGCCTCACCAAATCCCGATCAAAATGTGGGAACGATTGTGGGATCAATTTTCAGAAATTTGCGATTTCTTGATTAAAAACAACAAGATAAACCGCTTGACTGGTGACCCCTACGGGAATCGAACCCGTGTTTCAGCCGTGAAAGGGCCGCGTCCTAACCGCTAGACGAAGGGGCCATCCGGTGCAAAATGCTTGATGGAGCCGCGCGTTTACGGATTCGTTTTCATTTGGTCAAGCCTATTTGACGGATTCTTTTGACAATATCCCACGCGCCGGACTTAATCGGCAAAGGCGGCATCGTCGATGTGTAATTCCGCTTTTGCAACGCTGCCCCAATCGTCGATTTTGGCCCGCCCCGCCAGCCAATATTTCCGTCCCCCGCCGCCGTGGAGCAGCATTTGGCCCAATTCGCTCTCGCCTTGACGGAAAGCCATGGCTTTGAAAGAGCGGCCATCATCGCCGGCCACAATGGCGCGGACATGGTCTTTGCCGACAATATCCGATTTTATGACGCGCAGCGGCCCTGTAACTACACGCGGGCCAGGCCAACCCATGCCATAGGGACCGGCGGCCTCCATTGCTTCGATAAAAGCAGGGTTCAGCCCGCCCGGCGCCAAAAGCGCGTCCACCAGCAGCGATTGATCATCGCAGGCGCGGGCAACTTCGTCCTCCAGCCGGTCATTCAACCAGCTGGCCAGCGCCTCCACCTTGTCCGCCCGCACCGTCAGCCCGCCGCCATGGCATGACCGCCGCCCGCCTCAAGCAGCCCGGCCTCTTTGGCAGATATGATCGCCGCGCCCAGATCGACCCCGGAGATGGACCGTCCTGACCCTTTGCCGACACCGTCCTCATCCACAGCTACAACGATGCTTGGCCGCCCGGTTTTTTCCTTGATCCGTCCCGCCACAATGCCGATCACGCCGGATGCCATCCCATGCCAGATAGCAAGGTGACCGCCCGGTTATGCTGCGCAGACAGCATGGCTTCGGCCTCTTCTTGTACGGCGGCCTCAATGGCGCGGCGTTCTTGGTTGAGCCGGTCCAACTCGGCGGCAATTTCGCGGGCTTCATCCGGATTTTCGGTGGTCAGCAAGCGCACGCCAAGATCGGATTTTCCAACCCGGCCTCCGGCATTGATCCTCGGTCCAAGTGCAAAACCAAGATCGGAGCATAGGGGCGCACGGTTCAGCCTGCTCGCTTCTATCAACGCCGCCATGCCGATATTGCGCCGCCCGGCCATGATTTTCAGGCCCTGTGCAACAAAGGCGCGGTTCAGCCCTTGAAGCTTTGCCACATCGGCGACCGTGCCAAGCGCAACCAGATCGAGCAATTCCATGATTTTAGGTTCGCTGCGGCTGCCGAAATATCCGCGCCCGCGCAGTTCGCGGATAATCGCTGCGCCAAGCAAAAAAGCAACCCCTACCGCAGCCAAATGGCCATGGCTGGCGGCTTCGTCGTCTTCATCCAAACGGTTGGGGTTTACCAGCGCAAAGGCATCGGGCAGCATGGGCGCACATTTATGATGGTCAACGACAATCACTTCCAGCTCCGCCGCCTTCGCCTCTGCTAAAGCCTCATAGGCCATGGCTCCGCAATCGACGGTGACGATCAGGCGGCTTCCGCCCTCGCCGATACGCACCAACGCTTCGCCGGACGGGCCATAACCTTCCATCAATCGGTCGGGAATATAATAATCGGCCCCAAGGCCCAGCATCTTAAGCAACCGGATCAGCAGCGCCGCGCTGGTTGCGCCGTCGACATCATAATCGCCATAAACGGTTATCTGCTCCCCGCGCTCCACAGCATCGGCGATGCGGCGTGCGGCATGGTCCATATCGCGAAAAATCGACGGATCGGGCATAAAATCGCGGATCGTGGGCTGTCTGTTGCGCTCCAGATCATCGCGGGGCACGCCGCGGGCCAATAGTAACTGCGTGACCAGATCATCAGGAATAAAGCCCGCATCACGCGTATCGACATTGCCGCTGCGCCAACGCCAGGCTTGCCCGGTGATCGAATTGTTTATGCCGCAAACCAGCTCCATATTAGGCTTCATTTGACTAAGTCGCCGCCGACCTGTTTGGCTCGGATGCAGCTGTCATCGGGCGGCCATGCGGCAACGCCCATACTGCGCCGGATCATCCGCGTCCATACGGTTGCCTTGCTATCAGCCGCGCTGGCATGGTCGAGATAGGATAATAATGCGCCGCTGCAACTGCGGAAAGTGGCGAGATTGGAAACAATTCGGGCGCCAAGCCGTGGGTTGGTTTCGCTGCCGGGCAATTTGACCCGGCTTTCTTCTTCCTGCGCTTCATCGCTGCGCGGCTGCGGGAAGGGGGAATTGCCGCTGCGTGCTGTGCGTTTTTCGGTCCCTTCTGCATTGCCAATGATCAGCCGGGGGCCGGATGGTTCTTCCATGATTTTTTCCTCATGCGCCCGGTCGCGGTAGGCAGCCATGATCGAGGACAGCGCCCGTGCATCATTTTCATCGCGCGCGGCGGTGACCAAGCTGGAAGCAATTTTCAACACGCCTTCGTCATTGGTCAGCGGCTTATCCTCTTCCCATTCATCGACACTTACATAGGCTCCGACCGGGTTTTTGAAGCGGTTGTCGAATAAAAATCGCTCTAGTGCTCCGCTGTTCGGGGCGGGTGCGTTCTGGTCAATATTGCGCAGGTCGAACGCGTCAGGCGTCGGCTCCGCCGCTTGGGCAAGCAGGCTGAATATAATCATTATGGCATTTGAGGCCAAAGGCATTTGATAACATTCCTTTTCCAGCGGCGCCGACGTCATGCTAAGCCAATGCGTCAATAGCAGCAGGAGCGCAGCTTTGAAAATAATCAATATCATCTGGCACAGCATGACCGGCGGGTCAAAGGCATTGGCGCAGGCCGCCTATGATGGCGCATGGGCCGCAGCGCAGGACGGGTGCAGTATCAGGCTATTCCACGCAGATGTGGTGACGGAGCCGGCAATGTTGGAGGCGGACGGATTTATCTTTGTCTTTCCCGAAAATCTCGCGGCGATTAGCGGGGTTATGAAGGCTTGTTTTGACAGGCTTTATTACCCCTGTTTGGGATCATTGGAGGGCCGCGCCTATGCGCTGATTGTCTGCGCCGGATCGGATGGCAGCAATGCCGTGCGTCAGGCCGAACGCATCGCAACTGGCTGGCGGCTGAAGAAAATTGCCGATAGCCGGATCATCTGCACCCACGCGCAAAGCAAAGAAGCAATATTAGCCCCCAAGATTATCGGCGCAGATGATCTTGAAGAGGCAAGGCAGATTGGCGGCGCATTGGCCGCCGGGCTGGTCATGGGGGTATATTAGTTTTTTGGCCGGTGTTCGCTTTTGACCCAGCGCACGGTGCCCGATGATGCGCGCATCACCACGCTTTCGGTTGTGGTGCGCCCGTCGCGCAATGTCTTGACGCCCTGCAACAAAGAACCATGGGTCACACCAGTCGCAGCAAAGATACAATCGCCTTTGGCCAGATCCTCCAGATCATAGATTTTGTCGAGATCCTCCACGCCCCATTTTTTGGCGCGCAGCCGTTCATCATCATTGCGGAACAACAATCGCCCCTGAAACTGTCCGCCAACACAGCGCATGGCCGCCGCAGCCAGAACGCCTTCGGGTGCGCCGCCCGTGCCCATATACAAATCGACCGTGGTTTCGGGATCGCTGGTCGCAATCACGCCGGCCACATCGCCATCGGGGATCAGCATGATGCCGCAGCCGATGTCGCGCAGTTCGGTGATAATCTTCTCATGCCGTGGCCGGTCTAGCACACATATGATCAGGTTGGCAGGGGCAACGCCCTTTTCCTTTGCCACGGCGGTCACATTTTCGGTGACCGATTTTTGCAGCGAAATAATCCCTTTGCTATAGCCGGGGCCAACCGCGATTTTTTCCATATAGACATCGGGGGCGTTGAGCAGATTGCCTTCCTCCGCCACCGCCAGCACCGCGAGCGCATTCGGCCCGGCCTTTGCGGTGATGGTGGTGCCTTCCAATGGGTCAAGCGCGATGTCAATCTTTGGTCCTTTGCCAATGGCCGCACCGACTTTTTCGCCGATAAACAGCATTGGCGCTTCGTCGCGTTCGCCTTCGCCGATGACCACCGTGCCGTCCATATAAAGCTCATTAAGCGCGGCGCGCATTGCTTCGACCGCGGCGGCATCGGCCGCCTTTTCATCACCCCTGCCGATCAGCTTCGCAGCGGACAGGGCCGCGGCCTCGGTCACGCGGACCATTTCCAGAACAAGAACGCGGTCCAATATTTGGCTTGCGGTTGTCATTAAGCTTTCCTAATCCTTCTATTGTACCGGATAATCAGCATCTTGGGGAAGATCGATAAACGGGGGCACAGGCAATCGGGGCGACGCCTTTATCTGCGGCACCGATAGGATAGGCGGAGTGCTATGTCGAGGCTGGTTTTGTTCCCTTTGGCTATGACATTGTTGTCATGCTTTTTTCTGGCCCCACAACAGGTTCTGGCGCAGCAACTATCCGATGCCGACATTGCCGCGATGATTGCAAGGCAAAAGCTGATGGTGGCTATCGACCGCAATGGCTGTTTGATCGATCCTGAAAATGACGGCAATACGATCATCGTATGCGGCCCCGACGAAGTGGCAGAGGGGCAGAAGACCGGCGCACCGCCCGTGATCGACACCGACCGCATCCGGCGCGGAGAGGCGGTATCGACCGATCGCGCGGGCGCAAGAGATAACCGCAATTGCGGCGTAGTGGGCAGCGGGCTTGGCTGTACGCGGTTACCCGAAAACTGGATAAAGGGCAGTTATAGCCCGCCCTATCCGCCCGATTTGCAGAGGTGATGAAAGGCCTGCCCGACCAGGAACAAGTGGACGCGGCCAAGATCGCAGCGCCAGAGTAAAGTTTACAAAGTTTACACCAAGGAGGCTATATTTTCGGCCATTCTGGCCTGATTTTGTAGGGTTTATCCTACAAGCACAGGCGGCTTATTCGCCCAATATATGCATCACCATCGGTTCGCCCAGCATTGAATCCGATCCCGATAATGCCGCCAATGTCTGTGTAATCGCCTGTTCCTGTCCGGCATGGGTAACCATAGCGATCAGGGCGCTGCCATCCTCATTCGCCTCTTGCTGGATCAGGCTTTCGATCGAAAGGCCCGCATCGCGCATCGCGGCGGTAATTTCGGCAAGCACGCCGGGTTTATCCGCGACCAGCATCCGCAAATAGGTTTTGCCCACCCGGTGCCCGCTGGGCGCGGGCGGCAATTTGTCCAGCATTTCGCCCGGCATGGCAAAGGCAGGACCGGTTTCACCTCGCGCAATATCCACAAGGTCGGCAACCACCGACGAAGCGGTTGGCTTGTCGCCTGCACCGGCACCCTGAAACAAAAGCCGCCCGGAAAAATTACCCTCAGCCACCACCGCATTGGTTGGCCCTGTCACATGGGCGAGTGGGTGGCTGGTGCGCACCAAATAGGGGTGAACGCGCTGAAACAGGCTGGCATTGCCGTTGCTGCCGTCCACTTCGGCTAGGCCGAGCAAGCGGATGCGGTAACCCAGCGCCTTGGTCTGCGCGATGTCAGCAGCCATGATTTTGCGGATACCGCCTATTTCCACCGCGCCGAAATCCAATTGGGTGCCAAAGGACAGCGACGCCAATATCGCCAGCTTATGTGCGGCATCGACGCCGTCAATGTCAAAAGCGGGATCGGCCTCGGCAAAGCCTTTATCCTGCGCGTCTTTCAAGACATCGGCAAAATCGCGTCCATGCTTTTCCATCGCCGAAAGGATATAGTTGCAGGTGCCGTTCAATATCCCGTAAACCCGTTCTATCCGGTTGGCGGCCGCGCCTTCGCGCAGGCCCTTAATCACCGGAATCCCGCCCGCCACGGCGGCCTCATATTTAAGAGCCAGCCCTTTGGTTTCGGCCAAAGTGGCCAGTTCTAGGCCGTGATGCGCGACCATCGCCTTATTGGCGGTGACAAAAGATTTCCCGCTGCCCAAGGATTCGCGGGCAAGCGTGAGCGCCGGACCATCCGATCCGCCGATCAGTTCGACGACGACATCGACATCATCGGCACCGGCCATCGCGGTCATATCATCCATCCAGCGATAGGGAGACAGGTCCACGCCCCGGTCCTTACCGCGTTCCCGCGCGGTTACCGCGATAATTTCGATGGACCGTCCGGCACGGCGGGTGATGATGTCGCGGTTCGCCTCAATCAACTGGATCACGCCAACACCCACGGTGCCAAGGCCAGCCAAGGCAATACGCAAAGGACGGGTGCTTTGGGGGCCGGTGTTTTGTGGATCGGGGTTCTGGGACATGATACAGGCTTTCCGGCTTTTGTAATTTATGGCTTCGAAACGCCGCTGCGCCTAATGCAAAATTACGCTTATGGCTAGGGGTGAAACACTGCCATGCTATATAAAATCCCTTAATCCCTAACCCGGTGCAGGCGAGCCTGGCCTGCCAACCCGGCTTCGACAAGCTCAGCCTGAGCGCGGGGTTGGGAAAATACCCCATATTAGGATGCACTGTATTTTACGCGCCAAATTCGACCTTGGCTCTCCAAACGGTTATCCAATCGAGGGAGCCGCGGCATTCCTCCATGCGCCGGGCGCGGATCAGGCGGAACATTTCCCCGTCCCAGACATAATCGGCGCTTTGCCCACAATCGCCAAACCCGCGCCCCTTATTATAGCTGGTCAGGCTTTGTGTTTCCGGGTTCCAATCTGCGTTGATCAATATTTCGATTTGCGCCGCTTCACTGGCCGTATCGCTGCGATAGTCAAAACGGGCGGGCAGAAAGCTCCAATAACCGTCCGCGCTGCGTGTGCCGATATAGGGGGCGCTGCCAAAATTATACGCGCCGCTGCCGCAGCTGACGAGGACCAACGCCTGCGCTTTGCCATCATGGCTGCCCAGACTATAGGCCGAATCTTCTGTAACGCCGTAGCGTTCCTCCTTGCACGCGCTATTTTCGATCAGCGTGACAAGGTCGGCGGCGGGCGGGACAATATCATCGGGGGTGATTTTCCGGGCGGCGATAACCGGCAAGGCGGGTTTCCCCAATTTGGCTTTTTTCCGGCCCGTAGCCGCGATGGCGTCTGCGGTCCTTGCCCGGCCCTGTGCGCTGTCCAAATAACGCAATGCCGCAGCAGAACCTGTGAGCGATATTTTTCCCATGATGACATCATTACCATCATACAGCACCGCTTCCCGTCCGCGCACGACCGCACGGGCCAGCTTCATCGCGTCCTTTCCGGTGACGGTAATGGACGCATTGTCATCTTGGACGATTGGGCCAGTATCGACCAATTCCCCGTCAATAAACAGTCGGTATCGATCGCTTTCGCTGTCAAAATCGAATATCTGAACAGTCAAATCACCGTCATTTCCGGCGTCACGCTTAATAATCATCGACAGATTGTCAGCCGGAATATCGGGTGGCAATAACGACACCGCTTCACAGGAAAGCGCATTATCACAGCCCGACGCCCAATTTTTGAAATAATAGGTTTCGCCTAGGTCCACCGACGCATAAGCGGGCATCGCCGTGGCGGCGCAAACGCATAAAATGATCTGGCCAATCATTCTCGACATGGATGCAGGCTAGTCCTTTTGTGCCCGCTAGGCTAGAGGCAAGTTGAATTTGATCAATTGGGAGACCGGATATGCGGGCAGTGGCAGTGATTGGTGCAGGACAAATGGGGGCAGGGATCGCGCAGGTCAGCGCACAGGCCGGTTATCATGTTTATCTGTCCGATATTGATCTGTCCCGTGCAGAGGCAGGTAAGACGGGCATTGCCACAGCGCTTAAAAAACTGGCCGATAAGGACAAAATCAGCGAATCCGAAGCGGCGACCGCATTGGACCGGATAGAGGCTGTGGCAAGCTATGAACCCATGGCGGGTGCGGACCTGATCATCGAAGCGGCCACCGAACGCGAAGAGATTAAGCGCAAAATTTTTGAAGATGTCGGCAAGGTTTTGGGGCATCAGGCCGTGCTGGCCTCCAATACCAGTTCCATCCCCATCACCCGCCTGGCGCAGGCATCGCCGGACCCGGCCCGGTTTATCGGCGTGCATTTTTTCAATCCGGTTCCAGTTATGGGATTGATCGAGGTGATCCGCGGCCTTGCGACATCAGACGGCACGGTGGCGAAAATTAACGATTATGGCGAGGCGCTGGGCAAGCGGATGGTGTTCGCCAATGACGCGCCGGGCTTCATCGTCAACCGTATCCTGCTGCCTATGCTGAACGAGGCTTGCTTTGCGCTGGGCGAAGGGGTGGCGACAATCACCGATATTGATACCGCAGTGCAGATGGGACTTAATCACCCCATGGGCCGCTTACGCTCGCCGATTTTATCGGGCTGGATACCTGTCTGGAAATCACCAATGTTCTGCACAGCAGCACCGGCGATCCCAAATACCGCCCCGCCCCGCTTTTGCAAAAATATGTCGAAGCGGGCTGGCTGGGCCGCAAGTCAAAGCGCGGATTTTATGATTATACCGGCGATGCACCGGTGCCGACGCGGTGAATAGATGACATCAATAAAAAAGGGGACGCTATAACAGCGTCCCCTTAATGCGACCCGGGCTAATGCCGGATTAGAACTTCACACTGATCCCACCAGTAATGCGGCGGTCGGTAAGTCCTTGGAAGCATAATACCGCATTATTGTTGACGCAGAATAACCGTTGGTCACCGCGCAGCAGGTTAATGCCTTCCACACCGATGTTGATATTATCGGTAATGTCATAGTTGATGCTGGCATTCAGCTGTCCGCGCTCTCCGGCAATCAGGGGCAGGTTCCAGCGGAATTGTTGGTTGCCGGCATCCAGCGCATAGCTGGAACGCCATGTATAGCGCAAACGGGCGTTCAGGCCATATTTGTCATAAAAAAGCGTGGCGTTATAAGCATATTGCGACAGGTTGGCCAGTGGCGCCACATTGGACAATGAACCGCGTGTAAAACCAAGCGCTACATCCGTGTTCCGTCCGACATCCAAAGCCGCGAAGTTAAATGCCTTTGCCCCGCCGACTTTTTGATAGGTGAAATTGCCGATCACACCAAAACCGGAAGCGAAACCGATTGCATCTTCATAAGCCGAAAGATCATGCTGGAACGCGACTTCAACACCGGTTTGAGTGGTCGAACCCGGCACGTTGAATTTGGATTGCAGACCTTGGCAAATACCATTGCCAGCAGTCAAGCTGAACAGATTGCGGTCGGGAAGCGGGTTGAAAATCCCGCCGCCAGGGCAATCGCGATCAATCGAATAAAGTGGGCCGTTGGTATTGGGGTTCACACCAATGGCAGGCGCTGGCTCGACTGTATCGGCAAACAGGTTGGTCCGTATTTTGTGGAAGAAGCCGACGCTGATCAGGCTGGCCGGGGAGAAATAATATTCGCCCGAAAGGTCGAATGACCACACTGCCTCCGGCACCAAATTCGGGTTGCCGCCTGTTGTCACGCCGGTTGCTGAACCGGAATAAGAAAGCGATGTCGACAAATCGTCAAAATCGGGACGACGAATATCTCTTGCTATGCCTGTTCGCACGATGACATTCTTGGCTGGTTCCAAAACCAGATTAAACCGAGGCAAGAGGAAATTATAATTTGATTCCCGAACAATTTGATCTGTTACAGCGCCATTTTGGACATTGTTACCCGTTGAGCGGAGCTTCGTTGACAACCAGCGAAGGCCGATATTGCCGCGGGCGTCCATACCAAAGATATTGCCTTCGCCATTGGCTTGAAAATAGGCAGCATTGGTGGTTTCCTTAATGCTGAAAAATCCAAGCACCGACTCGGTCGGCTCCGCTAGTTGCGGGACAGCGGGAAATTGCGGGTTGGCCGTGTTGCTGGCGGTGATGGCGGCATTGAGCGCGGCCAATACCCCCGCGGGATCATTAAAGGATTGGGTCCCGTCGATGATCAGGAAGTCGGAGAAAAACAAGGACCGCCCGTCGGCCGCGTTGAAATTGCTGGGCGCGGCGACCAACAAATCCGCAAATAAATTGCCCTCAGGCCGGTTGAACCGGTTGGCCGACGCGCTTGATGAATTGGATGTCAGGCTTATATTGTTAACAAAATCATTGTTCACCGCACTGGTTTCGTTCCAGCGATAACCGAAATCAACCGATGTGATGAAGGGGTTTAGGTCGGTTGTGTCATAGGTGAAATCAATCCTTACCGCCTTTTCCTCATTATCCGACCTGTTGGCGCTTTGCTGTACCTGCTGCAGTTGATAATTTGCAGGATCAAGCAATTGTGCAGTCGTTGGTGCCAGCGGGTTGGATGTATCGATTCCAGCCTGCAGCATCCCGTTGCGCAAATCAAAGGCAACCGGGCTAGCATTGTCCAAGGTTCCGCGTCCGAAAATAGGCTGAACCCCATTGGGGTTGATGAAATCCAATGTCGTTGAGAAATTCGGGTTTACGGTCTTTGCTGTCGATAATGCGGCTTCGGCACTAATCGTCAGCTTCTCGCCCTCCCATTCAAAACCGGCATTGTAAATCCGGCTTTTTGTGACGCGCGACCCTGTGTCGCTCGACATACGCAAATTCGGGTCCAGTGTGCCGCCGCTTGCCCCTACAACGCCAATTGTGCCGCCAATGCTTGTTTGAATAGTGCCCAAATTGACGGTGCCGGTTGGGGTTTCCAATGTTCCCAGATTGATGGTTTCAAACCCGATATGGTTGGCTGTGTTAACGGCACCTGAAGTGCCCGACACCTGAACCCGGTTGCCGTCCTGACGGCGTTCCTGGTCACTGATTGTAGCGTCAAAATACAGCTTCAGATTATCGGACGGTTTCCATTCCAGCGCAGCGGTGCCGGTTTTGGTTTCATAATTAAAACGGTCCACTTCCTGTTGCAGGAACTGTATTTGCAGATAGTTGAAATTCTGGTTCGCATTGCTCCCCGGCAAATTTGCGGCGCTCGACGCCAGCCGTGCGTTGTCACGGTCGATACGCGGGGCAAATTGTGCGACTTCTGTGCGGCTATAGCTGCCGCCCAAAACGATACCGATTTCCCCAATGCCAGTATCCCATTTATTGCCAATTGTTGCCGATATGCGGGGCAGAGTAGATTCGGCAAGGTCGCTATTTTCATATTGCACACGCGCGGCAATAAGCGGCTCTGATAGCGAAAGCGGACGGATTGTCCTCAGATTGATGGTGCCGCCAACCGATCCTTCGATCGTTTTGGCTTCGGATACCTTTGTAACTTCTACCGAACCGATAATTGCTGCTGGAATATCTTCAAAGCTGATACCGGACCGGCCTGCTCCTGAACCAACGGTCGATACTCCGTTAATTTCGGTCCGGTTGGCATCGGTGCCGCGGATTTGAACGGTCGTGCCGACGCCGGCGTCGCGCGTGATTTGAATGCCGGTCACATTTTCAAGAACTTCGGCCAGATTCTGGTCGGGAAGCTTACCAATATCCTCTGCCTGGATCACCTCGACCAAATTGTCGGACGCCCGTTTTTCGCCAAGCGCCGATTCGAGCGAGCTACGAATACCGCTGACCACAATGACATTGTCATCATCAGATACCGCTTCATCCGCATTTTGCGCATAAGCAGGGGCCGCGCCAATAGTCAGCGCCGTTCCCGCCAGCAGCAGCGCAAGCAAACGACGCGAATCCCGGCCAGACATATTTATAGCGTATTTTGTCATTGATATTCCTCCCAAACTCTCTCGAAATCACACTCCAAAGTAGATTTTTGGTAGCGTGTTATGATAGCGGTGACCGAAAAAGACACCGGTGTCAATATGCTTTTCATCTGTTTGTGCGCCAGCAATCTGGAATAGTCAACCAATAAACATTACCAATTATGCCAATAATCAAAATTTATGTCATACCAATCATAGGAACCGCATGACAGGAAGCGGCCTATGTCATGACCCCTTATCGCAAATTCGCTTCCCAAGCGTTGCCCACAAAAAGCTATAAGCAGCGCAGAGAGGAAGCGCGGTGCAATCGCTCTATAAAAATACATTGAAATTTGGCGCGCCCTGCAGGAGTCGAACCTGCGGCCTCAAGATTAGAAGTCTCGCGCTCTATCCAGCTGAGCTAAGGGCGCGCACCGTGGATGCCAATAACCGCTTTACGGCTTTAAGCAAAGCCGGTTATGTGACAAAAATGACCATGCCGATCACAAAAGCGACAATAGCCAATGAAACCGCGGATCGGCGGTTCTTATATTATGATTTTATCATGGCGGCTTTTGTGGCGATTTTGCTGCTGTCTAATATCATCGGCGCGTCGAAACGGTCGGAGGTGGTTTTGCCGGTCATCGGCGAATGGTCATTCGGCGCGGGCGTGCTGTTTTTCCCGATTAGCTATATTATTGGCGATGTCCTGACCGAGGTATATGGCTATGCCCGGGCGCGGCGGGTGATATGGACGGGTTTTGCCGCGTTAATCTTCATGGCGTTTATGAGCTGGGTTGTGGTGGCATTGCCCCCCGCCGAAGGATGGCCGTTTCAAAAGGATTATGAAAATGTGTTCGGCAATAGCTGGCGCATTGTGTTGGCGTCGATTGCCGCTTTTTGGGCGGGCGAATTTGCCAATAGCTTTGTGATGGCTAGGATGAAGATTTGGACGAAAGGCAAGGCGCTGTGGACGCGCACAATCGGATCGACCATCGTGGGGCAGGGGCTGGACAGCCTTATTTTCTACCCGCTGGCCTTTTGGGGTTTGGCGGGCTGGCCGGTGGAACAGATTTGGCAGGTGGTTGTTTCCCAATTCCTGATCAAGACGCTGTGGGAGGCGCTGTTGACCCCTGTGACCTATGCGGTGGTCGGATTCCTGAAACGGCGGGAGGGTGTGGATATATTTGACGAGGGCACGGATTTCTCACCATTTAAGGCGAAGCTTTGACCCAAGATTTTTGGATGTGGTTATCTGGTCAGCTTATCGCTGGCAAGATAGGGCTGCGTGACTTTTTGGGTATGCATGATGATGCGCTGCAAGTGCATTTTTCGCTGCTTTTGCTTTTTGGTGCGGCGCTGATCCTGCGGCGGCGGCCCGACAGCCTTTTATGCTGGTTGATCGTATTCGCGTTGGAGATGGTTAATGAATTTGCAGACCTGACAGGACCGGCGGCAGGCGAGGGCATGGTTCGGGCGGCTTGGGAGGATATTTTTACCACCATGTTCTGGCCAACGGTCATATTGCTGCTGGGCCGGATATTGTTTCCGCCGCAAAGGCCGCCGGTTGTGGCAGAAGAGGCTTTAGCGGATCCCGAAGGCGCACCCGATGTACGGCCGTCAGGCGATTTGCCGGATCAACCCTTCGAAAAGTCGCCTGCCGTCTGATCCGCCCTGAAGCGGTTCGATCATCCGTTCAGGGTGCGGCATCATGCCCAGCACATTGCCCGCATCATTCAGCAAACCGGCAATATCGCGCGCCGAACCATTGACCGGCTCCAAATAACGCAGTGCAACACGGCCTTCGCCTTCCAACCGGTCCAATGTCGCATCATCGGCAAAATAATTGCCGTCATGATGGGCAACCGGGATATGGATTTGTTCGCCCTGTTCATAGCCATTGGTAAAAAGCGATTGATTATTGTCCACACGCAGCGCGACATTGCGGCACACAAATCGGATGCCGCTGTTGCGCATCAATGCGCCGGGCAAAAGGCCTGCCTCTGTCAAAATCTGAAAACCATTGCAGACACCCAGTACCGATATGCCGCGATTGGCGGCCGTTATAACCGCTTTCATAATCGGTGAACGCGCCGCCATTGCGCCGGAACGCAGATAATCACCATAGGAAAATCCACCGGGAATGGCGATCAGGTCCAACCCTGATGGCAGCTCGCTATCGGCGTGCCAGACAATATGGGTTTCAGCGCCGGTGATTTGCCGTATCGCCACCGCCATATCGCGGTCGCAATTGGATCCGGGAAATTGGATGATGGCGGCGCGCATCAATTTTCCTCTATCGCGTAATTTTCGATGACGGTGTTGGCGAGCAGTTTTTCACACATCGCCTCCATCTGTTCGCGGGTGACGTCCTCTTCATGCTCCAGTTCAATCAAACGGCCGGCACGGACATCGCTGACGCCGTCAAAGCCCAGCCCCTCCAATGCATGGTGAATGGCCCGACCTTGGGGATCAAGGACGCCGTTTTTCAAAGTCACAAATATTCTGGTTTTCATATCGGCACCGCCTTAGCGAGTTTATTGTTCGCCCTCCCTATAGAAGCCCATGGGAAGGACGCAAGAGGGCGAATAAAGCTGATATAAGGTAAAGCATAAATTAACCATGATCCCAAACCGGATTTTGACGATCACACGTATATAGATATTCACTGTAAAAAGGTTTTGGCGTGGTACCGAAAGGAATATGTCATGGTGGGATTGGCAGCTGCGATGTTTGTGGGCCTGTTTGCCTTTGGTCAGGAAATGATCGGATGGAGCAAAACGTCCAATGAAGAGGTGCAACTGGCACTTTTCCTCACCTTTATCCTTGGCATTATCTGCGGCTATAAAACCAGAGGATGATGGCGCATATAGCGCCCCCAGAGTATTTTATAGAATGAATCAGTGTTTAGAAATAACGGGCGAGTTTGAAATTCACCCGGTGCCGATCGGATTTATACAGCGTATAATTGCTGTCTACTTTTGAAAAATTATATTCAATCGACGGCGAAAAACCGAGCATTTTGAACGCACGAATTCCGGCATAGGCGCGGCCGAACAAGCGCAAATCGCTGCGCCTTTCGTCCGAATAAATATATTGCGGGGCATCGAACAGCGCCTTGGAAATAGTGCCGCTGACCCCTGCATTGATGCCAAGGGGCAATTCGCCGCCTATGCCCATGCTCGCACCGTAGCTGACATTGGAAAAAGCCTTGCTGTCCAGCATATCCTTTCGCCCGAAAAGGCTGGCCGAGGCGATAAAGGCCCGGCCAATGACGCGCTCATAGGTCAGGTTGCTGCCCACTTGCCATCCCGAATAAATGTCGGAATAACCCGAATCGCTGTGACGACCATCGAGGGCAAAGCCCAAACGTTGCCCTTCATCCAGCGCCTTTTGAAAGCCGATACGTGCCCCGAAATCGGTGCTGGCGCGGTTCCCCCCACGCCAGCGCTGCTCACCGAGCGCTTGCAAGGAGAGGCTGCTGCTGTCGCCGATGCGCAGTTCAGGACCGATGGCGAACTGTGTTTGGATATCATCGGCAATCTTGCCTTTATAATTGACCATACGGGCATCACCGTCGATCAGCAAAGCGAGATTGTCATTGGCCCGCAGCCGCAGACCCGCACTCAAGCCCGCAGTTTGCCCAATACCCGATTGCTGGCGGGCATTGTCATCCAAGGTTAGCGGGAATTGGATCGGGCCGAAATTGATGTTGACGGTTTCCGCCGACGTGGCGCTGTTGATATTGGTGTCGGGCGCGATACCCAGATCAAGGCTGAGATTCCAGCTGCGTTGATTGCGCAAAATGCCGCGAATACCACGCACGGTTTGCTTAATCTCTTCGGGTAAGTCCTTATCCTGCTGTGCCAGACGGAAATGATAGTTGGCCGAACCCTCTTTGCCTTTCAACATCATCACGCGGGCAAGCTCCAGCCGCACGCGCGTTTGTTTGGGGTCGTCATCCAATATTTTGCGAAACATTTTTTCCGCGCCGTCCAAATCGCCGGTTTCCACGGCCATAAAGCCTTTCAGAAAACGGTGCTGAAACTGATAATCGGGGGCAAGGCTAAGCGCTTCGACTATGGGCCGTGCGTTGATGAAGTCGCGGTCCTGAATCATCTTTTCCGCCGCTGCGAGCATTTGCGGTGCGGTCAGCTTGATTGTGCAACCGCCAGCCGGGCAGGCGGAGGCGGCGGAATTACCATTGCCCGCAACAGCAATTCGGCCTGCGTCCGCTTCATCAGCTTGCGCTATGCCAGGGACAGCCGCCACCCATGCCGCGAATCCAGCGGCGAGAAAAAACCCTGATTTCATAAATACTTACTTCTTTGATCCGGTGAAGACACCCAATATGTCGATCCGTTCATCGGGCGTGCCGCCAACGATACGGAAATTGCCGCCAACCTCTTGTGCCTGCGGTCCATAAAAAGCACCGTCAACACTGGATCCACCGATTAACAGATTATAGCGTGTATTGTCGGGGTTGACGAACCAAGCTTGTTGGAATTGTCCCAAAAAGCCGCCGGTGGCGACAAGGTCGATACGGCCCGCACCCGTTGCGTTGAAGGTGGCATTATCACGGATGGTGTGGTTTCCGCTTGTACCATTGTCGAAATAAGGTGCAAAAACACGGCCGTTCAAACCTACGGCAAAAGTGTTTTGGCCAAAGTTGAAATCAAGATTGGCTCTGCCTTCAATCCATTGGAAATAGGTGGAGCCATCTTCGCCATCGGCCAAATCGATATTGTCACGGCGGTCGTTGATAACCGATGACGCAATCATTTCACCCGAAAAGGAACCTGTCCCGGAGGCGGGCACAGAACTACCGTCCGTCTGCTGACCGAATATAAAGGCGGAGCGGGAGAAGTTATAACGCGACCGTGTCGAAGATGTGGCAAGTTCCCGAACGCGGGTTCCGTCTGGAAGGGTGACGAGAACATAAGTGTTATTCAAATCGGCCTGAACGACATTGCGCAAAATCCGGCATAGGTCACATAGCTGGTTGTCGTGCCGGGGCGCTGATAGAAAAAGGTCGTCCGGTCGTATACAGATTGCGGTTGCAATTCGGATACTTCAAGGTTGAAGCGCCCGTTAATAAAGTTTGCAGTGGTGACCCCCGATGCAATTTGCAGATATTGGATGCCTTGAGCGTTCAAGTCAGGAACGCCAAATTGGGGTTGAACGGTGCCCCCAAAATCTGTGCGGTGCGCAGGATCTTGGAACCGGTTTGAAAATGTGACATTGCCCAAAGGCTGAACTATGCTCAATTCAAAAATAGCATCGCGGGGGTTATAGTTTACAGAAATGCCGCTGTCGCGCACTGTGGTCGCGTCGCCCGCATATAATTGGTCAAACTGACCGATGCTATTGCCTGTTATGTTGTCCAATTCCGTTTGATATTGGAAATTATGGGCAACGCCAACGGCGCGATAGGTTTGCGGTTTCGTTGGATTGACAAAAGTATGCTGATCCGCTGTGCCGATACCGGGCTGACCAACAGGAGATCCTGCGGTGCCAATTTCGCTGCTGCCGCCGCCGCAGGCAGCTAGCATGGAAGTTCCGACCAAAAGTGCAACCAAACGCATAACGATATTCCCCTGCAAATTCTTCTAGGGAAGATTTAAGCGCGGATGGTTAATTTTTGGTAACTGCCACAGGGCAAATTTCGTTATTTGCCTTTTTTGGCGCGATGCTCGACCAAGTCCAATACCGCGCTGTCGCCCTCTTCGGGAAGCAGGCCCAAACGGCGGGCAACCTCTTGATAGGCCTCCACCTCTCCGCCAAGGTCGCGGCGAAAGCGGTCCTTGTCGAGTTTTTCGCCTGAATCCATATCCCAAAGGCGGCAACCATCGGGGCTGATTTCATCGGCCAGGATGATCCGCGAAAAATCACCGTCAAATAACCGGCCAAATTCCAGCTTGAAATCAATTAGGCGGATATTGATCGCCGCGAACATACCGCACATAAAATCATTGATGCGGATTGCCATTGCGGAAATGTCCTGCATTTCTTCCTGACTGGCCCAGCCAAAGCAGGCAATATGTTCCTCTGCGATTAACGGATCGCCCAGTGCATCATCCTTGTAGCAATATTCCAGCAAAGTGTGCGGCAGCGGCGTTCCTTCCTCAATGCCCAATCTTTTGGTCAGCGACCCTGCGGCTACATTGCGCACGATTACTTCGATGGGAACGATTTCAACCTGTTTCACCAATTGTTCGCGCATATTCAAACGGCGGACAAAATGGGTGGGAATGCCGATATGCGAAAGGCGGGTGAACACATATTCAGAAATACGATTATTGATCACGCCCTTGCCCGCAATGGTGCCTTTTTTCTGGGCGTTAAAGGCGGTGGCATCATCCTTGAAATATTGAATGATTGTGCCGGGTTCGGGGCCTTCATAAAGGATTTTGGCCTTGCCTTCGTAAATTTTGCGGCGGCGTGTCATGCTGTGGTCCTTAATATGTTTGGCATTTGTAAACAGTCTTTCCCGGCCCAATGGACCTAATGAAAAAAGACACATTGAACGGGATTCTTTGAGCGGCCTATAAACAATTGCATTGGGCAGTGCAATTCGAGATAGCAAGCATATGGTAAAGAAGCCTTTATGACGATTGATCTTAATCTGTTGCTGCGCGCTTATGCGTCGGGCTATTTCCCAATGTCCGATGCGCGGGATGATCCCGATATATATTGGGTGGAGCCGAAAAAACGCGCGATATTTCCGCTAGATGGCCTCCATATTTCCAAATCCCTGGCAAAGGTGATCAAAAAGGATCGGTTCCGCCTTACCGCCGATACTGTTTTTGCCGATGTCATCGCGCACTGTGCCGAAGCGGCGGCGGACCGCGACGACACCTGGATTAACGCGCAGATTGAAGACGCCTTTATCCGCCTGCATCAATTGGGCCATGCACATAGCGTCGAATGCTGGATTGATGAGGATGGGGAATCGCGGCTGGTTGGCGGGTTATATGGCTTATCTCTGGGCCGTGCCTTTTTTGGCGAAAGTATGTTTTCGCGGACGGATAATGCGTCCAAGGTTGCACTGGTCTGGCTCGCGGCGCGGCTCCGTCTGGGCGGATATCAGCTGCTCGATTGTCAGTTTATGACCGGTCATCTGGCGAGCTTAGGCGCAGTGGAAATATCGCAAAAGCAGTATCTGCAAAAACTGGCATCGGCCCTGTCGCTGGGTAATGCCGATACGGCGAATCAGGTTGCGGTGACGGCTTCTTCTGCGGACGGCGCGTTTTCTTCATCCTCTGATGGTGCGGCTTCCTGGTCAGCATTGGACGGTTTACTGGACGCTGCGGAAGGTGAATCGGATTTCTCTGGAGCCGCTTCTTCCTCTCCGGGGAAGCTCATTCTACATTCCTTGACCCAGACATCATAAATTTGATGCTGGACCACATTGGCGGCCGGATTTTCCTTGAACAACCAGCCGGAAAATACCTGACGCCAGCGTTCGGATTGGTTGGTACCGGGCGGGCGTTCGTTAACGATCACCTGCACAAAGGCCCCTTGATCGGGATAATTTTCCCATGGCGCGGTTTTTTCGCAGGCACGCAAACGAATAACAACCTTGCCAATGCGAATATCCTGACCGGGTTTCAATTCAATATCGCGGGTATCGCCATTGCGTTTATTGAGCAGGCCCAAAACCGCAACCCGTTCCGCCATTGGTGTGCCGATCGATTCTTCGGCGGGTTTGACCATCTTGTCTGCGCTTGCCCTTGGCTTTTCCGTGGCTTTGGAGGCAGATTTTTGTCCTGCGACTTCGGCGCTGTCATCGCCGCTGCCACAGCTTGCCAGCACGCCAAATAGCGCGGCCGCAATAAAGGCTTTACGCCGGATCATTATTCACCCGGACTCCATGCCTCATAATCGCCGGTTGCCCGTGCCCGTTTGCTCGATGATTCCAATGCTCCAGCGGGCCGGTATGCGGCGGACGTTCCGGTTAAATTGCCGGTTGCGCCCTGTTCCCAGCCGCGCACCGGCGGCAGATAATCTTCGGGATTGCCATCATGCGTGCCGTGCAGCCAGCCATGCCAGTCGGGCGAAATCCGGCTGGCATCATTGGGGCCGTTATAAATGACCCAGCGGCGGCTGCCATCTTTGGAATGATAATAGACATTGCCCGCTTCGTCGCTTCCGGCTTTGACGCCGTTGCGCGCACTGAACAACAATGTGCCGATTGTGGCACCGTCCCACCATGTAAATATCTTTGCTAATATACCCATGATTGCCGATTAAGCGTTCCTGTTTGCCCGTGCAATGAAAAAGGTCAAATTTTTATAAGGTCATTTATGCAATGACGGCGCGTTACCAAGATATGGTGTCACCCGCCTTTATTCCCAATTCGGACGTTAAGCCGCCGCGCAGTTCCAACACCGCCTGTACGCTTCCTTTTGAAGAAACGGTGTCGAGCGAATAGGGCACGGCATTTTCACCAATACTTTCAATTGTGCCGTCGGCCCCGATAAAGATAATGTCGAGCGGGATTACGGTATTTTTCATCCAGAAACTGGCAGGCCGCGCCTGCGGAAAGGGAAATATCATCCCGGCATCGTCGGCAAGCGAACGCCGGAACATCAACCCTTGTGCCTGTTGTGGCCCGGTGGCGGCGATTTCTGCGGTAAAGCTGTGCGTTTTTTTGCCGCTTTTGATGCATAATCGGGTGAGGTTAAGCCCCGCTTCGGACTGGCCCAATGGCGTGCCTGCAGTGCATCCGGTTTTTTTTCCCGCATTATTACCTGCCATCGCTCCGCCGGGCATATTGCAGGCGGTCATAGCAAGGGTAAGGGCGGTCAGCAGCAGTAGGCGCATCATTCTTGCTTCCATATAAATAGTCGGGTCTTTGGCTTCCGGTTCATTATCATTGTTGGAATTATCCTACAATTCCAATCAAAAGTGGCGGAAAAAAAGGCTTCCTTGGTGTAAACTTTGTAAACTTAGCAGGCGGGCAAGGCAGGCCTAATCCTCTTTAGGGCATTGGATCGCTGCATTGCCTGCCCGGCGGATCAGGCATTCAGCGGTGCCGGTGATGGTGATATTGCCCGATCCCTGACTGCTGATGGTCGCGGATTCCTCTGCCTGCGCAATGATTTTGGCATTGCCGTTCAGATCAAGGCTGATCTTGCGGCTCGCCACATTGGCAAGATCAATCCGCGGCGAACCTTCAATACTCAGCGTGGTTTCGCGGGCGGTGCCGTCATTCAACGCCACCTCGCCTGTACCAAATATATTGACGAACAAACGGTCCACCTTCATCCGGTCCACATTGATGCTGCCGCCGCCATTCAAATAAAGGCGGGTATTGCCGGGGCGGTCGATGGCATTGATCTTTATACTGCCATTGCCGGTCAGGGCGACATTGCGAACCTGCAGCGTCGTCAGCGTTACCACCAACGGCTCGCTCACACGAACACCGACTTCGTTATTCGGCGGGCGCTGCACCCGGATGGTGAGCGTATCGGATGTGTGGTCGAGTTTCAGCAGGTCCAATATCCGCCGGTCGCCGCTGGCCCGCCCCGAAGATCCTTTGCCGGTGGTGATCACAACACGGATATCGCCATCAACCACCAGATCCTGAAACCCGCTGACCAGCAATTTCCGGCTTTCCGCCTGTGCGTGCTGCGCTGTTGAAACAGCGAACAAGAATGCGGCGGCCACAATAAATGCCCGGTAAATCATTACTTATCCAACCCCCGTCCGATGATACGGTTTGATGCTATGTGCATCAAATCTCCTTCGATGAAAAGTTATTACCGCTAGCCCTCTGTTTACAGGCAAAAAAGAGCGCCCAGCAGGCGCTCTTTTTCGGTCATTTGAACAGGGCAAGCTTATTCAGGCTTGTCATAATATTGCGGTGCAGCCTCATTCAGGACATTGAGGATTTTCTGCAGCGCGGCCGGCTCATCGGTTTTTTCCATCGCGGCCAATTCACGGGCCAAACGGCTGGAGGCGGCTTCAAAAATCTGCCGCTCGGAATAGCTTTGCTCTGGCTGATCATCGGGTCGGAACAAGTCGCGGGTCACTTCGGCAATGGAAACTAGGTCGCCCGAATTGATCTTTGCTTCATATTCCTGCGCCCGGCGTGACCACATGGTGCGTTTCACCTTGGGCTTGCCAGTCAGCGTGGTCATCGCTTCTTTTAGCGTCTTGTCCGAAGATAATTTACGCATTCCTACACCTTCCGCCTTGTTGAACGGAACGCGCAGGGTCATTTTTTCTTTTTCAAACCGCAGCACATATAGCTCAAGCTGCATACCGGCGATTTCGCTGTTTTGCAGCTCGATAACACGGCCAACGCCATGTTTGGGATAGACGACATAATCGCCAACTTCAAAGGACACCGCTGAGGACGTCATAAATATGGACCCTTTCTGGAAAATACTTTTTTTGGAGATTGTAAGGCGCACAGTGTCTGTTTGCGCCTGTTGATATGAAACATCTCCTGTCTGCATCATACGGGTTATACCGACATGACGAGTTGGCCTAAAATTAAGCCGGAATGGTATTTATACCAGATTCGTTCGGAAATTTCAAATTTACTTTGCTGTCAGTAAATTATGACATAAAAATGAATTATATCAAAATTCTACAAACAAACTACATATGGCCGATCTTGCGCACATTATTTGATGCACTATCGCCGAAAGCGGAGCCGGGCGCTTTAATTTCACTCGCGTCAAGCCAGCACAGATCCCTTGGTCCCAAAACCTTATCGTCATGGCTCCTTATTGTGACAGGCAAAATCGGCTGCTGGTCCTTTTCATCAACCAGTACCGGGTTAGAAATAATGCCGGTTCCCCATTTTCGCCCCACTGACGCAGCGCAATCATTGCCGGCAAAGGTCCAGTCCCTTTTCGGTAAGGCGATATTCAACCTTGCGCCGATCATCGGGGCAAGGGGTGCGGTGTAAAATCCCGGCCTCGGTCAATTTTGTCAACCTGTTGGCCAATATATTACGCGCAATACTGATTTCCGACAGGAAATCTTCGAAATGATAAATACCGTTGAAAGAGGCCCGCAAAATCATAAAGGACCATCTTTCTCCCATCGCTTCCAAAGCATTGGGCAGGCCGCAATCATCGATGTCTTTTAGCGATTCTCTCAACTTGCCCATATAACCTCCTTCTTACCATCTAAAGCGAACGGCGTGCAAAAATCAAAAAAAATATCAGTTTTAAGTTGCAACTTAAAATCGAATCGTATAGGTAGTTTTTGCAACTTAATTGCAAATATGGTTTTGCCAATGAATATAAGGAATATGAAGATGACCCTCTCCCACTTTTCATCTCGTTTGGGCGCTATGGTTGGCGCTGTTTTGATCAGCTTCACATTAGTTTTTGTCGCGCCGCAAGCCCATGCCGCAAAGCGTGATGCCAATTTTTATAATATTGAGTTGATTCAGAATAACCCCATAGAAAAACAGCGCGTTAAAGGCGTTACCGTAAAGTGCACAGACGGTGAATGCACCGCACCGCTGGCCAGCACAGCACATAAAAATATGTGTATTGCCGTGGTCAAGCAATTTGGCGCGGTCAAATCCTTTGGGGCCGGTGGACGCCAGTTTGATGATCAGGAAATCAGCAGTTGCAATGCAAAAGGCGGTGCAGCGGAGCAACCAGATTTAGCCAAAGCCAGATAATATCGCTTAATATATTTTCCGGTTCTGCTCTCCTCACCCCCTGATGCATTCCGGTATTTGGGCCGGGATGCCCTCAAACAGAATCGGAAAAACACCCTGCGCGGTCCGTCATCTGCATCTTGATGCAAAAACGACGGTTCCGGCGCATTTTTTTGTTGCAACATCGCGCATTTATCCCAAGCTAGGCATATGATGCGGCAATATGAATTGGTGGACCGGGTGCGTGCCTATACGCCCGATGTCGATGAGGACCGGCTGAACCGGGCTTATGTGTATACTGTGCAGATGCACGGCAGCCAAAAACGCGCAAGTGGTGACCCTTATTTCAGCCATCCTGTGGAGGTTGCGGGGTTGATGACCGATTTGAAGATGGATGAGGAAACCATCATCACCGCGCTGCTGCACGATACGGTCGAAGATACGCTGACCACGATTGAAGATGTCGAGATCAAATTTGGCAGCGAGGTGGCGCAGCTGGTCGATGGTGTGACCAAATTGTCAAAGATTGAGGCGCAGACTGAGGATGAACGGGCGGCGGAAAACCTGCGAAAATTCCTGCTAGCTATTTCAAACGACATCCGTGTGCTGCTGGTCAAATTGGCTGACCGGCTGCACAATATGCGCACCTTGCACTATATTAAGAGCGAGGAGAAACGCCGCCGTATCGCCAAGGAGACGATGGACATATATGCCCCGCTGGCCGAACGGATCGGTATGTATGAATATATGCGCGAAATGCAGCTTCTGGCCTTTGAGCAATTGGAGCCTGAAGCTTATGAGACGATTATCAGGCGGTTAAAACATATCCGTGATAATGCCGAAACTAGTCTGGATACGATTAATCAAGGTATCAGCAAAGAGATGCAGCGCCACGGGTTGAAAGTCGCTGTTTCGGGCCGGGAGAAGCACCCCTATTCGATTTGGCGCAAGATGCAGGAACGCCACGTCGCCTTTGACCAGCTATCGGATATTAACGCCTTTCGCATCATCACCGAAAATCCGGAGGATTGCTATTGGGCGCTGGGCGTGCTGCACCGTAAATGGCAAATGGTGCCGGGACGGTTCAAGGATTTCATCTCCACGCCAAAGCGCAACGGATACCGGTCGATCCACACCACCATATTGTTTGCGCAGAATATGCGGGTAGAGGTGCAGATACGCAGCAAGGCGATGCATGAGGCCTCCGAATTCGGACTGGCGGCACACTGGGCCTATAAACAGCATGACGCCGCCGATGGGCAAGCGGGCTGGATCCGCGATTTGATCGAGATTTTGGACACCAGCCATGATGCCGAAGACCTGCTCGAAAATGCCCGTATGGCCATGTATCATGACCGCATCTTTGCTTTTAGCCCCAAGGGCGCATTGCACCAATTTCCAAAGGGCGCAACGGCGGTAGATTTCGCCTATGCCGTGCATACCGATTTGGGTGACAAGACGGTCGGGGCAAAGATTAACGGCCGTCATGTGCCGCTGCGCACACAGCTGTCCAATGGCGACATGGTCGAGATATTGAAAAGCGCCGCACAGGAGCCGCAGGCCAATTGGCTTAACTTTGTGGTCACCGGCAAAGCGCGGGCCGCCATTCGCCGTCATGTCCGCTTTCAGGAGCGCGATGAGCTGATCGCTATTGGGCGGGAGCTTTATGATGAGGTGGTGCAGCGTTCGCCGATCAAGATTGGCAAAAAAGCGCTCGATGCGGCGGCAGACCGCCTTGGTTATGATGGCGAAGAGGATTTGATGCACGCCGTTGGCACCGGAAAAGTGAATGATAAGCAGCTTATCAAGGCGCTGGTTCCCGGCCTATGATCCCGATCGATGATGGCAGCGAATGGACCAGCCAGGAACGGGCGATATCGATCCGTGGCCTGACGCCTGGCATGGGCTATCATCTTGGCGATTGCTGCCACCCGGTTCCGGGCGACCGGATTGTTGGCCTGCGCATATCCGGGCAACCGGTGGAGGTGCATACGATTGAATGCGACCGGCTGGCCAGCGGCACCGATATTGACTGGGTCGATTTAAGCTGGGGGCAGGATAGCGACGGAGCGGCGGCGCGGGTGCGTGTCATCGTCCATAACCGTCCCGGCACTTTGGGTGAAATTGCGGGTATATTCGGGTTTCAAAAAGCCAATATCCTCAACCTGCGTTTGACAACAAGGGATCAGCAATTCCACACTTATGAAGCCGATTTGGAGGTGCATGACCTGCAACATTTGATGCGTATCATTTCCGGCCTGCGCGCGTCTGAAGCGGTGGCGCAGGCGACCGGGTTTATGAATGAAGACGGCTGATTATCCGCAACCGGCCCGATCCTAAGTTTACAAAGTTTACACCAAGGAAGCTATATTTTGGGCCATTTATTCCCGATTTTGTGAGGTTTTGTCCTACAGATTGATAAAAGGCCTCTTCCTCTTTTTCGTTCAGCAACAGATTTTTGAAATCATCCGGATGCATCAATTTATGCGGGTCGGCCGGGCATTGCGGCTCCAATCCATCGATCAATGCGGCAACGGGCGTTCCTAGCGCTGTATCATCCAGTGAGAAATCTGTTTGCAGTTGATCCCTATGGGCATAATCCGGGCTGCCGATACGTTCTTGCCCGTAATGTTTCAAAAGGAACATCAACAGCCGGTCATTATACCGCTTTTTGGTGTAGATATGATTGCCTTCACGGTCCAAAATGAAATCTTCAACACCATTGATTGCGCGGTCAAAGGCGATATCGATCAACTGTCTGCTGGCCTGTTCAATCGCGGCATCCCACGCGGCGGCAAATCGTTCCGCACCGGGCGACCGGCGCAGCTTGTAACAGGCCATGCGCGACATTCCGCAAGCCTGCGCCGCAGTGGTCACAGAGCCGCTATCTGCCAAAGCTTCGATGAACTGCCGCTGGCATTGCGGGGTCCATCCATCGCTTCGGCGGCGCTTGGCAACGGGTATCCATTCATAATCATTGGGATTAAAACCATTGCTATCAAGGGCAGTGGTTTTGGCGGATGGGGGGATATTTGGATTTTTCATAGGCTATTTTGTAACCTATATGGTTATTTGTAGGAAAGAGAAAAATTCACAACCCCCGCCATCGTTAATATTGCCCTAACCCTAGATTTTGACTTCGCGCCATGCGCCTGATTCTAACCCGTCCAGATTCCAATCGCCAATACGCCATCGTATCAACCGCAGCGTGGGCAGGCCGACAGCCGCAGTCATCCGCCGGACCTGACGGTTGCGCCCTTCGGTGATGGTCAGGCTGATCCAGCAATCGGGTACGGTTTTGCGGAAACGCACCGGCGGGTCGCGCGGCCATTGGGCAGGGGGATCTATGCGATCGGCTTTGGCAGGCGCGGTCATTCCGTCCTTTAACCGCACACCGCGGCGCAGCAGGGTAAGATGATCCTCGCCCGCATCTCCTTCGACCTGCACACAATAGGTTTTGGGCATTTTATATTTGGGATCGGAAATCCGCGCCTGCATCCGCCCGTCATCGGTGAGCAGCAACAACCCTTCGCTATCCCGGTCCAGCCTGCCCGCCGGATAGACACCGGCTATGGCCAAATAGTCCGAAAGCGTCGAACGCGCCGTTTCGCTACCTCTATCGGTAAATTGCGACAGCACGCCATAAGGTTTGTTAAAGAGGATCAGCTTGGCCATAGCCGCTCTTTGCCACCGGCGGGCGCGATAGGCAATTGGCCGGGTTAAACGATGTGCTGCTCCTGTTATTCCTGTTTGAAAATTTCTGCTGTGCCTGACCATTATTAAGTGTAGCAAAAGCCGATGAACCTCAACAATTTCGATCCCGGCGTTTTCCTGCGTGATTATTGGCAGAAAAAACCGCATTTGATCCGCGGCGCTTTTGGTCATTGGCAAAATCCCCTTGCTCCCGATGCTCTTGCAGGGCTTGCCTGCGAGGAGGAGGTGGAGTCGCGTCTGGTGGTGCAAGAGTCGCATGGGCTGCGGGCTGAATTTGGTCCCTTTGACGAAAGCGATTTTGCCCGGCTGGGCGCTGAGCCATGGACGCTTTTGGTGCAGGCGGTCGATCATTTTGATCCAGAGGTGGCAGCGCTTATTGCGCCATTTCGTTTCATTCCCGATTGGCGCATTGACGATGTAATGGTCAGCTATGCCAGCGATGGCGGCGGGGTAGGGGCGCATTTTGACCAATATGATGTTTTCTTGATTCAGGGGCTGGGGCGGCGGCGCTGGCAGATAGGCGGATTTTGCGATCAGGGCAGCCCGTTAATCCCGCACGATGATCTGCGGCTTCTCGCCGAATTTCAGGCGGAGGAGGAATGGGTGCTTGAACCGGGTGATATGCTTTATATCCCGCCCGGTATCGCGCATAATGGCATTGCAGTGGGCGACGACTGCATGACCTATTCGATCGGATTTCGTGCCCCGTCTGTAGCAGAGATGCTGGGCGATTATTGCGACCATATCATTGAAACCATGGTCAAGGATGAACGCTATGGTGACCCCGGTTTGACAGGTCAGGACAATGCAGGCGAGATTGGCGCGCACGCCATTGATCGGCTGCACGCGATGATGGTCGGGGCGCTTTCGGACAAGGCCGATTTTGCCCGCTGGTTCGGCCATTATAACAGCCTTCCCAAATATCCCGATATGGACTGGACAGCCGAAAAGGCGTTTACAACAAAAAGCCTGATCGGTCGTCTGGAGGGCGGTGCCTATGTGATCCGCAATCCGGCCGCCCGAACGGCCTTTATCGAAACGGGCGGCGGCGATGTGATGTTGTTTGCAGGCGGGCAGGAATTTGCCTGCACCGGACATCTGGCCATATTTGCAAGGGCGCTGTGCGGCGATATGCGGGCGGAGGCCGGTTCGGAGCTTTTGGCGGATCAGGAAGCAAAGCCGGTGTTGCTCACCTTGTTAAATCAGGGAATTATCGCTTTTTCCGATCCTTGAAACCTTAATGATCGAAAAGCCCTATATGTCTATGTCATAAAATCTGTTGGCAAACGGCCTTATATAGCGGCTAACTTCACCCTACATAAAGATAACCAAAATCCCCCGAAGAAATGGAGAGCAAAAATGAATGAGATGAGCAAATGCCCCGTGATGCATGAAGGCGAACAGCGCTCGCTTCTTGGCCGCACCAACAAGGATTGGTGGCCCGATTCGCTGCAACTGGATTTGTTGACACAGGGCGGCAAGAGCGCGAACCCGCTGGGCGAGGATTTCAACTATGCCGAAGCGTTCAGCAAGATTGATTATCAGGGCCTGAAAGACGATCTCACCGCGCTCATGACCGACAGTCAGGAATGGTGGCCTGCCGATTATGGACATTATGGCCCCTTTTTCATCCGTATGGCATGGCACGCGGCGGGCACATACCGCACCGGCGACGGACGCGGCGGCGCGGGCAGCGGGCAGCAACGTTTTGCGCCGCTTAATAGCTGGCCCGATAATGGCAATCTCGACAAGGCCCGCCGCCTGTTGTGGCCGATCAAGCAGAAATATGGCAATCAGCTAAGCTGGGCCGACCTGTTCATCCTTGCCGGGAATGTCGCCATTGAAAGCATGGGCGGACCAGTATTCGGTTTCGGCGGCGGCCGCGCCGACGTCTTTGAACCAGAAATGACCTATTGGGGCACAGAAGAGCTTTGGGTGGATCAGGGCGTTGAAACCCGGATCATCCCTGATGAGGGCAAGGCGCTTGAAAATCCGCTGGCCGCGATCCAGATGGGCCTGATCTACGTGAATCCAGAAGGTCCGGGCGGCATTGCCGAGCCTTTGCTATCTGCCCGCGATATGCGTGAGACATTCAAGCGCATGGCGATGAATGACGAGGAAACCGTCGCGCTGACCGCTGGCGGCCACGCCTTTGGCAAGGCGCATGGCGCAAAACCTTCGGATACATTTGGCGGCTCTCCAGAAGGCGAAAATTTGCACCTTATGGGCTTTGGCTGGCTCAATGATGCCGATGAAATTGGCAAAGGCCATATCACCACTTCGGGAATTGAAGGATCTTGGTCGAACAATCCGACCAGTTGGAGTCATGATTATTTCCGCCTGCTGTTCAAATATGACTATGAACTGGTTCACAGCCCAGCAGGGGCGCAGCAATGGACGCCGGTCAATCCCGATCCCGAAGATATGGCGCCCGATGCCCGCGATCCGAATAAAAAAGTGCCGACCATGATGACAACCGCCGACATGGCGTTGAAAATGGATCCCGACTATCGCAAGATTTCGGAGCGCTTTTTGGCCAATCCAGAGCAACTGGACGACGCCTTTGCCCGCGCATGGTTCAAATTGTGCCACCGCGATATGGGACCGAAAGTCCGCTATGTTGGACCAGAAGTTCCGGCCGAAGACTTGATCTGGCAGGATCCGGTTCCCGCAGGCTCCAAGCCATCGGACGCGTCGGTTGCAGCGTTCAAAACCGCGATTTTGGATAGCGGTCTTTCCGTAAGCGAGCTGGTCAAGGCGGCATGGGCTTCGGCCTCCACCTACCGCAATTCCGATCATCGCGGCGGTGCCAATGGCGCCCGCGTCCGTCTTGCCCCGCAAAAAGATTGGGCCGCCAATGACCCTGCGGAACTCAGCAAAGTGCTGACCAAGATCGAAGAGCTGAAAGGTGATTTGTCGGTGGCCGATGCCATTGTTCTGGCGGGCAGCACCGCCGTCGAAAAAGCGGCTCAGGATGCAGGTTATACCATCGCTGTTCCCTTTACCGGCGGCCGCGGCGATGCAGGCGACGCGCATACCGATGCCGAAAGCTTTGAACCGTTGGAGCCATTTGCCGATGGCTTCCGCAATTATCTGAAAACCAAAGCGGGCGTAAAAACCGAAGAAATGTTGATCGACCGGGCACAGCTTTTGGGGCTTTCTATCCCCGAAATGACCGTGCTGGTTGGCGGGCTTCGTGTGCTTGGCGCGGTGTCGGGCAATAGCGGTCACGGCGTGTTAACAGACAAACCGGGCACGCTTAGCAACGACTTTTTCGTCCACCTGCTGGATATGGGAACCCGATGGGCGCCCACAGAGGGCAGCGGCGATGAACATTATGTCGGCACCGACCGCAAATCCGGCGCACAGCGGTGGACCGCAACCCGCGCCGATCTGGTCTTCGGTTCCAATTCGCAGCTGCGCGCGGTTTCCGAAGCCTATGCACAAAGCGACAATGGCGAAAAATTCGTAAAGGATTTCGTCGCCGCTTGGACCAAAGTGATGAACGCAGACCGTTTTGACCGTGTCTAAAGATTAAAAATCATTTCAGGATTTTCTATATCCTAATAGCAAATAAAAGCGGCGTTTCCGGGGGACGGGAACGCCGCTTTTTTTAATCGCCAAGGCTTTGCCGGACAGGCGAAAGCAGCTGATCCTGGGTGCAATTACCCTTATGTTCCTGTCTCATCGCCTTCGACATATTCTCCCGGCTGTGTTTCGACGAATTTTCGAGCAATGTCATAGGCATGGCCCGCCCGCACGAATGCGGCCAGTTGCTTTTGCCGTTTTTCCGGCGGCGCGGTTTCTTTTGCATAGGGGCCAATGCCCTTGCGCCGGGCAAAGGCATGGGCGCTTTGCCATAGCTGCGCTGCGCTTTCGCTGCGGGCTTCTATGGCATCATAGTCGCTGATTCCGGCGGCGTATAAATCCTGTTCCAACCGTCTTTGCCCATAGCCGCGCCGGGCAAAACTGCGCGCCCGTGATGCAGCATAGGCAGCGTCATCAATATAGCCCAAGTCGGCAAATTCCGCCGACAATGCTTCCAAATCGGGCTTTGTTTCCGCCGCTGTCCAACCTCTCTCGCGTATCTTTCGTGCTAAATAGCTGTTAAGTTTTGCTTTTGTTGTGGCATAGCGTCCCACATAGTGCAGCGCTAGATCGCGCAAATGGCGATTATTGAGCGGCGGGGCGGGCCTTTTTTGAGTCGAACGGTCTTTCACGCCCCATTGTTGCCACAGTCATACCCAATTTTAAACTTGCATCACCGTCTATACACGCCCGAAAATAAAAATATGGGCTATAGTTTCGGAAGCAGGCCTATGGTCGCCAGTAATAAGGAATGGGATATTTATGGGTGAACTCGCACCAACGCCAACGGTGGATAAATTACCGCGCCGTTTGTCCGACTTTTCAACATTGGGGGAAGCTTTGGATTATGCCGCCAGCGGGAAACGCGGGCTTAATTTCCATGATATGCGGGGCAATCTGGCGCGGCCCTATCCTTATTCGGAAATGCAAAAAGACGCTCTGGATGTCGCTTACCGGTTGATCAGTCATGGTGTGAAAAAGAAGGACCGGATTGCGCTTATTGCCGAAACTGGGCCAGATTTTGCGGCGCTATTTTTTGGCTGCGTCTATGCGGGCGCTTGGCCTGTGCCCTTGCCCCTGCCAACCAGTTTTGGCGGCAAGGAAAGCTATATTGACCAATTATCGGTGCAGTTGAAAAGCAGCGATCCGGCGATATTATTCTTCCCGCCCGAACTGTCCGAAATGGCGGGTGCTGCTGCACAAAATTGCGGGGTAGAGGGGATTGACTGGGCGGAGTTTTCGGACCGGATCGCGCTGCAATGCGAATTGCCAAAAGCGGACACAGACGAGATTTGCTATCTGCAATATTCGAGCGGTTCGACCCGTTTTCCGCACGGTGTTGCGGTGACGCATAAAGCGTTGCTCAATAACCTGTCTGCTCATTCGCACGGGATGGAAGTGGTGGAGGGCGACCGCTGTGTATCCTGGCTGCCATGGTATCATGATATGGGCCTTGTCGGATGCTTTCTCTCTCCGGTCGCCAATCAAGTATCGACCGATTATATGAAGACCGAAGATTTCGCTCGGCGCCCCTTGGCCTGGCTCGATATGATCAGCAATGCCGATGGCACCGTCATCAGCTACTCACCGACCTTTGGGTATGACATTTGCGCCCGCCGCATTTCCAGTCAAAGCCATGTTGGCGACCGTTTTGATTTATCGAAATGGCGGCTTGCGGGCAATGGTGCCGATATGATCCGCCCTGATGTTATGCAAAGTTTTGTCGATGCCTTTGGGGATGCAGGATTTAGCGCAAGGGCCTTTGCCCCCAGCTATGGCTTGGCCGAGGCGACCCTGGCGGTGTCGATCATGCCGATGGGAGAGGGGATTAAGGTCGAACTGGTTGAGGAAACCGAACTCAGCGGCCAAGCGGGCAGCGTAGAACGCCCGACACGCTACCGCGCGATTGTCAATTGCGGCAAAGCCGTCAAGGATATGACGATTGAGGTGCGCGACGAAGATGGCAATGTCTTGCCCGATCAAACCATTGGCAAAGTGTGGTGCAATGGGCCCAGCCTGATGAAAGAATATTTCCGCGATCCAGAATCAACCGCCGCCTGTCTGGTCGATGGCTGGCTGGATACCGGCGATATGGGATATATGTCGGACGGTTATGTCTTCATTGTTGGCCGGGCAAAGGATATGATTATCATCAATGGCAAAAACCATTGGCCGCAGGATATTGAATGGGCGGTAGAACAATTACCGGGTTTCAAATCGGGCGATATTGCCGCCTTTTCCATTACCACACCGGGCGGAGAGGAAACGCCGGCTGTATTGGTGCAATGCCGCACGTCGGACGATGCCGAACGGATGAAACTGCATGAACAGATTAAGGATAAGGTTCGTTCTGTCACCGGTATGAACTGCGTTGTCGAACTGGTGCCGCCGCGAACATTACCGCGTACCAGCTCCGGCAAACTTAGCCGGGCAAAGGCGCGAAATCTGTATTTATCGGGGGAGATTCAACCCTATCCAGTGGCGGCATAAAGGCGTTTTGGCATTCCAGATGGCCGAATTTTCATGGTAAAAATCTGGTAAATATTATAAGTATATGTAAATCATAGATAAAAAATATTCTATTCATCCCGCGTCGGTGCTTTTGCTTACCAATCGGTAAGGTTCCGCAGCTAGAAGCGGTTTTGTGACTGATTTTGACCAAAATACAGATTTACCGGCGAATATTTCGTTTCGGGCGCTTTTGGGGCTTGCCGAGCCCGTTGGCATGGATAGCGATTTTGTGCGCTCGATCCAGACACGCTCGCTGCGCGACCGTTCCTTTTTACGGGTGGCGATCAATCTGTTTTTCGCGGTTGTCGCGCTCGCTCTCTACCGGGAAACCGCGCCGATGTGGGCGACCATAGGCTGGCTGATCATTTTGTCGGCTTCCACGCTTATTCCTTCCACAAATTTGATAGCAATGCGGCCGTCCCGCGCCAATATTATGGCAAATCTGATCTTTTGTTATTCCAGATTCATGCTGGTTTGACTGGGGTTGCATGGGGATCGGCATTTTTCCTGCTTGGCCTGCACGGCGATGTGATGCAGATGCTCGGCCTGTGGTCGATTGCGCTGGCGATGATGGTTTATGCCTCGCTCTTGCTGCCCACCGCGCCCATGTCGGCCACGATTTTCATCAGCGTGACCAGTGTGTGTGCTTCGGCGATTTTCGTATATCAAGAGGGTTATTATCTTGCCCTTGCGGCGCTGGCGATAGGCGGCTTGCTGATCGGAGCGACATTACGATCAGCCCGGGCTCAGATATTGTTCGAAGTTGCAGGCAAGGTATTGCAGGATAAATCGGAGACGGTCAGCCTGCTGCTGCGCGAATTTGAAGATAGCGGTGCCGACTGGCTTTGGCAGACCGATACATCGCGCTGCGTTACCCATGTCAGCCCCCGTTTTGCTTATGCCTTGGGACAGGATCCCAAGACGATTGAGGGGCAACCTTTGCTCAAATTGATCGCGGGCGATGCATGGGAAAACGGGAAATATGATAAAGCCTTACACGATGTGGCCGACCGGCTTAAAAAACGCGAAGCGTTCAGCAATCTTATCGTTCCGGTTGTCATTAACGGGCAAAACCGCTGGTGGGAATTATCGGCTTCGCCCCGCTTTGGCGAAAATGGCAGCTTTTTGGGCTTTCGTGGCGTGGGTTCAAACGTCACTGAGCAACGCGAATCCGCCGACAAGATTTCGCATCTGGCCCGATTTGATACGTTGACGGGCCTGCCCAACCGGTTGCAATTGACCGAAACATTGGGAACGGCCCTGCAGGATTCGGACAAATGGCGGCGGCGCTGCGCCTTTTTGATGATCGACCTTGATCGGTTTAAGGCGGTGAACGACACATTGGGGCATCCGATAGGCGACCGTTTGCTGGCGCAGGTGGCAAAGCGGTTGCAGCTGATTATGTCCGACAATGAATTGTGCGGCCGTTTGGGCGGCGATGAATTTGCCGTTGTCGTCAAGGATGCATCCAGCGCCGAATATCTGTCCCGGCTTGCAAAGCGGATTATCGAAGCTCTCTCGCGCCCTTATGAGGTGGATCAGAATAGCCTGTTCATCGGGGCCAGCGTCGGCAGTGCCTATGGCCCCGCCGATGGCCGCACCGTGGAACTGCTGATGCGCAGTGCCGATCTTGCGCTATACCGGTCAAAGGAAGTCGGCGGTAACAGCCATAATAGCTATCAGCATAAGCTGCACGCCAGCGCGGAGGAACGCCGCCTGATGGAGGTGGAACTGCGTGATGCGGTGGACAAGAAACAGCTTCATGTTGAATATCAACCAGTCGTCAACGCCGCAAACGACCATACATTGGTCGGCTTTGAAGCGCTCGTGCGCTGGAACAACCCCAAATTCGGCAATGTCTCACCCGGCAAATTCATTCCCGTTGCCGAAGATGCCCGGCTGATAGTGCCCATTGGCGAATGGGTGCTGCGCCAAGCCTGCTCTGATGCGATGCAATGGCCGGAAACGACCAAGGTTGCGGTCAATATCTCGGTGGATCAGCTAACGTCACCCGCCTTTATGGAAACGGTTATCTCCGCTCTGCATGATAGCGGTCTGCCGGCCTGGCGGCTGGAATTGGAAGTGACCGAAAGCATTTTCCTGCGCGATGGCGGTTTGGCGATCAAGGTTTTGGAACGGATACGCGGTCTTGGGATCAAATTGTCGCTGGATGATTTTGGCACCGGCTATAGCTCGCTTGGCTATTTGTCCAATGTCCGTTTTGATACGATCAAAGTGGACCGCAGTTTTGTACAGGGCGCTGCAAAAACAAAGCCGAAAGCCTTGCCATTATCCGCGCGGTGGTCGCCATGGCCGATGCGCTCGATTTGTCCACAACAGCAGAAGGCGTGGAGACAGAAGCAGAATTGAATCTGATCCAGGAACTGGGCTGCAAAAAAATTCAGGGCTATTATTTCGGCCGTCCAATGCGGTTTGCCGACAGTTTGGAACTGTTCAAAGCCGCACAAAGCAGGAATGTGGCATAAGGCTAAAGCCGCGCCGCGTGCCAGCGTAAATGCTCCGCCATGAAGGTGGAGATGAAAAAATAGCTATGGTCATAGCCATCCCGCATATTGAGCGTCAGGTCGATACCCGCATCGCGGCAGGCGGCATCCAATAATGCGGGCTGCAACTGATCGTGCAGGAAATTGTCCGCCGTCCCTTGATCCACCAACAAAGCAGGGGTGCGGGCGCCATCCTTTATCAGGGCGCAGGCGTCATATTGCCGCCAAATTGCCGGATCATCACCCAGATAACCGGTCAGCGCCTTTTGCCCCCATGGGCATTGGATGGGGCTAACGATCGGGGAAAAGGCGGAGATGCTTTTATAACGATCGGGATTACGCATTCCGATGGTCAGCGCACCGTGCCCGCCCATGCTGTGCCCCATAATGGCCTGCCTGCTCCTGTCGGCCGGAAAATGCGCGGCGATGATTTCGGGCAATTCATCCTCAATATAACTGCGCATCCGATATTGGGCGGCCCATGGATGGCGCAGCGCATCGACATAAAAGCCCGCGCCCTGACCGAAATCATAAGCGTCATCATCGGGCACATCATTCCCGCGCGGGCTGGTATCGGGCGCAATGAAGATCAGGCCCAGCTTGGCGCAGGCGCGGCGATATTCGCCCTTTTCCATGACATTGGCATGGGTGCAGGTGAGGCCGGATAAATACCAGATCACGGGCAGCTTCGCGCCGGGATCATGCGGCGGGACAAAGACGGCAAATGTCATGTCCGTCTTTGTCTGTGCCGATTTATGCCGGTATACGCCCTGAACCCCGCCAAAAGACAGGTTGGCCGATAGCGTTTCCAGCGTCATGGAACCGTCAACCCATACGCAGCAATGTGCAGATTTTATTGCCCGACGGGTCACGCAAATATGCAAGGTGCATTTTCATGCCGCCGCCTTCCCGAATGCCGGGCGGGTCTTCAATAGCGCTGCCGCCATGGGCAAGTCCGGCGGCGTGCCATGCCTCGGCCTGCTCTGCGCTTTCCACTGCAAAACCAATGGTGCTGCCATTGCCGCAGCTGGCGGGATTGCCGTCAATCGGGATTGACAGGCCGAATGTTCCGCGCTTGTCATAGTAGAAAAGCCGGCCCTTGGGATCGATCACCCCTTCGCGGTAACCAAGCACGCCCATGGTCGCGTCGTAAAATTTCTTTGCCTCGTCAATATCGCGGGCGCCCAGCATGATATGGCTGAACATAGACATAATATTCTCCTTCTTTTGTAGAACCTAATAACATTATCGCCGCCCTGCGCATCATTGCGAGGAGCGGTGCGGCGAAGCAATCCGGGGGCGGGCTTGGCTGCTTTGGATTGCCGCGCCTCCTTTTGAAGGCTCGCAATGACGGGCGTAATGAATATCACGCTAAAAAACAACAACGCTGCGGATGCTTTCGCCCTTGTGCATCAGGTCAAAAGCGGTGTTAATCTCTTCCAGTTTCAACACATGGGTGATCATCGGGTCAATCTGTATCTTTCCGTCCATATACCAATCGACAATTTTGGGCACATCGGTGCGGCCCTTTGCCCCGCCAAAGGCGGTGCCGCGCCAGTTGCGGCCGGTAACCAGTTGGAACGGGCGGGTGGCGATTTCTTTACCTGCTTCGGCAACGCCAATGATTATGCTCGTCCCCCATCCCCGGTGACAGCATTCCAGCGCTTGGCGCATGACATCAGTATTCCCGGTGCAATCAAAACTGTAATCCGCTCCGCCGTCGAGCATATCCACCAGATATGCGGTGACATCGGTAACATTTGCCGGATTGACGAAATCGGTCATGCCGAATTTGCGGCCCCATTCCTCTTTGGCAGGGTTTACATCAACCCCGACAATCCGGTCCGCACCCGCCATTTTTGCGCCCTGTATGACATTAAGCCCAATGCCGCCAAGCCCGAAGATCACGACATTATCGCCGGGGCGGACCTGCGCGGTATTTACAGCCGCCCCCACGCCGGTGGTCACGCCGCAGCCAATATAACAACTGGATTGAAAAGGCGCGTCCTTCCGAATTTTGGCCACCGCAATTTCGGGCAAAACGGTGAAATTGGAAAAGGTGGAACAGCCCATATAATGATAAACAGCCTGACCCTTATAGCGGAAACGGCTGGTGCCGTCGGGCATTACGCCCTTGCCCTGTGTCGCGCGGATGGCGGTGCATAAATTGGTTTTGCCCGAAAGGCAGCTTTTACACTGCCGGCATTCGGGTGTGTAAAGCGGGATAACATGGTCGCCGGGTTTCACGCTGGTGACGCCCGCACCCACATCGCGCACGATGCCAGCGCCTTCATGCCCCAAAACGGAGGGAAACAACCCTTCGCTATCCAATCCGTCCAGCGTATAGGCATCGGTGTGGCATATGCCGGTTGCCATAATCTCGATCAGCACTTCGCCTGCCTTTGGTCCTTCTAGATCCAGTTCGACAATTTCGAGCGGGCGTTTGGCTTCAAAGGCGACAGCGGCTTTGGTCTTCATCATCTCTCTCCATTGAATCTCTTTTTTTATTCATCCCTTTGTGCAACAGGAACGCTATTATGTCATTACACAAGTTCGTTATGTCGCTTTCCTGCGACGATCAACCTGGCCTTGTCGCCGCCGTCACCACCATGTTGGCGCAGCTTGGCGGCAATGTCCTTGAATCGCAGCAATATGACGATCTGGAACAGAAACGGTTTTTCATGCGCATCGGGTTCGATTTTCCCGATAGCGATATGGATTTGCACGCGGTCCGCTCCGCTTTTGCGCCGCTGGTCAAAAAATACGCGATGGACTGGAAATTATGCGACAATAATGCATCGCGTAAGGTGTTAATCCTGGTGTCGAAATTTGACCATTGCCTTGTCGACCTGCTCTACCGCATGAGCACGGGGGAGCTTAATATGGAGGTGGTGGGCATAATTTCCAACCATCCCAAAGAGGCGATCAACAGCGCGCTGATCGGCGATATTCCTTTCCACCATTTGCCCGTGACAGGTGAGACAAAGGCCGTGCAAGAGGCCGGGATAAAGGCAATAGTCGAGGATACAGGCGCGGAGCTGGTGGTCCTTGCCCGCTATATGCAGATATTGTCCGATGATCTGGCCGCCTATTTACAGGGGCGCTGTATCAATATCCACCATAGCTTCCTGCCTGGGTTTAAGGGCGCAAAACCTTATCATCAGGCCTATGATCGCGGAGTCAAAATGATCGGCGCGACCGCCCATTATGTTACCACGGATCTGGACGAAGGCCCGATCATCCACCAAAATGCCGAAAGCATCACGCATAGCGATACACCCAGCGATCTGGTCCGCAAAGGCCGCGACATTGAACGCCGCGTTTTGGCCGCGGCGGTGCATCTGCATTTGAATGACCGGGTGTTTTTGAACGGTTCCAAAACCGTTGTGTTTAAGGATTAGGGGGCGGCCCTAATCGATAAAATTCGCAGCGCGTTTTTGCATGAAGGCCATCACAGCCTCTATTTGATTGGGGTGGCTGGCAACGCCGTCCTGTTCGCGCGATTCCATCATCAATATCGCATCCTCATCCATATCGGGCAGGGCGTTGATCAACCGTTTTGCCGCCTGAATCGCATGGGGGTTTTTGCCCGCTATCTCCCGGGCGAGTTCCATCGCTTTGGCATGGGGATCATCCGATAAATGACTAGCAAAGCCAAGCTCCCCAGCTTCTTCGCCGGAAAAAATACGGTTGGTATAGGTGAGTTCACGAAGCACATCGTCGCGCACAAAATTGCGCCATGTGGCATAGCTGCCCATATCGGGGATCAGGCCCCAGCGCATTTCCATGATCGACATTTTTGCGGCCGGATGAACGATGCGTATATCGGCCGCGCTCGCAAATTGTAGGCCGCCGCCAATACAGGCACCATGTACAGCGGCGATCACCGGCGCAGGCAAGCGCCGCCATTGCAGCACAATATGCTGGAAGATATTGGCATTGCCATGGCTGCGATCGGTAAGGTTGGTGGTGACGGCATTGCCCGGTTGGAACAGCGACATATCCAGCCCGGCGCAAAATGCATCGCCATTACCCGACAAGACCACAGCGCGCACGCCCTTGGCAGCGGACAGCTCTTTGCCGGCTTCGATTATTGCGTCAATCTGTTCCCGGTCAAGCGCGTTCAGCTTATCGGGGCGGTTAAAGCGGACATCGGCAATATGGTCCTGAATATCTATTGTAACGCGGGCGGTCATATCTTTCTCCCTCTTGTCCTATCGCGCGGCTTTAATCTTGGCTTCTATCAGCGGCAATTGGTCATTGCCAAAATACATATCATCGCCGTTTACAAATATCGACGGCGAACCATAGCCGCCCCGTGCAATCACCTCTTCGGTGTTGCTGCGCAGCCGGTCTTTCACCGCCTGTTCCTGCGTCCGCGCGATCAGCGCCTGTCCGTCAAAACCCGCGGCATCGGCAATGCCCGCCAATATGGCCGGATCATCCAGATTGGCCTGCCCGGTAAAATAGGCGGTAAAGGCGGCCTCGGCAAAATGTTCCAGTGCGTCCTGATCCTCTTCCAAGGCGCAGCAAGCCCGCATGGCCAGCACGCTTTTTAAGGGGTGGTGCGGGGAGGGAAAACGCATCGTCACCCCGGCGAGAGCGGCCCAGTCTTTCAGCGATTTTGCATAATGCCGCGCTTTTGGCCCGCGCATATCCTCCCTCGCGGCGTAAACCGCCGGGTTCACCGCATTGAATACACCGCCGACCAATATCGGCCGCCAGACAATAGCGGCGCCATGCTTCGCAACAACCGGACGGATATTGTGAAAGGCAAGGCAGGTCCAGGGGCTGGAGAGATCAAAGAAAAATTCGACTTTTGCATTCATTGCTGCGTTTCTCCTTGCGCGTCAAAGTCGGTAAATTCCTTGCCAAGCCATTGCGGGAGCGGCGCGGGCCGGTGCGTTGCTAAGTCGACATGGACATAGACCATTTCAATCTCGGCACGCAAATCATCCTGCTGCGTCTCGGTGCCATGGATTTCGACAAGCTGGGTAAAACTGGTCCGTCCGACGTGAAGCGTGCGGACCATGACTTCGATTATCTCATCCGGTCGGATGGGAGCGGACCATAGGATCGTTGCTTTTTTCACATGGGTTTTGCACTTGGGTATCGGGATATTTCTGTGCAAAATTCAATGCCCGCCAATATTCGGTGATCGCTATATCGGCATAGTCAAGATACCGGGCATTAAAGACAATTCCTTGCGCATCGGTTTCCGCCCAACGGACGCGGAATTGATGGTGAAAGGCAAAATCGGTGCGGGACATGATTAGGTCGATGCCCTATTTCGGCGGTGGTGACAAGCCTGTCGCAAGGCATGATTTTTGCGCTTGTCTTTTCAATTTTTCCGCCGCACAAAAAGGCTTTGAACAGGGGGCAATATGGAATGGATGTTCTTACCGTTTAAACGTTATGCCGAATTTCATGGCCGGTCATGCCGCCGTGAATATTGGATGTTCACGCTGCTGCAATTTTGTGTCCTGATGGTGGCGATATTGATACCGGGCGTTCTGACCGGATTTGAATTTCTGGAACAGGAAAGCGCGAGATTTGATTTTGGAGGAATGTTGTTTTTTATACTTTTGGGAATTTTGTTTTTCATCTTCTTAATCCCTTCGATAGCCGTCAATATCCGCCGCTGGCATGATTTGGGCTATTCGGGTTGGATGTTCGTGATTTTTGCGGTGGTAGGCGCTATCCCCTATATCGGGGGGATAGCGTCTATTGTGAATATCATCTGGTTCACCCAGCGCGGCACCATCGGGGCCAACCAATATGGAGAAGACCCGCTTGGAGAAGAATATGTGGCCCCGATCGTTTAGGATCACGGCCATAGGCTAAGGGCCGGCGGTTTATTGCGCGGCCCTTACCCGATCAAACCGCCTCTTTTTCTGCCGGGGTGGTGACACCCATGCTTTGCAGATATTTTTTTACATTGCGCGCCGCTTGCCGGATCCGCTGTTCATTTTCCACAAGCGCGATGCGGACATAGCCTTCGCCATCTTCGCCATAGCCAACGCCCGGAGCGACAGCGACGCCAGCCTGGGTCAGCAACTGTTTGGAAAATTCAAGGCTGCCCATATTATGCAGTTTGGGGGGCAATGGTGCCCATGCAAACATGGATGCGGGCGGGGCGGGAATATCCCATCCGGCGCGCCCAAAGCTTTCGACCAGAACATCGCGGCGTTTGTGATAAAGCTGCCTATTCTGCTCGACAATATCCTGCGGACCATTGAGCGCGGCGCAGGCGGCGGCCTGTATCGGCGTGAACGCGCCATAATCAATATAGCTTTTCACCCGCGTCAGCGCGGAGATCAGCGTTTTATTGCCAACCGCAAATCCGACGCGCCATCCCGCCATGGAATAGGTTTTCGACAAGGAGGTAAATTCCACCGCCACATCTTTGGCGCCCTTTGCCTGAAGGATAGAGGGGGTAGGCTTGCCATCATAATAAAGCTCTGAATAAGCCAGATCGGACAGGATCCAGACCTTATTCTCCTTTGCCCAGGCGACCAGCCGTTCGTAAAAGGCAAGGTCCACCGTCTCCGCTGTCGGGTTGGACGGATAATTAACCACCAGCAAGGTGGGGCGCGGCACAGTGAAGGCCATAGCGCGTTCCAGCGTTTCAAAATAGCGTTCATCGGGCGTGGTCGGAACGCTGCGCACCGTTGCCCCTGCAATAATGAAGCCGAATGTGTGGATCGGATAGCTTGGATTGGGGGCCAATATGCAATCCCCCGGCGCGGTGATGGCGGTGGCCAGGCTCGCCAGCCCTTCCTTCGATCCCAAAGTTACCACCACTTCGGTTTCTGGGTCCAGATCGACACCAAAGCGGCGGCCATAATAATTGGCCTGTGCCTTGCGAAGACCGGGTATTCCTTTCGATGCGGAATAACCATGGGCATCGGGTTTTTGCGCCACTTCGCACAATTTTTCAATGACGTGCGGCGGCGGCGGCAAGTCGGGATTGCCCATGCCAAGGTCAATTATATCCTCGCCCGCCGCCCGCGCCGCCGCCCGCATCGCATTGACTTCTGCGATGACATAAGGGGGCAGGCGTTTTACGCGGTAGAAATCTTCGGACATAATCACTTTCCGTTTTGGGTTGATAATTTTCAACCCATGCGGGATTTTAACGCAAACTTCCAGCAAAAGCTTGTCCGGCGATATTTTTGCTTTGCTGGCTTCCGCTACGAAGCCAACGCCGCTTTCTTCTCCAGCCGGAATTTGTGCAATAATGGTTCGGTATAGCCATTTGGCTGTTTCGTCCCTTCAAAAACCAGCGCCCGCGCGGCTTTATAGGCGATGCTATCCGGCGTCAGTTTTTCATAGAGCGGGTCGCCCGCATTTTGTGCATCGACTTTCGCGGCCATTTTGGTGAAAGCGGCGTCCACTTGCTGGGCCGTGCATATCCCGTGGTGCATCCAATTGGCGATATGCTGCGAACTGATGCGCAGCGTCGCCCGGTCCTCCATCAGGCCGATGTCATTAATGTCGGGCACCTTGGAACAGCCAATGCCCTGATCAATCCACCGCACAACATAGCCCAATATGCCTTGGGCATTATTCTCCAGCTCCTGCGCGACTTCTTCTGCGGACCAGTTATGCCCGTTTGCCGCCACGGGAATGGTCAGCAGCGGCTCCAACCCCGACACCTCCATTCCGGCGACTTCTTTTTGACGGGCGAACACGTCGCAGCGGTGATAATGAATGGCGTGCAGCGTTGCCGCCGTCGGGCTGGGCACCCACGCGGTGTTTGCGCCTGTCATAGGATGACCGATTTTCTGTGTCATCATATCGGCCATCATATCGGGCGCGGCCCACATTCCCTTGCCGATCTGCGCCTTACCAGACAAGCCGCAGGCAAGGCCAATACCAACATTGCGCGATTCATAAGCGGTGATCCAGCTGGATGTTTTCATATCCGCCTTGCGGATCATCGGTCCGGCTTGCATGGAGGTGTGCATTTCATCGCCAGTGCGATCCAAAAATCCAGTGTTAATGAACACGATCCGGTCCTTTACCGCATTGATACAGGCGGCCAGATTGGCCGATGTGCGCCGTTCCTCGTCCATCACGCCGACTTTGATGGTATGGCGGACAAGGCCCAGAATATCCTCGACCGCATCGAACAGGTCATTGGTAAAGGCACATTCTTCCGGCCCGTGCATTTTCGGCTTTACGATATAGATGGAACCGGTGCGGCTGTTGCGAAGACGGCCCAACCCTTGTAAATCATGCATCGCGCAAAGGCTGGTGAACAGCGCGTCCAATATCCCTTCAGGGGCCTGTGACCCATCGGGCAACAATATCGCTGGATTGGTCATCAAATGGCCGACATTGCGCACAAAAAGCAGGCTGCGTCCCTGCAGCGTCAGGCCGCCGGAATAGCTACGGTCGGGATTGGCGCTGCGTTTTACCGTCTTGCCGCCTTTATCAAAGGCCGATTGCAGGTCGCCGCGCATCAGACCGAGCCAGTTGCTATAGCCCAGCACCTTATCCTGCGCATCAACGGCGGCGACACTGTCCTCTAGGTCGATGATCGCGGTCAGGGCGCTTTCCAATATCACATCGGCAATGCCCGATGGATCATCGCGGCCAATCGGGTGATCAGGATCAAAGACGACCTCAATATGCAGGCCGTTATGACGAAACAGGCGGCCTTTCTCGTTTTGGCCCACATATTGCGATGGATCGGCAATCTCAATGCCGCCTGATGGATCACCAAGATCGGCCCATTTGCCCGATGTCAGCGGCACCGCTTCGTCCAGAAACGCCTTAGCCGCCGCGACCACAGCAGCGCCGCGCACCGGATCATAGCCGCCGGGCCTTGCGGGCGGCGCGTCGATCGCATCGGTGCCGTAAAAGGCATCATAAAGGCTGCCCCAACGGGCATTAGCGGCGTTCAGGACAAAGCGGTCATTCAGCGCAGGCACCACCAGTTGCGGCCCGGCCATGACGGCGATTTCGGGATCGACATTTTGCGTGCCAATGACAAAGGGTGCGGGCGGCTCCACGCTATAGCCAATCTCCCGCAAATAGTCCTGATAGGCAGGCATATCGCTGATCGGGCCAGGATTTGTCCTATGCCATGCGTCCAGCTTTCCTGCAACGCATCACGTTTGGCGAGCAGCTCTGCATTGCGCGGGGCAAAGCGTTCCAGCAATCCGGCTAGGCCATTCCAAAATGCCTGTGCGTCTACCCCAGTTTCCGGCAGCGCTTTTTCTTCAGCAAATTCGGCAAGCTCCGCCGCGATTTGCAGGCCGGATCGATTTACATATTTGGTCATAATGGCTCCATATGGATGATGGTGCCCGGGGAGAATAATTGCGGCTTTTACCGCTTACACCTTTGTCCTAGCGGCAGATTGCTCTCAAAAAAAGGGCAAATGTGATCAATGGTGCAATTTATCATTTCTTCAACCGGTTATCGCTTTATAAGGCGCCATGGAATTGGCACGGCAAATGATTGTGAAACCATGGGGACGGTGCGATATCGCGCCGGACTTTGCCGTGCCCGATGGGCAGCGCATTGGCGAAATCTGGTATGATGCGCCGGGTGCGGACGCACTGCCCCTGCTGGTTAAATGGCTCTTCACGTCTGAAAAATTATCGGTTCAGGTCCATCCCAATGACGCACAGGCAAAGGCGCGGGGGCATTTGTCGGGCAAGGAAGAATGCTGGTATATCGTCGGCGCAGAGCCGGGCGCCATGCTAGGTATCGGATTGAAGGAAACGGCGGATATAGACACGCTGCACCGCGCCGCATTGTCGGGCGAAATTGAAGCGCTTATCGATTGGCGTCCGGTTCAGGCGGGTGAATATTATTATATCCCGGCGGGCACCATCCACGCCATTGGGCAAGGCGTGACCCTGATCGAGGTGCAGCAATATTCCGATATCACCTACCGCTTATATGATTATGGCAGGCTGGATAATGGCAAGCTGCGCACATTGCATCTTGATGATGCGCTTGCGGTGGCGAATCCCGAACCCTATCGGGATAGCCGGTCGGGGCGGGCGGCAATCGGCCAGATGCTAGTGGACGGGCCGCATTTCCGCATGATGCTGTTGGATGGCGGCTGCTTGCAGCGCCTGTCCGAATTTGACGGCCGCAAATGGATTGTGCCGGTCAAAGGGACGATCAGCCATGATGGCGGTGATGCCGGTGCGGGCGATTGCCTGTTGCTGCCGCCAGATGCAACGATCAATTTATCTTATGATGCGTTGATCTTGGTGGCTGGGGTTGGCCTTGACCCTAAATCCGCCGCGCCGCGATAATCGCGCCGCCGCCCGGTTTCTGCGCTAAAATCACACTGTCAAAATAGCGGCTTGGATTGGCGGGCAGGGTATAGCTGCTGGATGTTCCGTTCCAGTCACCCAATTTAACCAATTGCCGCACGACATTTTGATGCGGCAATTTGCGGCCGCTATTTTCACCCGCTTTTACCGCGACATTTTGCACCCTGCGGTCATAGCGGACGAGCCATATGTCGGCTTTGCCGTTGCCGCTGCCTATTGTTACCTTGCCCGCATTTGCCGATATCGACGGCCCGCCTGTAACCGGTGAAGCAATCGACAGCGCTTTTTTAAGCTCACCGGGACTGTTGCCGACAAATTCCGTCCGGCCATTGATAATCATTTGCGGCGTATAGACATTTTTCAATCTGAAGGCGCCTGCATAATCATATTGGCGCTGGGTATATTTGGGATTGCCGAAAACATCTTTCCAGCCAAGCCGGTCCCAATAGGTCACCGAAAAATTGAGTGCGATCACATCGCTGCGCCCGGCTTCCAAATTCAGTGCGGCATTGGCGGGCGGGCATGAGGAGCAGCCTTGGCTTTGATACAGTTCTACCACAATCGGGTTGGCGGCGCTTGGCTTTAGCTTTGCGGTTTTTTGAACAGGGGCCGCTTTTGCCGGCGCGGTGAATGGCTCGCTTTGCGAACAAGCCGAAAGCAGCAACGGAAGCAGGAGCAGGGGAGTCATCTTCAACATGGTCAATCCTGATATATCAGCAAAAAATTGTCGGACAGGAAAAAGGGGGAAGGGTATTTTCCTGTCCTGTCCTTCATTCGCTGTACCGATAAAAAAGGTTACTCTTCGCAAACTGGTAGCAGATGAAACCAATTGGCGTTATGCTTTATGCCATGACCGATATGACCCCGCAAATGACTTATGCCCGCTATTTGGCGCTGGATGATTTGACTCGTTTGCAAAATCCGATCAGCGGCGAGGACGACGAACTCCTTTTCATCATCATTCATCAAACCAAGGAATTATGGCTGAAACAGATGATCACCGAATTGCGGCTGGCGGTGACGCAGATTAGCGCCGATGCGCTTGTTCCTGCCTATAAGGCGCTGGCCCGGGTCAGCCGGATACAGGCGGTGATGACGCTCAGCTGGGATATTTTGTCCACCATGACCCCGTCCGACTATACCCGTTTCCGCCATGTCCTGGGGCCATCAAGCGGATTCCAGTCGGATCAATTTCGCACGGTGGAATTTATGCTCGGCCTGAAAGACAAATCTTTCCTGAAATATCAGGATGAACGGCCAGAGGCGCAGGCCGCAATGCAGGCGGCGTTGGATAATCCTAGTCTGTGGGATGAAACGATATTGGCGGCGGGGCGGGCAGGATTGGATCTGCCCGATGAGGTTACAAAGCGCGACTGGAGCAAAGCTTATCATCCGCACGCCGCGGTCGAGGCGGCGTTCCTGACCGTTTATATGCAACCGGAGCGTTATTGGGAACTATATCAGCTAGCCGAAAAACTGGTCGATCTTGACGATGCGCTTGCGGCATGGCGGCATAAACATATGCTGACCGTAGAACGCATCATTGGGGGTAAGCCCGGAACAGGCGGCACTGCAGGCGCACATTATCTACACGGGACTTTGGCGAAACGTGCCTTTCCGGAGCTTTGGACATTAAGGACACAGCTTTGAGCTACAAACATCTCTTCACCCGTTCGCTAGCCGCTGATGCGCAGCGGCTGCATTTTGCGGCGCATAGCCATCATTTATGGCCCGATGCCGCCTTTGCCGGACATGAGGAAGCCGCCGCCGATGCCGCTATGTTAGCCGACCGGAAATGGGCGAAGGTGATGGGACCGGTCTGGCAAGAGGCGCAGCAGCATCTAGCCTACGAGCTTGCCCTACCCGATAGGCAAAGCATTTGTTTTGCGCCTAATACGCATGATTTCCTGCTGCGGATATTGTCCGCTATTCACCGCCGTCCGGTGCGCGTGCTGACCACCAATGGCGAGTTTTTCAGCTTTCGCCGGCAAATGATGCGCTGGGTGGAAACGGGTGAGGTGCAGATGACCAGCGTCGCGCCATGCGATCTGTTGGAAAAGGGTAAGGCGGGCGGCTATGACCTGATCTTTGCCAGCCAGATATTATTTGGCACCGGCGCAGTTACCCCCGATTTGGACCGGTTGGCCGCGCTGGCATCCGCAGACGGGCCATGGGTGGTGATTGATGGCTATCATGGTTTTATGGCAGTTACGACCGATTTGTCGGAGCTATCGGACCGGATATTTTACCTTGCGGGCGGGTATAAATATGCAATGTCAGGCGAAGGCGTCTGTTTCCTCCACGCCCCTGCCGGTTTTGCCCCGCGCCCGCCGGTGACCGGTTGGTTTGCCGAATTTGACGATCTGTCTTTGCCGCCCGGTGCGATAGGGTATGCGCCCTGTGGCCGGCGGTTTTTTGGGCAGTAGCTTTGATCCTTCCGGGCTTTATCGGTTCAACGCGGTGCAAAGGATGCTCAACGATCACGGCCTGACGACGGCGGCAATTTCGGACCATGCCAGCCGCTTGAAAAACCAGTTTCAGGCAGCCGATCCCTTGCCGCAGTTACAGCTGCTCAATCCGGCCTCTGATGAACCGCAAGCCCGCTTCCTTGCCTATCGGGGAGCGGCAGCGGCGGATGTCCATGCGGCACTTGAACGGCGCGGAGTAATAACCGATGTGCGCGGCGACGTGTTGCGCATCGGTTTTGGTCTGTATCAGGATGAACGGGACGTGGCGATCTTGCTCGGCTTCATCGCGGCGCTCTAACCACCCTTGTGACATCAAACTGCAATCTACCCGTTAACGCGGATATTTTGCATCCATATAAGCCATATCGGTGCGGATCATTTCCGCCAAAATGTCAAGATCAACTGATGATAACTGCCCTAGATACAAGCAGCTTTTGCCGGTTTTGTGCTTGCCAAGCCCCGTCCTTAGCGCGTCCATCTTCGCCCCCGTTTCTGGATTTTCATATCCGCCGATCAGGTAAACCACCATATTGGCTTTGCGCGGGCTGAAGCCGCAGCGCATAGAATCACCTTCACGCCCGCTTTCATATCTATAATGATAGCAGCCAAAGCCGATAATGGTGCCTCCCCACATTTTGGGCGGCAAACTGGTCACCTTTTCGAATAGGGCGAGTAGGATCCGTGCATCTTCGCGCCGCCCGTCATCGGCGATGTTATCGATAAAAACGCTAACGTCGCTGTTATTTTCTGCGGTCTTGCTCGCTTCGTGCGCCAATTGTTACTCCTTACTCTTTGCCTTTCAACTCCGCGACCAGAGTGGGGGCAGGGTATAGCACCTCCAGCCCCTGTTGAATCGCTTCTGTTGACACCGAAACCGTGCGGTTCAATTCGCCATCATAGCCATAATTGCCGCCCAGTGAATGGATATTGCCGTCAAAGGCCGCGCCGATCACCGTGCCTTCTTTATCGAGCACGGGCGAACCCGAATTGCCGCCAATAATATCATTGGTCGATACAAAGTCATAGGTGGCGTTTTTGTCAATTCGGGCTTCATTTTCTGCAAAAGCCTTGGCGAGTATGTAAGGCTCTGCGCCCGTGGCCCGGTCATAGGTGCCGCCCATCATGGTCCGTGTGGGAATATCAATGCCGTTTTCGCGCCATCCCTTAACGGTGCCATAGCTGATCCGCAGCGTGAAGGTTGCGTCGGGGTAATTGCTGTCGCCATAAGCAGCAAAGCGGGCATCGGCAAGCTTTGCCTGCGCACCGGTGACCGGTGCTTCATATTCCTTTTCAAATTGTTTTTGCAGTGCACGGGCGCGGGCATCCTGGGACAAGGCAAGTTTGATCAACGGATCGTTTGACGCCGTGATTGCCGCCATGCCGCCAACCCATAGCGTTTTGCGCACCGCAGGATCGGCAAGTTTAGTGCCGGATACCAATCGCTCTGCCATGCTTTCAGGAGATTCTTTTCCCAATAATGCCTTTACATCGGGATGATCGGTGGTCAGTTTTTCACGCGTTTTTGACAACCAGAAACGCAGGCTCATTTCCTCCAGCCAGGGATAGGTCGGCACCGGATCCAGCACACGTTTTTGGGTGAGCGGCAAACGCGATTCGGTGAATTGCGGCAATCGTTCCTGATTCGGCTTTTCCCGTTCTGCTGCCGCACGGACAAGCGTACGGGCATAGCCATAAAGCGCCGAGCCGCCGCTGCTGTCAATTTGTCCGCTCACCTTCGCAAAATCGCGGTAGGCGCTCACCGCTTTTTCGATGTCCCCCCATGGGTCGCCTTCCACCTTGCCTGCGCTTTTGGTTTTCAAGTCGGCTTCAGCAGCGTCCAGTCTGGCAGCAAATTCGGCATTGTTCAGCGCCTGCATCCGGCCATAAAGCGCTTTGAAACTGTTTTCATATCCGAACAATGTATCCTTGCCTTCACGCAGGCGCACCGGATCATCACCCATCGCTTCGATCAGGCGCCCGCGAAATTCGGATAGCTGGATAAGCCGGTCGGGCAAGACCACTTCGCGTTGGAACGCCCGCTGCGCCGCTGTCATGCCGCGCTGCGTTGATCCGGGGTTGCCGACAACAAAGGTCATTTCGCCGTCCACCGGCGGACGCGGATTCCATTTCAAATGCACCGGCGTGCTGGCCGGTTTGCCGCCTTCATAAGCGCGCAGAAATGCACCATCCATTGCATAGCGGGGGAAGTTAAAATTATCAGGATCACCGCCAAAAAAAGCCGCATTAAATTCCGGGGCCCAAGCGATACGAACATCGGAATATTTGCGATATTGATAAAGCTTATATTGGCCGCCGCCGAACAGGGTGACGACCTGACACCGGGTCGTTTCACGGTCGGGGCACTGATCGGCCTCGATTTGTGAAATACGGGCATCGCGGGCCTTTACCAATGCTTCGCCGGCCGAGCTGCCCATGGCTTTTTAATGTCCATGGTGACATCGCTAATGGCGGTCACTACCTCCGCCTGCTGTCCCGGGCATTGTTTTTCGCGCAAGCGGTCGCCCGCGTTAAAGCCTTTTTCAACAAAATCGCTAT